>DASUKQ010000001.1:0-15515 GCA_036278635.1 Rhodanobacteraceae bacterium
ACCTTAGTGCAAAACCCATCGCGCGCCGGCGCGCTCCTACGAAGAGCGTCTTGGAAAAGCTTTTCGTAGGAGCCTGCCTGCAGGCGACCCGAGCTGCCATTGCGCCGCGTTGCGCGCAAAGGGCGGCAAGGGCCTCCGCGCCGTCTACCCGAACCGCTCGAGCTCCGGCACGAACGGTGCGTAATGGCGCCATCGTCCAACCGAGGACGTGTAGACCGGCTGGCGCGCCTGCCACACGCTGGACGATTGCACCGGTGTGGCACCCATGGATGAATCGGCACCCGTTTCCGGCGCGCCGATGAAAGCGCGCAACGCCGCGGCGGTTTCTTCAGGATCCGCCACCAGCGCTTCGTAATCGAGTTCGTGCAACGGAATGCGCAAGGCTTGTTTCCAATGGCGCATCAGCTCATCGTGGCCGGTCATGTACGCCTTGATGTCGTCGAAGTCGTAGGCGAAGGTCAGGTCTGGATGTGCGAAATCCTGGCTCCACAACGACAACGCGGTATCGCGGCGATCGCGGCGGCAATGGATCACCCTGGCCTGTGGAAACATCGCGGCGGCAATGTGCAACCAACGGAAGTTGAGCGGATCCTGGTCGAGGTACCACGTCGTCGGCGCGTCGTCCTGCACCGCGAGCTTGCGGTACAGACCGGCCGCTTCCGCCAGCGCCGCCGGGCTGCCCAGATGGCCGCCCGCGGCAAGCTGGTCGCCGATGTAGCGCAACGTGCGCAGTTCTCCGCGATCGCGTGCGCCGGTCGCGCGGGCCAACAAGGTGGCGGTCAACGTCGTACCGGTGCGCGGCAATCCGACGATGAACACGGGCACGAAAGAGGAATCCGGAACCCCCGCCGCATCCGTCACCTGCTCGCGCTCGCGCGTGGCCACGAAGCGGCGCCATGCCGCGGCATCCCAGGCCCACGCCGCGTGGACCACCGCGTTGGCGTCCCGCAGGGTGTGCGCCGCCCCGGCGTAGTCGCCAAGGTCGTTCCGGGCCTTGGCCAACGCGAAACCCGCCGAAGCACGCGAACGCGGGGAAAATCGTGTGTCGACGAAATGCGCCGCGAAACGGGCGATTTCGGGATCCGCGGGATCGTCATGGCGTCGGGTATTGGCGAGCGCGCCGAGCACGTGGTGCTTGTCGAGATCGACACCCGCATCCAGCGCCGCCAGGTAACGGGTACGCGCGGTCTCGAAATCGCCCGTCTCGCGGGCCACGTTGCCCGCCAGCACCAGCAATTCCGGTTCGACCGGGTCGCGCCGGAGTGCGCCGTCGCAGATCTGTCCCGCGATGGCGTGCCGGTCGCACTGCTGGGCAAACGTGGCGCAGCGCATGCTCATTCCGGGTTCGAAGCCGTTTGCGCGACATGCCGCGAGCAACGTCCCGGCCGCCGCGCCAAGGCGTCCCTGGCTCTGCAGCACCCTGGCCAGAAGCATCGCCACGTCTTCCCGGGAAGGCTCGCGCGCCAGCGCCGAACGCAACAGCGCTTCGGCTTCGGCCACGTTGTTTTGCTGGAACATTGCCTGCGCCGCAGCGAGCTGCGCGTCGACCGAAGCAGGGGGAGTGGCCTGCATGCTGGCATCCATGACGAGTGCGTCTTTATGATAGCCAGTCCCGTCAAAACGATCGTCCCCATGCACCGCATCCGCGAGACCCATCCCACCTTCATGCACGGAAAACAGCCATGACCGCGCCCCGCCTCCAGGGCCTCGACGACCCCGCGGCAAAGCGGGTCGTCGCGACCGCGCAGGCGCTGGAACTCGGGCGGCCGGACCAGGCCGAGGCGCAGCTCGCGCCCGCGCTGGCCGCCTTCCCGGACCACCCCGAAGTATTGCGGCTGCATGCCGGCACGTTGAGCCTGCGCGGCGACAACGCCCGCGCCATTACTGCAATCCAGCGCGCCGTCGAGCTGCGTCCGATGGATCCGCTGTATCGCAACACGCTCGGCACGATACTGGGCGCCTCGGGGGATTTCGATGGCGCCATCCACGCCCTGCGCCGTGCCTGCGAACTGCAGCCAGGTCTCGCGATCGCCTGGTACAACCTCGGCTTGATGCTGACGCGTTGCGTACGCAATGACGAAGCCGTCGAAGCGCTGCAACGCGCGATCGAGCTCGCCCCCGACAACATGGGGGCACGCGCGCTGCTGGGCGACCTGTTGCGCATGCGCGGGGACGCCGAGGCGTCCGCGACGGAGTATCGCAAGGTCCTTGCCGAACGACCGTGGTCGGGGATGGCCTGGTGGGGGCTCGCCGACCTGCGAACCGGGGCGCTCGGACAAGACGACATCGAGCGCATGCGCGCGGCGCTGCGCAACGATCGTGCCAGCGACCTCGATCGCGTCGCCATCGGGTTCGCATTGGCGAAAACGCTCGATGGCGCAGGCCGCTACGACGAGTCGCTGGATGCATTGAGGGAAGCCAACGCCATCGCCCGCCTCCGCCTCCACTGGGACGCCAAGGGGTTTTCGGACGCGGTCCGCGCGATCGACGCCGCGTTCACGCCGCCGCGTCCGCCAGCATCCGATCCCGGGCTGGGCCACGAAGCCTTGTTCATCGTGGGCATGCCGCGTTCGGGCACCACGCTGGTCGAGCAGATCCTTGCTTCGCATTCGCAGGTGGAAGGCGCGGGCGAATTGCCGGACCTGTCGCTGGTACTGGCCGAGGAGTCGCGCCGCCGGGGCCAACCTTTCCCGCGCTGGGTCCAGGCCATGCAACCCGGCGACTGGCAGCGCCTCGGGGAGCGCTACCTCGAGCGCACGGTCTACTGGCGCAAGCAACGCCCCATGTTCACCGACAAGCTGCCCGGCAACTGGATGTATGTCGGCGCGATCCGCGCGATGCTGCCGGGCGCGCATGTCGTGATCTGCCGGCGCGATCCGCTGGAAACCTGTTTCTCGTGCTATCGGCAGCATCTGTTCAACAACGAATACACCCGCACCCCCGAGGACCTCGCCGCGTTCTGGCGCGACTTCGACCGCAGCGCCACCCATTGGGCCACGCTGCACCCGTCGCACGTGTACCAGCACGGCTACGAAGCGCTGGTCGCCGAGCCACGGCAGGCCATCCGGGAACTGCTCGATGCGTGCGAACTGCCGTTCGAGGAGGCATGCGTGCGCTTCCATGAAACCACCCGCGAAGTGCGGTCCCCCAGCGCAACCCAGGTGCGGCAACCACTGCGCGCGGACACTGCCCACGCGGAGCGTTACGGCAATCTGCTCGATCCGTTGCGGCAGTGCCTCGGCCTGCCGCCCTACGTCGCCAGTACCTGAACTTGGCCGGTCCGCGCAGCGAAGGGGACCTGCTTGCGACGGTACGCGCCGAGGTGCTTCGCGGCAATCTGCAGCGTGCGCGAAGCCTCGCGGACCAGGCCATCGGGGCTTTCCCCGAGTCGCTCGAGCTGCGCCGCGCGCAAGCAGGCATCCTGCAACAGTGCGGCCTGGCCGAAGCAGCGGAAGCGGCGCTCCGGGCGTTGCTTGCCCGGCATCCGGGCGATGCCGCGTCGGCATTTTCGCTGGCACGCATGTTGCGCGAACAGGGACGCACGGCCGCGGCCGCCGCGGTTCTGCGTGCGTGTTTCGCGGACGAAGCGAACCGGCGCGATGCAAACCTCTCGATCACGGCGATCGAACTGCTCGACGAATCCGATCGCAAGCGCGACGCCGAAGCCATCGCGGAAGCCGCGATCGAGGCGAATCCGTACGATCCACGCCTGCACGCCTACGCCGGCATGCTCGCGATCCAGACGGGCGAATTCGAACGCGCGCGCGAGCATTATCTGTTCGCCCTGGACCACGACCCGCGCGCGGTCGAATGGCACGTACCGATCGGGTTGGCGAGCACCTTGCGCTACCCGGACCCCGCGCATCCCGATTTCGCACGTTTCCGCGCCGGCCTCCGACGCGATGATTTGTCCGACCTCGCGCGCGCGGAACTGCATTTCGCCCTCGCCAAGGCCTGCGACGATATTGGCGATTACGGCGAAGCCGCACAAAACCTGCGGTCGGGCAACGCGATCCGCAAACGCGACGCGGCCTGGTCGCGCAAGGCATGGCGACGCGCGATCGAGGCGCGCCTCGCGGCGGCGCCGAACATGCCGGGCATTCCACCGACGCCGGATTTCTCACCGATCTTCATCGTGGGCATGCCGCGCAGCGGCACCACCGTGCTGGCGGACCGGCTGGGCCGGCTTCCGGGCGTGTGCAACCGCGGCGAGCCCCCGTGGCTTGCGCGACTCGCGCTGCAACCGGAGTTGCAGGGCGCAACCAACGGCGCCGTGCTGGAACGCGCCGCGAAAACCTATGTCGCGCACGTTCGCCAGGACGATGCGGGCGACGCGCGCTGGTTCATCGACAAGCAGCCGCTCAATTTCCGCTACCTCGACTTGGCGCTCGCGATGTTTCCCGACGCAAAGGTCATCTATTGCCAGCGCAATGCACGCGATACCGCGCTGTCGCTGTGGATGCAGTGTTTCCTCGAGGACGTGCAGGGCTACAGTTACGACTTCGACGACATCGCGCGGGTGATGCGCGACTGCGAACGACTGATGGAACATTGGCGGCAGCGGTATCCCGGATCGATCCGCACGGTACGTTACGAGGACCTGGTCGCGGCGCCCGATGGCATCGTCGCGGAACTGACCGCATGGATCGGGATCCCGGACACGGCTGCCGACGCTGTCGCCACGAATCACCGATCCGACAACGTGATAAGTACCGCCAGCCTGTGGCAGGCGCGGCAACCGATCCACTCGCGGTCGGTGAACCGCTCGGAACAATATCTGCCATACATCCCGGAACTTTCGCGACTGCGCGGATGAAACTCACGCGTCGGGCGGCGGCTCCAGCTTGAACGCCAGCGTGTAACGGGGCGCGTAGCAGATGCGGTTCGGCGGGCGTCCGGCGTGCAGGATCGTGCCGTCGAAGATTGCCAGGCGACCCGGTCGCGGGGTGACGCACGCGACCGCGTCCTGGTTCCTGTCGTAGAGCATGGTTTCTCCGCCCCACTCGACGTTCCATTCCGGCGCGATGTACCACAGCGCCGTCAGCCCCTCCTTGCCTTCGTGGACGTCGGTGTGCGTGAATAGCATGTCGCCATACGAGGCGTGGTTGCAGTACACGCGCAAGATCCGGTAATGGCTGCGCTCGGGAAAGTCCTGCAAGACCTTGAGGGTCGGCTGGAACACCACCAGTTGCCGGGCCGTTTCGAGGGGAATGGTCAGTTGCCAGTGGCGCGCCGCGTAGGTATCGGGCCTGGCCACCTCGTCGCAGACGAAAGCGGCATTGAGGAAGGCGTTGGTGAGCCGTTTGACTTCGGGCAACGGCACCAGGTCGTCATAGATCTTCAGGGGGCGACCATCGATTTCAATTGCGCGGGTGAGGGACATGACTGCGACGCCTCGATGTTGATGGTGGAATCAGGTGCCACGGTGCTGCACCGTCGGCAGGATCAATCGCGGCGATCCGCGATGCCCGCGGACAGCGGCAACCCGAGTGCCGATCTCATGGGGTCCAGCAACGGACCATAGTCGGCGGCGGTCGACCGGTGCCTGTGCATGGGCTGGCGCACCTGCGCGGCGCTCAGGGTCTGGACCCCACGCCGGGACTTGTGGAAGTTCAGGCACGCGTCCTCCCAGGCCAGGCCGCAGAACGCCAGCAACGCGCGTATCTGGGACTCGGGAGATTCGGTGAGCGCTTCGTAGCGCTGTTCCCGGACCCGCTGCGGCGCACGCTCCGTCCAGTACGACGCGGCGCGGTCGAATCCCTTCCAGAACGTCGCGAGATCCTCGATATCGTACGTGAATTCCCAGCCCTGGGTGAAATACTGCTTGAAGCAGGACCAGCAGTTCTCGAGCGGGTCGCGCCGACACACCACGATGCGCGCGCCGGGAAGCATGGCCCTGATCGCCCCGATCGCGCGCCAGTTGTTGGGGAGCTTGTCGGTCGAAACCGGACGTTCGCGCCGGAATCCCGCGCTCAACTCGAGATACCTTCGTCCGAGCCGCTCCCATTCCCCGGGACTGGCGTGCGGCACCCACTCCGGGTAGCGCTGTTGCCGTCGGGTGGACTCCTCGGTCAGCACCTGTGGCAGCGCCGGCAACTCACCCGAACCATGGACTCGCGAATGCGAAGCCAGGATCTGCTCGACCAGGGTCGTGCCCGATCGTGGCATGCCGACGATGAAAACCACGTTCTCGCCCAGCGCGGAATCGACCGAACCTGCATGGCTGTTTCCGAAGACTTCCATCGCGATATGTTCCCGGTCGCGGAACTGCTCGCCTGACCAGGGCCGCAGTTCGCGCTTGCGGCGCGCGTTCGCCGAGGACAGCCGCTCCCAGGCATCGGCGTGTCGTCCTGCGCGTTCGTAAGCCATCCCGAGCGCGAACTCCAGCGCCGTGCGTTCGCCCGGATCGATCCGCGGGCTGGCCAGCGTTTCACGCATCCGGTCCAGTTCTTCGTCGGTGATCTCGACCGTCTTGATGTCCACCAGGCCGATCCACGCCGCGCCGAAAGCCGGTTCCCGCTGCAGCGCCGCCCGGATCATCGCGGCGCCGTCGTCCGGACGCCCGCAGGCCACGTAGGCGTTGCCCAGCTTGAACAACCCCGGCGCGTAATCGGGCGCCAATTCCGCGGCACGTTCAAGCGGCGCAATCGAAGCGTCGACGCTGTCGTGGCTGAACAGGTGTTCGCCGAGGTCGGCCCACGCGAGCGGCGAATCGGGCAGGCGGGCGACGGCGCGTTCCCGCCACTGCAGTGCGCCCGCGATATCGCCGGCGCGCTCCAGCACCTGCGCGAATTGCCAGTAGCCCATCGCGTCATGGGGCGCTGCGGCGATTGCCGCCTCGAAGTTCACGGAGGCTCCGTGGAGATTGCCGACCTCGGCCTGCAAAAGCGCGTACAGGCGCAGGACATCGGGCTGTCCCGGGGCCATCGCCAGTGCATCGGCAAGCGGGCGCTGCGCAGCGGGAAGATCGCGACGGGCCAGCGCGTCGCCGGCGCGACCGATCAGTACACGTAGCCGCGGGGCGAGTCCGGCCTGCCGGTGCTCGATCTTCGCGGCGTCGGAGGCGGGCGGTGCGAACAGGCGATCGGTGAGTGCCATCAGTGCGCCCCGGCAGCCTGCCCGATATCGACGGGGTAGCCCCAATGCTCGAGCATGGGCGCGAGGATCGGCAGTACCGGCTCGAAATAGTCGCGATACTGGAGCCAGTGACCGATGCTGCGGGCGTTGACCGGCTCGATCACCTGGGTGTAACTGGGAGTGGCGATGTAGCCCTTCTCGCGCGCACGCGCGTCGAATCGCAGCATCGATTCGGCGTCGTCGAGTTGCAGGAACTCCGCGATTTTCCGGGTTCGCCCCGGCGTGTCCGCGACCAGGTCTTCATAGCGCGAAACGAACACGTCGGGATGAATCAGCGACTCGTGGTAACGCCAGTTTTCCATCGCCGCGACATAGGCGCGCGCGAGCCGTTCGAGCGACCTGCTGGCCGCCGCGAGGGGCGCCGCGCGGAAGTTCTGCATGTAACAACTCAGGATCACGTCGCAGGGATGGCGCAACGCGAGGATGAACTTCGCCCGCGGGAACATGCGGTGGATCATCGGCACCCACAACATGTTCAGGGGATTCTTGTCCACCAACCGTGCATCCCAGCGCCGCGGCACCTTGCCGCACGCCAGGATCAGGTAGCCCTTGCGCAATTCGTCGCAGTCCCGCTGGTCGAGCTTGTGCAGATCCCGGGGCACCTTGATCCCGATGTCCCCGAGCTGGTCGGCAAGATTGTTGAGGAAGGGCCTTTCATCCATCGATTGCATGCGTGGATGGGCGTCGAGCATCTGCTCCAGCAGCGTGGTCCCGGAGCGCGGGAATCCCACGACGAACACCGGCGATTGCGCGAGGTCCGGGCCGGCCAGGTCAGGCCACTGGCGAAAATCCTCCGCATTCAACCGGTCGTTGGCGTGCGGCAGCGGCGGCGCATCGGGTGCATACAGGTGCCCCGCATATTGCCGGATTTCATCGCCCTGGCGTTGGTGCGCGATCCGCAACACTTTCATTACGGCCGCGGCGTCGCCCAGCTTGTCGCACGCCTTCGCGAGCGAGTACAAGTGGCCATACTCCGTGTCGCTGAAATCACCCAGTCCTTCGAGCAGGACCCGCGCCTCGCCATAGGCGCGGCGCCGCATCGCAAGTTGTGCCTGCTGGATGCCGATTTCACGACCGACGCCATCGGCCGCCGTGGCGCCCGCGGCAACCCGGTCCAGCACCTCGGCCGCCTCGTCCACGCGGTTGACGCGTTCGTAAGCCTTGGCGAGCAGCAGCAGCGCGGGCACGTTGGACGGCGCACGCGCGACAAGATCCTCCAGCAGTTCGACCGTGGCACGGACCTCGCCCACCTGGGAGAGCAGGTCGGCAAGTTCGCACTGCAAGTCGTCGTCGAGCGGCAGCCATTCCCGCCACGGCGCTAGCAGGATATCGGCACGCGTGTCACGGCATGCGATGCACCCGCGCGCGGCATGGATCCGGATGCCGGGCGAATCCGGTGCCTTCGCCCAGGCTCGCAGCAACGTGTCGCGTGCATCCGGCAAGCGGCCGAGTTGCAGGAGCAGCAGCCCGAGCTGTTCCAGGCGTTGCGGCTCGTCGGGCGCGAGTTCGACCGCAGTTTCGGCCGCGCGCAGTGCGCCCTCCACGTCACCGGCGACCCGCAGTGCCGTCGCGTAGTTGCCCCAATGCATGCTGTTTTCGGGGTGGAGTTGCGTCAACCGCGCGTAGGGAGCCACTGCCTCGGCCAGTCGACCCTGGCGCTGCAGGCTCAGACCCAGCAAAAGCAATACGTTGGAGTCCTCGGGCTGCTGGTCGAGGCGAAGGCGGCAAAGCCGCTCGGCCTCCCCCACGGCGCCGGCCTTCACGGCCGCGACGATCGGACCGGTCACGTCGTCATGATTCATTGCGCGTCACACAAAAAGAAGAGCCGCACGAGCATAGCTCGTGCGGCTCAGGAGTTGCAGGTTGAACCGATACCGTCCGATCAGAACTTGACCGTGAGGCGGCCCCAATAGTAGCGGCCGAGCGTGTCGAAGTCGTTCGGGTCGGTGTTGGCGTTCTGCGAGTGGTTGGCCCACAGCATCGGGGGCTCCTTGTCGAACACGTTGTCCACGCCGATGTCGATCCGGGTGTTGATCGGTTCGATGTTGTAGCCCACGGTCACGTCGTTGTAGACGTACGAGCCGTAGCGGTCGAATCCCTGGACGTTCAGCCCGCTCTGGACTTCGTTCGGGATCTCGAACGAATGGCTGTAGCGCATGGTCCACTGCGCATCCCAGGGGCCGAGCTGCCAGCCCAGGTTGCCCTGCGCCTTGATCCGCGGGAAGAAGCAGATCGCGCCCGCCGCAAACGGACAGGAGGCGGCCAGCGACGAACCGGTCGTGCCCATCACGCCGGCGGAATTTATCACCGTGTTCCCTTCCTGGCCCGGCGCAGTCTGGATCTTGAACTGCTTCATGTAGGTCGCGTTGAGGCCGATGGTGAACTGGCCGAACGAAAACGCGGGCAGGCGATAGTTGGCCGCGAAGTCCACGCCGGTGACATCGACGCGGCCGAGGTTGGCCGTCGGCTGCAGGAACGTGCCGGGCTGACCGGCATTGGGGCCGGCCTGGATGCGGTCGACCATCGGGCAATACTGGGTCACTCCCGCGAAGCACAGGTCCAGCACGGTTTGCACGCCGACACTGGTGATGGTGTCGTTGAGGTAGATGCGCCAGATGTCTGCGCTCACCGACAGGCCGGGCACGAAGTGCGGCGAATACACCACGCCGAAGTCGAACGACTTGCCCTGCTCCGGACCCAGCGGGAAGCCGGCGTAGGCGGAGCCCGAAGTGATCGCGTTGATCTGCTGGGCGTTCGCGACGAACTGGTCGATGAAGGTGCCGGTCGCGGGCACGCCCGCGCACGCCGGGTTGCCGGCGTTGGGGTTCGGGGTGGTCGGGGTCGGCGCGATGAAATCGCAGGGATCACTGCTCAGCAGCGGCGCGCTGCTCACCGGCGGCTGGAACACTTCGGAGATGCTCGGGGCACGGAACACGGTGGATACGGTGCCGCGCAACAGCAGGTCCTCGATCGGGCGGAATTCCACGCCGACCTTCCAGTTGTTGGTGCTGCCGAAGGTGCTGTACTTGGAGTAGCGATCACCCAGTGTCACGTTGAGCGCGTGCACGAACGGCAGATCCTTCAGGATCGGGACGAACAACTCGGCGTAGGCTTCCTTGGTGGTGTAGCCACCCTGGGTGTGCGCCGAGCACTGGCTGCCGAGGGTGCAGGTGCCGGTGGCCGGATTGAGGATCAACACCGGGTCCACCGTGTTGTTGCGGTAGCGCTTGGAATACGACACGCCGGCCGCCAACTGCATGGTGCCCGCGGGGAGGTCGAACAGACCGCCACTGATGTCGGCATGCTCCGTCCGCAAGGTCTGATACAAGTTGGTTAGTGCCGGTGACGCGGCACTCGCAAGCACGCTCTGGGCGGAAGGCGAGTTCAGGTTCAGCGCGTTCCAGGGCGTGCAATCGGCGAGCGAGATCGGATCGGCGGGGGTGCCGCACTGGACCACGCCGTCGGCATTCAGGAACGACGCCTGCAGGCCCGGCAGGATTTTGGACTGGTCCGGCAAGCCAAGAAGGGTGTTGACCTGCGAAATGTGGACGTAGTTGTAACCCACGTCCCAGGTCCAGTCGCGATCCAGCACGTTGAAGTGGCCGCGGAAGCCGAAGTTCACGAAGTCGGTGGTGGTGCCGATCTGGGCCGCACGATTTCCCGACGGGTATAGACGGGAGCGGTACAGGGCACCGCTGGTGCCAGAGAAGTCCACACCAAACGGGTTGTAGTAGCTGTCCTTGGAGATCGTCACGCCAGCCACGGTCGCCGTGCCGAACACCGCAGGCGCCAGCTGGAAGCCCGAGCTGGTCTTGTTGTGGATGACCGTGCCGTAGAAATCGATGTTGTCGGTCAGGTGGTAGGTGCCCTTGAAGAAGCCGTTGGTGCGCTCCTGTGGGGTCATCAACAGGTTGACCGCCGCGTAGTTGTACTTGTCGCCCGGCTGCGTGCCGAAGCAGTGATAGTCGGCGTTGGTGGTCGGGGCGTCGCTGTTGGTCCACGCCGACGGGTTCAGCGACAAGGTCTGGTCGCTGGAGCAACCGAACTGCGCGGCCAGTGCCGGATCCACCGAAATGAAGTCGCGCGCGGCGAAGGTCGAGCCACCGACCGAAACCGAGAGACCGCCGTTGGCGGTCACGCTGGCGGACAGGGCATCCTTCGACCAGTCACGCGCCGATTGCAGGACGCCGTCGAACTTGTTGTAGCTGACGCCGGCGAGGATGCTGCCCTTGTCGGACGTCTGGCCGAACACGAAGCTGGCGCCGCGGCGGGCGCCGTCGTCGTGGTCGGAAATGCCGTAGTTCAACTGGAACTGCGCACCCTGGTAATTGGACTTCAGGATGATGTTGACGACGCCGCCGATCGCGTCTGAACCGTACACGGCCGATGCGCCGTCGGTCAGCACTTCGATACGCTCGACTGCGGCGGCCGGGATGACGTTCAAGTCGGCAACACCGCCGAGGCCGATGAGGCGGGCACCGTCGATCAGGATCAAGGTGCGCTGCGCACCCAGACCACGCAGACCGACGTTGGTGGCGCCGCTGCCACCGCCGTTGTTGACGCGCGGGTTCTCCACGCCGCCGGTGATCACCGGCAGGCTCTGGACCACGTCACCCAGCGTCAGCTTGCCGGTGGCCTGGATTTCCTGGGCGCTGATGGCCACGACGGGATTGGAGGTTTCCAGATCCACGCGGCGAATATGCGAACCCGTGACCACGATGGTCTGCAGGGTTTGCGGTTGTTGCTGGTTGCTCTGGTCCGGGGTCGCGTTCTGCGCCATGGCAGTTCCGGCGACACCCACAGCAGCAACGGCACCCAGCGAAAGGGCCGTATTCACAGCCTTGGACAGCTCACTGCGGTCGAGTCTCATTGCACTCTCCAAACGTCTATTGATGTGTGAAACAGTTTCGGGAAAGGTCCCCGTCAGGATCGCCGACGAGGCCTTGTTGAACCCTCGGCAGGTCGCATGCTAACAACTTTCTAACCCGTTTGGAATCCCCGCGTCACACAGGAGCTTTCCGCGCGTGCCTCGGCGGAAGGGCTCGGGGATTCGATTGATTTGCCCACCGGGTGCGGGAATACGCCCTCCTCGACGCTTCGGCAGAGCCCCGAACCACGCGGTCCTGAAGGCCCGACAGGCCGATCCTATCTCGTTTGGTAAAAACAATGTTAAGCGCAGGCGTCGCGGTCAGGTGGCGTTCAGGACCGAGGCATCGCGTCGAAAGCGACCGTCAGGCGGTTGTCTCCCGGTGCGCCGGAAAACGGCACGGTGCCGTGCCACATATAGGAAGGAAACAACGCGAGCAGGCCGGGCTCGGGCTTGATGAAGTATTCCGGCCCCAGGACAGGGCCGGTCGGGAATGCCGGTTCACCGAATTTCAGCCAGCCCTCTCCACCGCCCTGGTTCACCGCCGACGGCAGGTGCAAATAGCAGGCCGACGAAATCCAGCCCCGCGGATGGTAATGATTGACGTGGAAACCATGCGGCCGCAGCCGGACCGACCACACGCCGCTGATCGCGTAACGGCCGGTATTGCGGCGGCGCATGGGGTCGGCGCCCTGGCCAATCGACGCCATGTAGCGGCGGATCGGTCCGTCGATGGCTTGCGGGAATGCGCGAACCGAGGCGAAGGGCGATTGCTGCGGTGTCAGTTGGACCTGGCTGCCCTCGCGCAGCGAATTGCCGATCGGGTGCGCGCGCGAGGTGTGCAGGCGCCGCACGTCGCCGACCAGATCGGCAAGATATGCATCGAGGTCCGGCCAACCTTCCGGGACGTCGAGCAATTCGGCGCGCACCAGGCCCTCGTAGTCGAGCAACTCGCGGTACCGGCCATCGCCCAGCATCCGCAGGGCATCGGCCTGCATGGCCAGCGCCTGGCCGTCCGTGGGATCGGATTCGTGCAGGCGCGCCGCAGTCTCCAACGCCTGCCGGGCGTCTCCGACCGCGAGCGAAGCATTGCCGAACGCGACGAGCGCCGCGCGGTCGTCCGGTGTGGCGCGCAAGGCGCGTTGCGCGAATTCGAGGGCGCGGGAGCCGTCGACATCGAGCGCGACCGTGGCTGCGGCCCTGAGCAAATCGGGATCGTCCCCCGCGACCGCCAGCCCCTGGTCGATGGCCGCGAGGGCTTGCGGCGCGCGACGCGCGCTAACCAGCAGGCGCGCTTTGGTAATCCACAATCGGTGCAGGTCCGGTTGCTTTTGCAGGGTCGCATCGAGTTCCGCGCAGGCCGCGCCGATGTCGCCGGTGCGCATCCAGACCAGCTCGGAGAGATTCTGCTGCGCGGTCAGATGCCCCGGACGCGCACGCACGACGTCCCGCATCACAACTTCGGCTTCATCCAGCCGGCCCTGCCCCATGAGGGCGCGGGCCAGGACGAAGCTGGTTTCGGGCGTCGCGGCGCCGGCCGCCAGGCAGCGGCGTATCTCCGTCTCCGCTTCAGCCGGCTGCTGCGCGTCCGCAAGCGCCGCCGCCAGCCGCATGCGCGCGTCCGTGTTGCCCGGCTCGAGCCGCAGCCACGCGCGGAACGCCTCCGCGGCCTCGACCGGTTGTCCGTGCGCCATCCGGGCGTGCCCGAGCAACATCCACAACTCCGGCGCCGCCGGGTCGCTGCGACGTGCCGCCGGCTGCATCGCCCGCAGCGCATCCTCCACGCGTCCCTGCGCCAGCAACACGCGTCCGAGCGCACACGCCACCGCAACGCTGGCAGGGTCCCGCCGCGATGCGTCCTGCAACACGCGCAATGCTTCGGCGACTTGCCCGGTCGCGGACAATGCGCGACCCAGCAGGACCTGCGCCTCGATATCGTCTTCGTGCAGGCGCAGGCAGTTGCGCAGCACTTTCTGTGCGCGCACGAACTCGCCCGTCCGGCACAGCGACATCGCCAGCATGCGATGCGCCTCGGCACACCCGGGCTGGGTGTGGACGAGCTTGTCCAGCAACTCGCGCGCGGGCGCGTGCCGATCGGCCTGCAACAGGGCGGATGCCCGGTTCAGGGTCTCGGCCGTCTGTGCGGAAAGGTCGGGGATCATGCTGCAAGGGTGCCGGCCGCGTGGGGCGCCGGCAAGCGACGGGTTTTCCGGGTGAGGGTTTTCAGGATCCGCCCGCCCTGGGCGTAGCGTCGAAGGCGCGGAGTCGAAGGACGAATGGTGCCTCGATGACGTCCGCCCCGGCCACCCCGATCCGCGCGAACAGCCCCCCGCTGCCGGGGCAAGTGACGACAGCGACTTGATCAGGCCTTAAAGGTCCTGGTGGTACTGCACGTACGGCACGCGTCCCTGGTCGGGCGTGGCGGTACCGGGTCCGAACAGCAGCGGCGAGCGCCCGGACGTCCAGACGTTTTGCGCACCGAAGTTCAGTTCGCCGCGCCACGGCAGGCGCACGCTGATGCCCAGGTCGATGCCGCTCCAACGCTGGTTCTGGTCCAGTGCGGCGCCGGGCAGGTTGGGTTCGAGCACATGGCCGACGATCGCGCCGCGTACCGGTCCGTGCTGGATGCCGAGACTGAGCGTGGTCTGGTCGAGGGTGTCGTCACCGGTCAGGCCCGACCCCGGGAGGAACCGCACGCGGCCGACGCTGGCACCCAGATTGACGCGGGTATCCGGCGCAACGTCCAGCTCGCCGCGCGCGCTGATGCTGGTCGCGGTGCTGTTGCGGAACCACAACGGCGCCGCCACGTCCGCGCCGCCTTCGGCCGGCAGCACGCGCGGCAACGTCACCCGCCGCGACAACGCCGGCGGGGCCACGGAATCGCTTTGCGATTGACCCACCGACAGATCGAGCTTCACGCCGTTCCCGGCGAATCCGGCTCCGACCTCGCCGCGCTGCACGCCGCCCAGCATGGCGTCTCCAAAACAGGCCGGGGCCGTCGGCGCACCCGGCACCGCCGTGGTGCAGGACGGGGCGAGCGAGGACCAGCGGATCTCCCGGACATTGGCATGCGCGGTGAGGCCCGGTTTGGTGAGCAGGGTGAACCCTGCGGCGACCGAATGGGTCTGGCCATCCGCGGCCGCGACGCCGGTTGGCACGGCAGCGCCTGCGCGGCCGCTCGCCATGACCGACAACGTGGTGTCCTTGTGCCGCCATAGCGGTGTCGTCGAATTGTCGCCGGCGGTCCGCGTGGTGTCGTGCGCCCCTTCGACGGCGGGAATGACCGGCATCGTCGTCTGGCCGAACGCCCACAGCGGCAGGGCCAGGCCCAAACCGGCGAGCAATGCATTGGCAAGTGTTCGACGCATGTCTGATCCGGGACCGATGCCTTACTGTGTGGGTCACGTCCGCGACGGCCGGATGCGCCGTCTTTGGGGTTCATTGTACGCCATGAACTTACAATTTGCTAACATTTGCTGGACCGGCCGGTGCGGCATTTCAAGCATCCCGC
>DASUKQ010000002.1:0-12648 GCA_036278635.1 Rhodanobacteraceae bacterium
ACCGGCACGCTGTGGGTGGGCGGCATCGACAACAGCCACGCATTCGCCAGCCTGCTGGCTACCCTGCGAGGCGATTCGGCGTTGCATGACGTGATCCCGGTGGCAGCCTCGGGCGACGGGGTGTTGTTGCGCCTGACTTCCGACCAGCCGCTGGCGACGGCGCTGGCCGCGCTGACCACGCCAGCCGGGCACCTTGCGCCAGCCGTACAGCCGCATCCGGGCGCCGACGCGGCATTGCGCTGGACGCCTTGAGCGTGACGGGGCCGTGAGCGGAAGACCGCAATCCGACACTGGCGCCCGTGGCAGCCCGTGGCGGCATCTGCCCAACCTGATTTCCGTATTGCGCATCGCGCTGGTCGCCCCGCTGATCGCGACGATCCTGTGGGGTCGTTACGAATCCGCGCTGGTGATCGCCGGGGTCGCCGGGGTGTCGGACGGCGTGGACGGCTATCTCGCGCGGCGCTTCCGGTGGCACAGCCGGCTCGGCTCGATCCTCGACCCGGTCGCGGACAAATTGATGCTGGTGGGTTGCCTGGTCGCGCTCGGGTGGCTGCACGAGGTGCCACGCTGGCTGGTGGTACTGGTGGTGGTGCGCGACGTGGTGATCGTGCTGGGCGCGCTGGCGTGGCACCGGGTGTTGCATACCTTCGAAGCGCGCCCGAGTTGGCTGTCGAAGGCGACGACGGTAGCTCAGATAGGATTCATCCTGCTGGTGCTGGCCGATCAGGCTTTCGGATGGGGCGTTCCCATGGCGATCCCGGTCTGGGTCGTGGCGATCCTGACCGCGGCCAGCGGACTCGACTACGTCGTACGCTGGGGCCTGCTGGCGCAGCGTGAAATCAGGGACGGGAAGCATTCGGCATGACCAACGCACAGCGCTGGCAATGGTTGATCATCGCGGTCGTGGCCGGCTGGCTGGTCTGGTTGCTGTCCCCGATCCTGATGCCGTTTCTGCTGGCAGGCGTCTTCGCTTATCTCGGCGATCCGCTGGTCGATCGTCTGGAACGCCTGCACCTGCATCGTGGACTCGCGGCCAGCATCGTGTTCCTGCTGATGCTGCTGGTGGTGGCGATTGCACTGGTGCTGTTGATACCGTTCATCCAGCGTCAGGTCGTGCGTTTCATTGCCGCGCTGCCGACCTACGCGACGTGGTTCAACCTCCACGCGATTCCGTGGCTGGAGGGCAAGCTGCACATCCCCGCCAGCGAATTCGACCTCGCGACCGTGCTCGCGCGCACCCGTGAGCACGCGGGTACCGTCGGCGGCATCGCGACCACCATACTCGGGTACGCGACCCGTTCGGGAATCGCCCTGATCGGCGTCGGCGTCGCGGTCGTGCTGGTGCCGGTGGTGACGTTCTACCTGTTGCGCGACTGGGACAAGCTCGTTGCGCACGTCGACACATTGTTGCCGCGCGAAGCGCAGCCGACGATCCGCCGGCTCGCGCGCGAAACCGACAGCGTGCTCGGCGCGTTCGTGCGCGGCCAGTTGCTGGTGATGGTGGGGCTGGCGATCTTCTACGCGGTCGGGTTGAGGCTGGTCGGCCTCGAGGTCGGTCCGCTGATCGGCATGATCGCGGGCCTGGTCAGTTTCGTGCCGTACCTCGGTTTCATCATCGGCATCGTCGCCAGCATCGTCGCCGCGCTGGTGCAGTTCCACGACGTGTTCCACCTGGTGCTGGTACTGGTGGTGTTCGGCGTCGGCAATTTGCTCGAAAGCTATGTCCTGGTGCCCAAACTGGTGGGCGACCGCATCGGCCTGCATCCGGTCGCGGTGATCTTCGCGGTGCTCGCGTTCGGCTATTTGTTCGGTTTCATCGGCATCCTGCTGGCGCTGCCGATGGCGTCGATCGCGGTGGTGCTGCTGCGCTTCCTGCGCGAACGCTACGAGGCGAGCCCGCTGTATGGCGGGCAGGCGCCGCGGAAGATCGTGGCCTCGCCCGGCGCGTCCGTCGGGAAGGATGCCGGCGACGACGCGGATCCGCGGGAACCCCCCGCCCCGACATGACGCGACAATTTCCCCTCGACCTGCGCTGGCCGTCCCACCAGCGCCTCGACGCGTTTTTCCCCGGCAACAACGAAGCCGCGCTGCGCGAGATCGAGGCGCTGGCGATCGACCCGGGACGTGCGTGGGTTTTCCTGCACGGCATCGCGGGCACCGGCAAGAGCCATCTGCTGATCGGCGCCTGTCGCGCCGCGATCGAGTCCGGTCGAAGCGCGCGTTACCTGTCGCTGGCGCAGGTGCCCGAGCCGCGCGCGGATGCCATCGCCGGGATCGATGCCGCGGGGTTGGTCGCGATCGACGACCTGCACGTGGTCGCGGGCGATCACGATGCCGAACGCGCGCTGTTCGACCTGTTCAACCGCGTGAAGGACACATCCGCGCAGATGTTGTTTGCCGGGGCCGGGCCGCCATCGGAACTCGGGATCGGGCTGGCTGACCTGGTGTCGCGCCTGGCGTCGTGCACGCAGCGCGCGTTGCATCCACTCGATGACACCGGACGCCGCGGAATGCTGCGGCTGCTGGCCGGGCGCATGGGCCTGCGCCTCGACGACGAGGTGCTGGACTGGTGGTTTGCGCGCCAGCCGCGCGATCCCGTGTCTCTGGTTGCGTTGCTGCGCCGGATTGACCGCGCCGCACTGGCGGCGCAACGTCGCGTCACGATTCCCTTCCTGCGCGAATTGCTCGCGGCGCGCGATTCCTAGGAGCGCGCCTGCGCGCGGTGGTCGCCTGCATGCGATCGGGGTCGCCTGCAGGCAGGCTCCTACGAAAAACCTGGTCCGTGGGTCGGTTGCAGATTCCCGGGCTTTTCGCAGGAGCGCACCTGCGCGCGACCATCGGGTGCTCGGACATGAACGGTGGCCCATGTCGCCGGAACGGAAAGAGCAGGCGCTGCGCGGCGGCCGGCTCCTACAATTCTTCGCGCAACCGGGTGGCCAGTTCCGCCAGTCGTTGCGGCGTGCCGACATCGGTCCAGAAACCGCGATGGTGCTGCCACGTCACCAGATCACGCGCGATCGCGGCGCGCAGCAATGGTGCGAGCGAAAAGCGTGGCGGTGTTTCGCGTGCGCCCGACACGTTGCCAATGATCGTGCGCCAGTCGTGCAGGATCCCGGGCTTGTAGACGCCGATGCCTGCGAACGTGAGCCCGCGTGTCGCACCCGGCGAATCCGCGCGCGGCAGCAAGCGGCCGCTTGCGTCGATCCCGAAATCGCCATGGGGATGCTGCGGCGGGTTGTCCACCAGTACCAGTTCGGCGATGCCCCGCGGCGCGGGCGGCAGCTGCGCAAAATCGAAGTCGGTGAAGATGTCGGCGTTGATGGCGAGAAAAGTTTGACCGGAAGCGCGCGCATCGCCGAGCAAAGCCAGCGCGTGCAGCATACCGCCGCCCGTTTCCAGCGGTACGTCGCCCTCGCGGCTGTATTCGATGCGCAGGCCGTAACGCGACCCGTCGCCCAGCGCCTCTGGAAATTGTTCGCACAGATACGAAACGTTGATGACGATGTCGCGGATGCCGCAGCCGGCCAATCGTTCAAGATGCCATTCGATCAACCGCCTGCCGCCGACCTTCAGCAGCGGCTTGGGCGTGGTGTCCGACAGCGGACGCATGCGTTCGCCGCGACCGGCGGCGAACAACAGTGCCTTCACGGCGCCGGTTCCGTCAGGTCGCGTTCCTCGGTCCAGTGTTCCAGCAGTGCGAGGAAATTGCGCAATTCCGGATACCCCGGAGCAACGTCGTGGACGTACTGCCACACGCGCGGCAGGTCGCCGAGATAGGCGCGCTTGCCATCGCGGTACCACAACCGGCAGAAGATGCCGAGGACCTTGAGGTGGCGCTGCAAGCCGGTGAGGTCGAACCAGCGTTGCCAGCGCGCGGCGTCGACGCGGGAGTCCAGCGCGCCGGCGGCGCGCAGCCGCAGACGATGCGATTCGGCCCACCCGCGCACGCGCGTGTCGTCCCACTTGATGTAGCAGTCGCGCAGCAGCGAGACGAGGTCGTAGGTGATCGGGCCGAGCACCGCATCCTGCACATCGACGATGCCGGGATTGTGGCCCGGCACGACCAGCAGGTTCCTGCTGTGGTAGTCGCGGTGCACGAAGACCTGCGGCTGCATCGTGGCGTTGTCGATCAGCAGGCGGAACGCAACCTCGATGATGTCCCGTTCGTCGCAGCCGATGTCGATGCCGAGGTGGCGTTGCAGGAACCAGGTCGGCATGAGTTCCAGTTCGGCGGTGAGCAGCGTTTCGCCATACCGCGGCAGGCCGTCGGCATCGACGCCGGTCTGCATCGTCAACAGCGCGTCGAGCGCGTCGGCGTAGAGGCCCTCGGCCGTCCTGTCGTTCAGTTCGGACAGGTACGGGCGGGTGCCGAGGTCGGACAGCAGCAGGAAACCCCGCTCGCGATCCGCGGCCAGCACCTCGGGCGCGTTGAGGCCCGCCGCGCGCAGGCGCGCGGCGACGTCGAGCCAGACGCCGAGGTCGCACGCGCCCGGAGGCGCGTCCATGACGATGGCGATATCGCCGGCGCCCCCGACGCGCCAGTAGCTGCGCGCGCTGGCGTCTTCCGAGGCGGCCTGGAGGGTGGCGTTCGGGTCGCGGCTGGCGGCGCGTGCGAACGCCAGCCGCGCAGCAGCGCGCGATCCGGAGATGTCGATGTCGGTCGTGGCCTGCATGCCGCGGCAGTATAAGAGGCGGACCGGCGAGGGGTTGGGCCCGGATTGGAACGGATCGAATCGGTTATCCTTGCGGTTTGGCGATCGCGCGGTCGTGCCTCGTGGCGGGGCTGAGAATCCCCGGCATCGGCGTGGCGCAATGCGGTCGTGAATGCACGGGATGATTTCGTGATGAGCGTCGCGCGCCTGCAAACACACCTCGATCGGCTCGAAGCCGAATCCGTCCGCATCCTTCGCGAGACGGTGGCCGAGTGCCGCAAGCCGGTGCTGCTGTATTCGATCGGCAAGGATTCGTCGGTGCTGCTGCACCTGATGCTGAAGGCGTTTTATCCCGCCAAGCCGCCGCTGCCGATGCTGCACGTCAATACCACGTGGAAGTTTCGCGAAATGATCGAGTTCCGCGATCGTATCGCGCGCGAAAAGGACGTCGACCTGATCGAGTACATCAATCAGGAGGGCGTGGGCCACACCGATCCCGTCCACGACGCCTCGAAGCATACCTACGTCATGAAGACCGTGGCGCTGCGCACGGCGCTGGCCGAACATGGCTTCGACGCCGCAATCGGCGGCGCGCGCCGCGACGAGGATCCCGCGCGTGCCAAGGAACGGGTGTTCTCGCTGCGCGGCGCGGGCCAGCGCTGGGAGCCCCGCAAACAGCGGCCGGAGCCGTGGGGCGTGTTCAACACGCGACTGGCGCCCGACGAAACCCTGCGTGTGTTTCCACTGTCGGACTGGACCGAACTCGACGTGTGGCTTTACATCCGCCGCGAGGGCATCGAAGTGGTGCCCTTGTATTTCGCAAAAGAACGTCCGACCTTCGTGCGCAATGGCGCGCTGCTGGTGCGCGACGACGAACGCGTGCCGCTGGAACCAGGCGAAAAGCTGGTCCCGAAGATGGTGCGCTTCCGCACCCTGGGCTGCTGGCCGCTGACCGCTGCTGCCGAGTCCAGCGCCGCCGATCTCGATGCGATCATCGCCGAGATGCTGGACACCCGCGAATCCGAACGCGCGGGACGCATCATCGACCTCGACCCGTCCGATTCCATGGAGCGCAAGAAGCGTGAAGGCTACTTCTGATCAACCGGGCGGGCGGGTCGAACTGCCGGCGTCGGCACTGGCCGCGCGCCTGACCGCGCTGGAAAATCGCGACACCTTGCGATTCGCGATGTGCGGCAGCGTGGACGACGGCAAGAGTACGCTGCTGGGACGCCTGCTGGCCGAGGCGGGGATGGTTCCGGACGATCGCCTGGCGCAGATGGTCCGCGATAGCAAGAAGCACGGGACCTGCGGCGGCAAGCCCGATTACGCGTTGCTGCTGGATGGCCTCGAGGCGGAGCGCGAACAGGGCATCACCATCGATGTCGCGTGGCGTTATTTCGGGACCGACAAGCGCGCCTTCATCGTCGCCGACTGCCCCGGCCACGCGCAATACACCCGCAACATGGCCAGTGGCGCCTCGAACGCCGAACTCGGCGTGGTGCTGGTCGATGCGCGTGCCGGCGTGCAAACGCAGACGCGGCGTCATGTCGCGATTCTGGCGATGTTCGGCGTCAGGCACGTCCTGTTCGCGGTCAACAAGCTCGACCTCATCGACTACAACCACGCGCGCTACCACGCGATCGAGCAGGAATGCGTGAACCTTGCGCACGATCTCGGCGTGACCCACGCGGACGCCATCCCGGTTTCCGCGATCCATGCCGACAATCTCGTCGCGCATTCCCCGAACACGCCGTGGTACACCGGCAAGCCGTTGCTCGAGTACCTCGAAACGGCGCAGGTCGAGCGGCAGGTCGATGCCGCGTTCGCCCTGCCCGTGCAATGGGTCAACCGTCCCGACCACACGTTCCGCGGCTATGCGGGCACCATCGCGGGTGGCCAGGTCGCACCCGGCAATGAAGTGGTGGTGATGCCGGGTGGGCAGCGTTCGCGCGTGGCGCGGGTGGTGGGCGGGGATGCCGATCTCGATGCCGCCCAGGCGGGCCAGGCCGTCACGCTCACCCTGACCGACCAGATCGACGTGTCGCGCGGCGACGTCATCGCCGATCCGGCCCACCAGCCGCGGGTCGCGGCGCAATTTGCGTGCCACCTGTTGTGGCTGGACGATGCCGCCCTGCTGCCGGGCCGGCGCTATCTGATGAAGCTGGCGACGCACACGACCGGCGCGCAGGTCACCGAGATCAAGCACCGCGTGGATCCGGATACCCAGGCGCACCTCGCGGCGACGCGCCTGGGCGCCAACGAAATTGGCTACTGCAACCTGTCGCTCGATGCCGACATCGCGTATCGACCGTACAGCGAAGACCGCCGGCTTGGCGGTTTCATCCTGATCGACCGGGACTCGCACGCGACGGTCGGCTGCGGCACCCTGGACTTCGGCTTGCGCCGCGACAGCAACGTGCAGTGGCAGCACCTCGATGTCGATCGAATTGCGCGCGCAAGGATCAAGGGGCAGACCGCGCGCTGCCTGTGGTTCACGGGCCTTTCCGGATCCGGCAAGTCGACCATCGCCAACCTCGTCGAGCGGCGCCTGCTTGCGGATGGTTTCCACACCATCCTGCTGGACGGCGACAACGTGCGGCACGGCCTGAACCGCGACCTCGGGTTTACCGACGCCGACCGCGTGGAAAACATCCGCCGCGTGGCGGAAGTCGCGCACCTGATGATGGACGCGGGCTTGATCGTGCTGGTCTCGTTCATTTCGCCGTTCCGCGCCGAGCGCCGGATGGCGCGCGACCTGATCGGCGAAAACGAATTCCTGGAGGTGTTCGTGGACGCGCCGCTCGAGGTCTGCGAAGCGCGCGACGTCAAGGGGCTGTACGCCAAGGCGCGCGCCGGCAAGATTGCCAACTTCACCGGCATCGGCTCGCCCTACGAGGCGCCGGAATCACCGACGATCCATTTGCGTTCGGATCAGGAATCCGCTGCCGACGCCGCGGCGCGGGTTGTGAAGACGCTGGCGTTGTAGCGGATTTGATGGAAACCGCTGCGCGGGTTCCACCCTGCCGCTGGTCAATCGCGCAGGGCGGAAGCGGCGCAGCCGCTTCCGCCATGTTCCAGCCGAGGAATCGGTGGAAACCATTGCGCGGGGTCCACCCTGCGTGCTTCCGGTCAATCGCGCAGACGAAAGTGTTTCGCCCGTCGCGCGACGAGGCCGAGTGCGACCCGATCCGGCAGCAGGTCCATCACCACCTTGATCGTGCGATTGATGCGGCCCGGCACGCACACCACGCGGCCGCGTTCGACCGCATCGAGGCCTCGACGCACGACTTCATCGGCGTCCATCCACATCCAGCCCGGCAATTTCGACACCAGCCCGCGCGCCGTGCTGACGTCGTGGAATTCGGAACGGGTGAAGCCCGGGCACAACGCGCACACGTGGATGCCGTGGTTCCGGTTTTCCATCGCCAGGGCCTGCGATACCCGCATCAGGAATGCCTTGGCGGGCGAGTACAGCGTATTGCCCGGCGTCGCTGGCACCAGTCCCGCCAGCGAGGCGACGTTGACGATGCGCCCGTAACCGCGTTGCCGCATGCCCGGCAACAGCAAGTGGCAAAACCGCAGCGGCGCCTCGACCAGGACCCGCATGAAGCGCGCGTGGGGGTCCCAGTCGACGCGGGTGTATCCGCCCGGCACGCCGTAGCCTGCGTTGTTGATCAGGATGTCGATGGCGCGGCCGCCCTCGGTCGCGGCGGCGACGATGCGGGCCGGCGCGGCGGGGTCGGCGAGGTCGTCCGCGATCACCTGCGCGTCGATGCCATGGCGTTGCCGCAGCGTGGATGCCAGCGACTGCATGGGGTCTTCGCGCCGCGCGGTGAGCACCAGGTCGCAACCGTGCGCGGCGAGCTGGCGCGCGAATTCGGCGCCGATGCCGGCGGAGGCGCCGGTGACGAGGGCGCGGCGGTGCGAGAAATCGGGCATCCCGGAAAATCCTGAAAATGTCGCGCAGGGGGTGGCTGCGGCGAGGCCGTGGGCACGCCGTGCGTCGCGACGATCCATGGTAGTTTGCGTGGATGCGAGGGCGTTGGCTATCCTCGCGGGTCCGCACAGGTCTGGAGCTGGCCATGCGCCGCAAATTCGTAGCCGGAAACTGGAAGATGAACGGATCGCGCCACCTGGCGGCGACGCTGGTCGGCACGCTCGTGGAAGCCGGGATCGATGCCGTCGACGTCGCGGTGTTCCCGCCGTACCCGTATCTGCGCGAGGTCTGCGCGGCCCGCGCCGGGTCGCGCATTGCGGTCGGTGGCCAGGACGTCAGCGAACACGAGTCCGGGGCCTTCACCGGTGAGGTGTCGGCCGCGATGCTGCGCGACGTCGGGTGCGACATGGTGCTGGCCGGGCATTCGGAACGCCGGCAGTACCACGATGAAACCGATGCGCAGGTTGCGGCCAAGGTGGCGCAGGCGTTGGCGCACGACCTCGCCACCGTGTTGTGCGTGGGCGAGACGCTGCAACAGCGCGAGGCCGACGAAACCGCGGCGGTGGTGGCGCGCCAGCTCCGCGCGGTCGTCGACCTTTGCGGGATCGCGGCATTCGAGCGCATCGTGGTCGCCTATGAGCCGGTCTGGGCGATCGGTACCGGCCGAACCGCCAGCCCCGGGCAAGCCCAGGAGGTGCATGCGCTCCTGCGTAGCCAGCTTGCTGCGGACGATGCTAGAATTGCCGGTTCGACCCGCATCGTTTACGGCGGCAGCGTCAAGCCCGGCAATGCCGCCGAGCTGTTCGCGCAGCCCGACATCGATGGCGGCCTGATCGGCGGAGCCTGCTTGCAGTCCACCGATTTCCTCTCGATTTGTGCGGCGGCGGGCTGAATCCGCTTCCGCACGGGAACGCCCATGCTGTTCACGATTTTCAGCGTCTTCTACGTGCTCATCGCCGCGGCAATGATCGTGCTGATCCTGATGCAGCGCGGCGACGGCGCGAATGCCGGTGCCAGCTTCGGCGGCGGGTCCACGGGCACCGTGTTCGGTGCGCGCGGCGCGGCCAGCTTCCTGACCCGCACCACCGGCGTGTTGGCGGCGCTGTTTTTCATCCTGAGTCTCGGCATGGGCATTTATCTCAGCCATCATGGCGTCGCGCCAAACAAGCAACAGGCCCTCGGGGTGATGGCGGGCGCGGCGACGCCGGCTTCGCCAGCCGCGGCCACTTCACCGAACATCCATCCGCTGGCGGCCGGTACGTCGGTGGGTCCCGCGGCCGTACCGGCGGGTGCTGCTTCATCGGCACCGGTTCCGGTCCAGCATTCGGAAGTGCCGGTGGCGCCACCCGCCAGCGGCGGCACGGAATCGGCAGTGCCCGCAGCGCCTGCGAAGACTTCCACGCCCGCGGTACCGGCACCAGCAGGCAGCGCGCCGCCCGCGTCGCATTGATCGAGTCGCTTTTTCGAACAGTCGGGCACATGGACGTGCCCGGTGTTTCTCAGGGACGAGTTTTCGTCCCGGTGTTTCCCAGGGACGAGTTTGAACCTCCATGCCCAGGTGGCGGAATTGGTAGACGCACTACCTTGAGGTGGTAGCGGGTAACTCCGTAGGGGTTCGAGTCCCCTCTTGGGCACCAAATGTTTGATGCTGTACATTCAACCCCGCTTCGGCGGGGTTTTGTTTGTCTTGGTGTCGTGGGTGCGTTCGGATTGCGACATGCGCCGGTGCGTGAGAAAATCCTCGGGCTAACGTGGATTGAAGCGCATGCTGACTGGTTACTGGCCCATCCTGCTGTTCCTCGTCGTCGCCGGCGCCATCGGCGTCGCTCTGATCGTGGTCGGCTGGATCGCCGGGCCGCACCGCCCGAGCGCCGAAAAGTTCTCGCCCTACGAGTGCGGCTTCGAGGCGTTCGAGGGCACGCGCATGAAGTTCGACGTGCGCTACTACCTCATCGCGATCCTGTTCATCCTGTTCGACCTGGAAATCGCGTTCCTGTTTCCGTGGGCGGTGGTGCTGACGAAGGTCGGCCTCATCGCGTTGATCGACATGTTCATCTTCCTGGCGCTGCTGGTGGTCGGCTACATCTACATATGGAAGAAGGGAGCGCTGGAATGGGATTGATTGCCGCCATCGACAAGGTGATGCACAACCCGGTGCCGATCGGCAAGGTCGACGACATCCTGCGCCCGGAAGCCGACAACCCCATCGTGCAGCGCGGCTTTGGCGTGACTACCGTCGATGCGCTGTTCAACTGGGCGCGGACCGGCTCGATGTGGCCGATGACGTTCGGCCTTGCGTGCTGCGCCGTCGAAATGATGCACGCCGGCGCCTCGCGCCTCGATCTCGATCGCTACGGAGTGATCTTCCGGCCCTCGCCACGCCAATCCGACGTGATGATCGTCGCCGGCACGCTGGTCAACAAGATGGCACCGGCGTTGCGCAAGGTCTACGACCAGATGCCCGAACCCAAGTGGGTGATCTCGATGGGTTCGTGCGCCAACGGCGGCGGCTACTACCACTATTCGTATTCGGTGGTGCGCGGTTGCGACCGCATCGTGCCCGTCGACATCTATGTCCCGGGTTGTCCGCCGACCGCGGAAGCGCTGGTCTACGGAATCCTGCAATTGCAGAAGAAAATCCGCCGCACCAACACGATCGCCGCACGCCTGAATCCATGAGCCAGACGACCCCCGAACAACTGGTCGGCCGATTGCGCGCACGGTTCGGTGACCGGATCGACAATGTCGACGTGCCGCACGGGCAGGCGACGGTCGAAGTCACGCCGGCGCACCTGGTGGAAGTGTGTACCGCGTTGCGCGACGAACCGGATTTCAACTTTGCGCAACTCACCGACCTGTGCGGCGTCGATTTCCTCGGCTTCGGCGAAGGCGAGATCCCGGGCTCGGATACGGCGACTTCGGAAGGATTCGGGCGTGGCGTCGAGGGAACCACGGCGCCCGGCCGCTTCGGCTGGGGCAACCGTCCGCGTCATCCGCAATTCCTCCGCCGTTTCGCCTCGGTGGTGCACCTGCTGTCGTTCGAGCACAACGTTCGCCTCCGGGTGCGCTGTTTCGCCCCCGAAGACGCATTGCCGGTACTGCCGACGCTGACCGGGGTGTGGCCCGGGGCCAACTGGTACGAACGGGAGGCGTTCGACCTGTACGGCATCGTGTACGAAGGCCACCCTGACCTGCGCCGCATCCTCACCGATTACGGTTTCGTCGGCCATCCGTTCCGCAAGGACTTTCCGCTGATCGGCAACGTCGAGGTGCGCTACGACCCCGAAGCCAAGCGCGTGGTGTATGAGCCGGTGACCTCGGTCACGCCGCGCGTGACCGTGGCGCGCGTGGTCCGCGAGGACTCGCGCTGGAGGAGCGCCCGCGACGAGGCCGCCGACGACTGGAAGGACAACTGACGTGGCCGAAACACCCGACCAGACTGGCGAAATCCGCAGCTACACGATGAACTTCGGCCCACAGCATCCGGCTGCGCACGGCGTGCTGCGGCTGGTGATGGAGATGGAAGGCGAGACCATCATCCGCATCGATCCGCATGTGGGCCTGCTGCACCGCGCCACCGAGAAGCTCGCCGAGTCCAAGCCGTTCAATCATTCGATCGGCTACATGGATCGGCTCGACTACGTGTCGATGATGTGCCAGGAACACGCGTACGTGCGCGCGATCGAGCAGTTGATCGGGGTCGAGCCGCCCCCGCGCGCGCTGTGGATCCGCACGATGTTCGATGAGGTCACCCGCATCCTCAATCATTTGATGTGGATCGGCTCGAACGCGCTCGACCTCGGCGCGATGGCGGTGTTCCTGTACGCGTTCCGCGAGCGCGAGGAACTGATGGACGTGTACGAGGCGGTGTCGGGCACGCGCATGCACGCCACGTATTACCGCCCGGGCGGCGTCTATCGCGACCTGCCGGGCAAGATGATCCAGTACAAGGAATCGCCGTGGCACAAGGGCAAGGACCTCAAGCGCATGAACCAGTGGCGCGAGGGTTCGATGCTGGATTTCCTGGATGCCTTCAGCGCGGATTTCCAGCACAAGGTC
>DASUKQ010000003.1:0-2430 GCA_036278635.1 Rhodanobacteraceae bacterium
GCGGCACAAATCCATACTGTGGCGTATGGAAATGATCGATGTCGTCCCATCCGGAGCCGTAACCCGTCTGCCCGTTGAAGATGGCTTGTCGCTGACCGTGGAGACCCGGGGTCCGACCGAAGGCCGCCCGGTGTTGTTCGCGCACGGCTTCGGACAGAGCCGGAAAATGTGGGCGCGTACCGCGGCCTCGATCGCGGGGCAGGGCTGGCGCACGGTCACGTTCGATGCGCGCGGCCACGGTGGCAGCGACCGCGTCCCCGATGGCGCCTACCGCCTCGAACAGTTCGTCGCGGATTTGCTCACCGTGGCCCGGTCGCTCGGCGAGCCGCCGGTGATGGTCGGCCATTCGATGGGCGGCCTGCTGGCGATGGTGGCGGCGGGCGAAGTCCGGCCCAGTCCGTTTCGCGCGCTGGCGCTGGTCGACATCACCCCGCGTTGGGAAGCCTCGGGCGTCGAGCGCATCCTCGGTTTCATGCGCGCACATCGGGACGGCTTCGAATCGCTGGAGGACGCCGCCCGGCAGGTCGCCGCCTACGCGCCGCAGCGTCCACGGCGACGCGGCGTCGCCGAGCTGGCGCACCTGCTGCGGCGCGGTGACGATGGACGCTGGCGTTGGCGGTGGGATCCGGCATTGCTCGATACCATCGCGGTCGAAGGCGAACGCCACCAGCCGCGCCTGATGGAGGACGCGCGCAACATCGATGTGCCGGTGTTGCTGGTGTCGGGGGGTCGCAGCGATGTCGTTTCGGACCGCACCGTGGCGGAATTCCTCCGCAACGTGCCGGACGCACGACACGTCGAGGTGCCCGACGCCACGCACGCGGTCGCCGGCGACGACAACAATGCATTCACCGCCGCCATTGCATCATTCCTGAAGTCTGTCGATTCGGCTCCATCGCGCAAGGACGGGGGCCGTCGCGACGCTCGACAAACTGTTGCCGGAGCCCGGTCATGAACACCATCATCATCATCGTCTGCGTACTGATCGTGTCGCTGGCCTGTGCGTATTTCCGGACCCGCCTGTGGGCGTGGACGCTGGCGACCATCGTCACGATCCTGGCGGTCGGGATCGGCCTGCAGGCGACCACGCCGATGTGGGTACTGCTCGGCATCTTCGTGGTGTTGGTCGCGCTGCCGCTGAACGTGAGGCCGCTGCGCCGCGCATTGTTTGCGGCACCGCTGCTTGCGCTGCTCAAGCGCGTACTGCCGAAGATTTCCGAAACCGAACAGGTCGCGCTGGATGCCGGCACCGTCGGCTTCGAGGGCGAACTGTTTGCAGGCAAGCCCGACTGGGCGAAGCTGCTGTCCCAGCCGAAACCGCAACTGAGCGCCGAGGAGCAGGCCTTCCTCGACGGCCCTTGCGAGGAACTGTGCCGGATGGTCGACGACTGGCAGATCACCCATGAACTGGCCGACCTGCCGCCGGAGATCTGGGATTTCATCAAGGCGAAGGGCTTCTTCGCGATGATCATCCCGAAGCAGTTCGGGGGACTCGAGTTTTCGGCGCTGGCCCACTCGGCGGTGTTGCAGAAACTGTCGAGCATCTCGGCAACGCTGTCCTCGCTGGTGGCGGTTCCCAACTCGTTGGGCCCTGCGGAACTGCTGTTGCGCTACGGCAGCGAAGAACAGAAGAACCATTACCTGCCGCGGCTCGCCGATGGCCGCGAGGTGCCGTGCTTCGCGCTGACCGGTCCGTATGCCGGTTCCGACGCCACTTCCATTCCCGATTACGGCATCGTCTGCAGGCAGACCGTCGACGGTCGCGAAACGCTGGGACTGCGGCTGACGTTCGACAAGCGCTACATCACCCTGGCGCCGGTCGCAACGCTGGTCGGCCTCGCGTTCCGGATGTACGACCCCGAGCACCTGCTCGGCGAAAAGGAAGACCTCGGCATCACGCTGGCGCTGATTCCGCGCAACACGCCCGGACTGTCCATCGGGCGCCGCCATCTGCCGCTCAACATTCCGTTCCAGAACGGACCGCTGCACGGCAAGGACGTGTTCGTGCTGATGGACACGCTGATCGGCGGCACCCACATGGCCGGGCACGGCTGGCGGATGCTCGTGGAATGCCTGTCGGTGGGGCGCGGCATTTCGCTGCCGTCCAACGCCACCGGCTTCGCCCGGATGGCGGTCGCGGCCACCGGCGCGTACGCGCGCATCCGCAAGCAGTTCGGACTCGCGGTGGCGCGGTTCGAGGGCGTCGAGGAAGCGCTGGCGCGGATCGGCGGCCATGCCTATGCGATCACGGCGTTGTCGCGCGCCTCGGCGGCGGCGGTCGATCGCGGAGAGAAACCCGCGGTGGCCTCGGCGATCGCCAAATGCCACGCCACCGATCTCGGCCGCCAGGTCATCCAGGATGCGATGGACGTGCACGGCGGCAAGGGCATCCAGTTGGGACCGTCCAACTACCTCGGCCGCATGTGGCAG
>DASUKQ010000004.1:0-8855 GCA_036278635.1 Rhodanobacteraceae bacterium
AATCTTGAGTTGCTCGACCGCCGTGGAACTGATCTTGCGGAAGTCCGCCGCGTCGATGAACGCGGCCAGCTTCTGCACCTCGGTCAGGGCAGCCGATGACGCCGCGGGCTTGTGCCCGGCGGTCCGGAGAAGGGGTTGGTACTGGGTCATGTCAATTGCTCGTGGCGTGCCGCGGCGCATGCAGTGCAACGTTCCGGACCGCGAGGGAAAACCGAGACATCGCAGACGCGGACCCGGACGGTTGGCCCGGACGCTGCAGTAGTCTTGATGCGGTGCTCGAGCTGACAGGTGACATGATGATGCGGTGCACAATGGAGTGCACTGACCCAAATCAGGAATGCAACGATCCGGGCGCCGACGGCTTTGCGATTCGCGCAAGCGAACGCCAGCGGGGGCCCGCCGGCTACAGGGTGCGCTGCAGGACCAGGTCCTTGATCGCCCCGATCGCCCAGGCCGGATTCAGGCCCTTCGGGCAGGCGTTGGTGCAGTTCATGATCGTGTGGCAGCGGTACAGCTTGAACGGGTCGTTGAGGTCGTCCAGACGCTCACCCGTCGCTTCGTCGCGCGAATCCGCGATCCAGCGGTACGCCTGCAGCAGCACCGAGGGTCCAAGGAACCGATCCGGATTCCACCACCAGCTCGGGCAAGCGCCCGTACAACAGGCGCACAGGATGCATTCGTACAGGCCATCGAGTTTGGCGCGGTCCCCGGGCGACTGCAGCCGTTCGCGCGAGCCCGGGCTGCTTTGTGTCTGCAGCCACGGCTTGATCGATGCGTACTGTGCGTAATAATGGGTGAGGTCGGGCACCAGGTCCCTGACGACCGGCATGTGCGGCAGCGGATAGATCGCGACATCGCCCGGCGCCAGCCGGTCGAGCCCGGTGATGCAGGCAAGCTGGTTTTCGCCGTTGATGTTCATCGAACACGAACCGCACACCCCTTCACGGCACGAGCGGCGAAGGGTCAGCGTGGGATCGATTTCGTTCTTGATCTTCAGCAACACGTCGAGAACCATCGGCGTGCCGGAAACATCGACCTCGAAGGTATCCATGCGCGGGTTGCCGCCGACATCCGGGTCCCAGCGGTACACGCGGAAACGGCGCACGTTGCGCGCACCCGGTTGCGCCTGGTGATGGCGCCCCTCGCGCACCTTCGACATCCTGGGCAAAGCGAACTCAGCCATGTCTGCGTCCTCGCCGGCAAGTGCAGTGACCACGTCGCGCGACGGACGGCCAAACAGCGCAAGCTGCGCGCCGGTTGCCCGGGATCCGCGGCCTTCCGGAAACCCGCGGCGGCCGGCCGTTACTTGCCGCGCGAACCGCGCGCGGCCAACGCCTGTTCCAGCCGCGCCACCTTTCCGTCGATCTCGTTTGCGTGGCCGGGACGGATGTCGGCCTTCAGCACCAGATCCACCCGCGTCCCGTACGCCAGCGCAGCCTCGCTTGCGCGATGAATGACGTCGAACACTTCATCCCACTCGCCCTCGATGGTCGTGAACATCGCATCGGTACGATTCGGCAGACCCGATGCGCGGACCACCTCCACGGCTGCCGCGACTGGATCGTGCCCTGATTCACCGGCCGAGCCGCCGCTCGGCCACAGGGAAAACGCAACGAGCATGCTTGTACTCCCTCCAGTGTCCGGTCCTTCACCAGACATTCTACGCCCGGGTTCGGCCCCGCTGCAGGAACGCGGATCTCGTGGATCCCGGGGCGCGCAATTTGCCCAACCGGATCGTCGAAGGCACCGACTTCGGGCCGCATGAAGCCGCGCTTGCCACGAATCCGGCGTGCGTCATGTCCGGGATCAGGGGCCAGCATTCCGCGCCTGCGTCGATCGTCGAATCATTCGGCGATGATTCAATGGCGCGCCGGCGATCGATCCTGGTGCGGCGTGCGGGGAGCCAGGCGCTGCAGCCGCCTAGGCCCTGGCAAACACCAGGGTCGCATTGGTACCACCGAAGCCGAAACTGTTCGACATCACCGTGGCCAGGCGCGCCAGCCGGCTTTCACGCACGATCGGGAAGCCTTCGGCGCGGGGATCGATGCGGTCGATATTGGTTGATCCGGCTACGAATCCTTCCTCGAGCATCAGCAGGCAGTAGATCGCCTCGTGCACGCTGGCGGCGCCAAGCGAATGGCCGGTCAACGATTTCGTCGAGGACAGGGGCGGCACTGCAGCACCGAACACCTCGTGCACGGCGTTCAGTTCGGCGATGTCACCCAGCGGCGTCGCGGTGCCGTGGGTGTTGATGTAATCGATCGGCTCCTGCACCGGACCGAGCGCCATGCGCATGCTGCGCACGGCACCGTCGCCACCCGGGGCCACCATGTCGGCGCCGTCGGAGGTGACGCCGTAACCGACGAGTTCGGCACGAATGTGGGCGCCCCGCCGCTTCGCGTGTTCGTACTCTTCCAGCACCAGCATGCCGCCGCCGCCCGCGATCACGAACCCATCGCGATCCTGGTCGTACGGCCGCGACGCCATGGCCGGTGCATCGTTGTGCACCGTCGCCAGCGCACCCATGGCGTCGAACTGCGCGGCCATGCCCCAGTGGGCCTCCTCACCGCCGCCGGCGAACATCACGTCTTGCGCGCCGTGACGGATCACGTCTGCGGCCGCGCCGATGCAATGTGCCGAGGTGGCGCAGGCGGCGGAGATCGAGTAGCTGAGACCGAGGATGCCGAACGCAGTGGCCAGCGCCGCGGACACGGTCGAACACATGGTGCGCGGCACCATGAATGGGCTTACCTTGCGCAGCCCCTTGTCGCGCAGCACGTCCGCGGTCTCGATTTGCCAGCGCGCCGACCCGCCGCCGGAGCCCGCGATCACACCGACGCGCGGATGCCGGATGTGCTCCAGCGCGAGCCCGGCGTCGGCGATCGCCGAGCGCATCGCGACATAGGCATAGGCCGCGGCGTCCCCCATGAAACGCCTGAGCTTGCGGTCGACCTCGGTGTCAAGGTCGATCACGGGAACGCCGGCTACCTGGCTGCGCAACGCGTGCGTGGCGAATTCCGACATCGCGCGGATACCGCTGCGGCCTTCGCGCAACGCATTCGCCACGGTCCCGGGCAGATTGCCGAGGCACGACACGATGCCCATGCCACTCACGACCACACGCCGCACGTCAGAACCCCTCGGTGGACTGGAACAGGCCGACCCGCAACTCGCCGGCCTCGTAGATCAGGCGGTCGTCGACGAAAGTGCGGCCGTCGGCGATCACCATCCGCAACCTGCCGCGCAAGACGCGGCGGATGTCGATCTCGTAGCGCACCAGCTTTGCGCCGGGAAGCACTTGCCCGGTGAATTTCACCGCACCCACTCCGAGCGCGCGCCCGCGCCCGGGCTCGCCGAGCCAGGGCAGGAAAAAACCGCTGAGTTGCCACATCGCATCGAGACCGAGACAGCCGGGCATCACCGGATCGCCCTCGAAGTGGCAGGCGAAAAACCAGAGGTCAGGATGGATGTCGAGCTCGGCGTGGATCTCGCCCTTGCCGTAGCCGCCACCTGCATCGGCGATGCGGGTTATCCGATCGAACATCAACATCGGTGGCATCGGCAGACGCGCATTGCCTTCGCCGAACAACTCGCCACGCCCGCAAGCCAGCAGTTGTGAACGATCGAGCGATTCAATCCTGGCGGCGGCAGGTCCTGTTGGCGGCGCCACCGCGGGGCGGTGCTCCCGCTCCAATATCGTCGCTTGCATATGAGTTGTCCTCGTCGCAGGTATTCCGGGTATCGAACGGGCTACCGCGCCGGCCCCGACGTCAGACGCGAGTTCGACCGGTCGTTTTCGGCAATGAATGAAGCACACGATATGCTGCAGGCAGCATTGCGTGCGATGGGTAGCCGCGCGTTGATTTCCGTCAAGCGGACTTGCCGGCGGGCGCATGACCCGTTGATTTTCGTCAACCCGGGGCGACTCGGCCCGCGGTAATCAGATCGCGCGCGAGTAACGGGTTGCGAAAGCGTCCCGTTGCAGGTAAGCATCGAAGCACATGGCGACATTGCGCAGCAGCAGCCGGCCCCGGGCGGTCGCGCGAATATGGCCGGCCACCATTTCCACCAGGCCATCGTCCGCAAGATTGTCGAGGTGCTGCAATTCTTCCGCAAAATAGGTATCGAAATGCAAGCCATGGCGCGCGCCGAACCGGGCGGTATCGAGATCGCCGTGGCACATCAACTCGCCGATCACCTCGCGCCGGATCCGGTCATCCTTGTCCAGCCAGCGCCCGCGCGCGACCGGCAGCCGGCCAGCGTCGAGTGCCGCGTAGTACTCCGTCAGGTCGCGTGCAGTCTGGTTGTAGCTGTCGCCGATGCGCCCGATCGCACTGACGCCGAGACCGACGATGTCGCAGTCGCCGTGCGTGGAATAACCCTGGAAGTTGCGCTGCAGGGTACCGGCGCGCTGCGCCCGTACCAGCTCATCGCCTTCCTTCGCGAAATGGTCCATCCCGATGTAGAGGTAGCCCGCTTCGGAAAGCGATTCGAGCGCGCTGCCGAACAGCGCGAGCCGCGTGTTCGCATCGGGCAGGTCGGCTGCCGCGATCTGGCGTTGCGCCTTGAACAGGTGCGGCAGGTGCGCATAGCCATAGACAGCCACGCGGTCCGGCGCCAGCGCGATGACTTCCTGGAGGGTACGCCTGAAGCCAGCGACCGTCTGGTGCGGCAGCCCGTAGATCAGGTCCACGCTGGCCGATGCGAATCCAGAGGCGCGTGCCGCATCCAGCACTTCGCGTGTCGCCGCCACGCTCTGGATTCGATTGACGGCCTGTTGCACCGCCGGGTCGAAATCCTGGATGCCGGCCGAAATGCGATTGAAGCCCAGTTTCCCCAATCCGCGGACGTAGTCGCCATCGGCAAAGCGCGGATCGATTTCGATACCGTATTCGCGGTCACGCGCCGGACCGAAATGGAAGTGCGCCTGCAGCCACTCCATCAGATCGGTCATGCGCGGCAGGTCGAGGAAATTGGGCGTACCGCCACCCAGGTGCAACTGATGGACCGGGCGATCGCCGTCGAACAGGGGCGCCAGCAGCTCGATTTCGCGGTAAAGGTATTCCAGATAGCGATCGGCCTTGCCGATATCGCGCGTGATGATCCGGTTGCAGCCGCAGTAGAAGCATGGGCTCATGCAAAAGGGTACGTGCACGTACAGCGACAACGGCCGCGGGATGGGCTCCCCGTTGGACCGCCGAATCGCCTCGCGCAGGTCCGCCTCGCGGTAATCGTCGCGGAATTGCGGCGCCGTCGGATAGCTCGTGTAGCGTGGGCCCGCCACGTCGTAACGGGCGACCAACGCGGGATCGAACACGGGAGCCTGGATGACATGGGCCATGGCGTGCAATCTATCCAACTGCCGCGGCACGACCTTGACCAACGTCAATGGATCCACGGATGGACGACCCCGCGCGAACCGTTGCATCGTCCATGTCGGCGATCTGCCGGCGCCCGCCGGCATTGCGCGTCATCCGCACCCGCACCCTTGCCTTCACCGGGCCCGGCGTGTTGCGGAACTTGCGCAGCGCAAACAGCAAGCTGGTGGCGTCACCCTCCGCATGCGCCACAACACACGGCGGGAATCTCCTCGAGCTGCCGCCAGTCGACCGGATAACCGCAGCGCGTCAGCAGGTCCAGCAATTCGGGCGAACCCAACTGCACCGAAATCCGCAAGTTGGCATTGGCGGGGTCGACGTCGGCCATGGCCAGCGGATCGATCGCCAGCAGCGCGGCGTTGATCGCATCGAGATCCGGTTGCCTGCCTTGCGTCCGGATATGGAATTCCATGTGCTGCCTGCCGCTTCAGTCACGGCTTGCTCATTGTCGCGGCCGTGCCGGGCCAGCGGTTGATCGCCGTCAAATCCGCCCGACAAGCTTCACGTCCCGGTGCCTCGCCGGCCGCGCGCCAGCCACGCGTAGTACAGCAACGGAATCACCAGCAGGGTCAGTACCGTGGACACCAGGATCCCGAAGATCAGCGACACCGCGAGACCCTGGAAAATCGGATCGTCGAGGATGAAGAAGCCGCCGATCATCGCCGCCAGCGCGGTCAGCGCGATCGGCTTGGCACGCACCGCCGAGGCCTCGACCACGGCATCGGCGAGCGGGCGGCCCCTGGCGAGTTCCAGGTCGATGAAGTCGATCAGCAGGATCGAATTGCGCACGATGATGCCGGCCAGCGCGATCATCCCGATCATCGACGTCGCCGTGAACTGCGCGCCCAGCAACGCGTGGCCCGGCATCACGCCGATCACCGTCAGCGGGATCGGCGCCATGATGATCAGCGGCACCATGTAGCGCTTGAAGTGGCCGACCACCAGCAGGTAGATCAACACCAACCCGGCCGCGTAGGCAAGGCCCATGTCCCGGAATGTTTCGTAGGTGATCTGCCATTCGCCGTCCCATTTCACCGCGTAGCCGGCGGGGTCGACCGGTTGGCGAACGAAGTTCTGGGACAGGTGGTGGCCGTCCACCGGCTGGTGGCGCAGTTTCGAAACCATCGCGAACATCCCGTACAGAGGACTGTCGGTGTGGCCGGCGTCATCGCCGGTCACGTAGGTGTAGGGCAAGAGATCCTTGTGATGGATCGTTTTTTCCCAGCCGGCCTCACGCACGCTCGCCACCGCCGACAACGGCACCAGCGCGCCACTTTTCGCACGCACCCGCAGCGCCAACAGCTGTTCGAGCGCGGCCTGGTCGCCCGGCGGCAGGCGCAGCCGCACCGGCACCGCGTAGCGCGCGCGTCCATCCATCAGGTACGTCGCGTCGTCACCGGACAGCGCAAAGCGCAGCGCCTGCGCGATTTGTGCTTGCTCCAGGCCAAGCCTCGCGGCGCGCGCGCGATCGACCACCACCACCGCACGCGGTGAGTCGGCTTCGACGCTGGTGTCGATGTCGACGATATCCGGATCGGACCGGAAATCCTTCTCCAACCCGCCCGCAAGCTTGCGCAACGTGGCGTAATCCGGACCATAGATTTCGGCCACGATCGGCGCCAGCACCGGCGGACCAGGCGGCACTTCGACGACCTTGATCGATGCGCCGAAGCGATCACCGATCTTCGTCAGCATCGGCCGCACCGCCAAGGCGATTTCGTGGCTCTGGCGATTGCGATCCGACTTGTCGACGAGGTTGACCTGCAGGTCGCCATCGATCGGCCCCGAGCGCAGGTAGTACTGGCGGACCAGCCCGTTGAAGGTGATCGGCGCGGCGGTCCCGGCGTAGCCTTGGTAGTTCATGACTTCCGGAACGCCGTCCAGCGCGTGCGCGAGTTGGCCGAGCAGCGCATTGGTGGTCTCGAGCGTCGAGCCTTCCGGCATGTCCACCACCACCTGGAATTCCGATTTGTTGTCGAACGGCAGCATCTTCAGCACCACCGCCTTGACCACCACCAGTCCCACCGCGGCCAGCACCAGCACACCCATCGATGCGAACAGCAACCGCCGCCGGCGCGGCGCGCGCCCGCCGCCAAGGAATGGCGTCATCAGCCGCCGGAACAGGCGCAACAGGCGCGTCTCGCGAGAACCGTCGTCGTGTGTCGGCGGCGGCGAATGCCGGCGCACCAGCTTCAACGCCAGCCACGGCGTCACCACCAGCGCGACGGCCAGCGACAACAGCATGCCGGCCGAGGCATTGATCGGGATCGGCCGCATGTACGGACCCATCAGCCCCGACACGAACGCCATCGGCAGCAGCGCCGCAATCACCGTGAAGGTCGCGAGGATGGTCGGTCCGCCGACTTCGCTTACTGCCTCGGGAATCGCCTCGCGCAGGGGACGCCCGCCCAGCGCCATGTGCCGATGGATGTTCTCCACCACCACGATCGCGTCGTCCACCAGGATGCCGATCGAGAAGATCAGCGCGAACAGCGACACGCGATTGATGGTGAATCCCATCGCCCAGGATGCAAACAGCGTCAACATCAGGGTGATGACCACCGCGCTGCCCACCACGATCGCTTCGCGCCAGCCCAGCGTCAGTAGCACCAGCAGCACCACGGACAACGTGGCGAACAGCAGCTTGTGCATCAGCAGGTCGGCCTTGGCGGTGGAGGTTTCGCCGTAATCGCGGGTCACCACCACGTGCACGCCGGCCGGGATCACCACGCCTTCAAGCGCTTCGAGGCGATGTCGGATCGCCTGCGTGATGTCGGCGGCGTTGGTACCCGAAAGCTTGGTGACCACCATGGTCACCGCCGGCGCGGTACCAGTCGCGGGGCCGCCCTTGCCGGGCGGGGTGCCGAACCAGACGTATTGGTCCGGGAGGTCGGCGCCACGCCGAACGGTGGCGACGTCGGACAGGAACACCGGCTGGCCACCCTTCAACCCGATCACCAGTTGCGCGGTGTCATCGGCGCCGGCAAGGAAGGTGCCGACGGTCACCGGAACATCGCGATCCCCCGTGACGCGATCGCCCGCCTGCGTGACCACGTTGGCGGCCTTGAGCGACTGCGCGAGATCGTCGACCGCCATGCCGTAGGCCGCCAGTTTCGCCGCATCGACCTGCACCACCACCGCGCGATCGGGCGCACCCAGCGTGTACACGTCGCGGGTGCCGGGGATGTGCTTGAGGTCGGTTTCCAACGTGTGCGCGACCTCGGCGAGATCGGTCGGCCCGCGCGTCGGATCATCGGTCCACAACGTCAACGCCAGCACCGGCACGTCGTCGATGCCCATCGCGCGCACCATCGGCTGCCCAACGCCCAGAGCCGTCGGCCACAGGTCGCGGTTCTGGAACACCTGGTTGTACAGGCGCACCAGCGCGGTCTGGCGCGGCACGCCGACCTTGAATTCGACCGTCAGCAGCGCCACGCCGGGGCGACTGACCGAATACACGTGCTTGATGCCGTCGAT
>DASUKQ010000005.1:0-4090 GCA_036278635.1 Rhodanobacteraceae bacterium
CCGGGTCAGCGCCCAAGGCTTCCAGTTGATGGCACGTACCTCGCACGATGGTGGCGAGCATTTCGGTGCGCCGCGCGTGATTGCGAGCTCCAAGGTCGCGGTCTATTCGCCGCAACTGCTTGTGCATCAAGGCCGTGCGTACGTCGCGTGGAATACCGCGTCCGGATTCCGGTTGGTCGATCTGCCGGGCGCCGCGGGCGAGGGCGGACGATGATGCGCCGCGCGCTGCTGGCGCTGCTGTTGTGTTGCTTTACGGCTCCGGGCCTGGCCGCAACCAACACGCTCGCGCCGCTTACAGCCGCAGACATTCCCGCGCTGGTGAAACCGCCCGCGCATGGCGAACGGATCATCGCGCTGTGGGCGCTGGACTGCGCCTACTGCGAACCCAATCTCGCCGCGCTTGCCAAGTTGCAGCGCGCGCACCCGCACGAGATCGAACTCGTCACCGTCGCCACCGACGACATTGCCAGCCAGCGCACCGCGGTCGAAAATCGCCTGAAAGCGATGCACATGACCGGATACCCGGCACGCGCCTACGCCGCGGCCGCACCCGAACGCCTGAACTACCTGGTCGATCACGACTGGGGTGGCGAGACTCCGCGCACCCTCGTGATCCGCTCCGACGGCTCGCGCATCGCGATCAGTGGCGAACTGACTCCGCAGCAACTGCGGCGCATTATCGGGCAGCAACATTGGTAACCCGGTGACCGCGTTCCTTGCCACGGCTGATCCCGAGGCTTCGTCCGAGAGGGCTCTGCTGCATTCCCTGCAACGCGCCGCATTCGAATACTTTCCGCTCCATACCAACCCCCGGAACGGTCTGGTTGCCGATACATCGCGCGACGATTCTCCATGCAGTATCGCGGTCGTCGGCTTCGCATTGGCCGCGTATCCGATCGCCGTGGAGCGGCGCTGGATCGATCGCGCCGACGCGGTGCAACGCGTACTCGCCGCGCTGCGCTTCTTCCGTGAGAGCGACCAGAGCGGCGGCCCCGGAGCAACCGGTTTCAAGGGGTTTTACTATCACTTCCTCGACATGGTTACCGGCGCGCGCGTCTGGCGTTCGGAGTTGTCGATGGTCGACTCGGCGCTGCTGATCGGCGGTGCGCTGACCGCGGCGTGCTACTTCTGCGCCGACACCGCCGATGAGCGCGAGCTGCGCGAGCTTGCCGTGGCGCTTTACCGCCGCATCGACTGGCGCTGGGCCCAGCATGGCGCGGCAACGCTGCGGATGGGCTGGAAGCCCGAAAGCGGATTCCTGCATTACGGGTGGGAAGGCTATACCGAAGCGATCTTGATGTACGTCCTGGCCATGGGCTCGCCGACGCACCCGGTTTCGGCGGACTGCTACGAAGCCTGGACCTCGACCTACCAGTGGGAAAACCTGTACGGCCACGACTGCCTGTACGCCGGACCGCTGTTCGTGCACCAGTTCTCGCACGCGTGGATCGACTTTCGCGGCATCCGGGACCGGTTCATGCGCGAAAAAGACTCCGACTACTTCGAGAACAGCCGCCGCGCGGCGCACATCCAGCGCGAGTATGCCAAGCACAACCCGTATGAGTTCACCGGTTACGACGAAAACGGCTGGGGCTTGTCTGCGTGCGAAGGGCCCGCGGGTGACTGGGTGCGGGAATCCGGCGTGGTGCAACCGGCATTCGGCTATGCGGCGCGCGGCGTTCCCTATGGCCCGGACGATGGAACGCTTTCGGTGCCGGCGGTACTGGCATCGCTGCCGTTCGAACCCGCCATCGTGCTGGAGGCTGTACGTAATTTGCTGGCACGCTATCCCGAAACACTGTCCGGCGGACGCCTGTCGACCGGCCTCAATCCGATGCTGGCGGATGCGGGTGGGCGCGCGTGGACATCTCCGGGGCACTTCGGCCTCGACCAGGGCATCGTCGCGATGATGATCGAGAACCACTGCAGCGGACAGATCTGGCGACTGATGCGCACCTGCCCGCCGATCCGTCGGGGATTGCTGGCCGCCGGATTCCGCGGCGGCTGGCTGGAGTCGCACACTGCCGAGGAGCACCCCTGATGCCGAAACCAGACAGCCCGGCACCAAGCACGCCGCACGATGTCCACGAGCGCGAGCGTATCGCCGACCTCCGGCCGTCATCATGGGCCAACCCGGAACCGGCGGGCTCGTACCCGCTTGTCGTGCTCGGCGCGGGGTTCGCCGGCCTGGCTGCGGCGGAAACGGCTGCCGCGCGGGGCGTCAAAGTCGCCCTGGTCGAACGCGGCTTGATCGGAGGCACCTGCATCAACATCGGTTGTGTCCCGTCCAAGGCGATCATCCGCACCTCACGGTTGTATGCCGAAATGCGCGACGCGGCGCGCTACGGGGCTCAGGTGCCGTCCGCGATCCGGCATGATTTCGGGGCAACGATGGAACGCGTTCGGCGCATTCGTGCCCGTCTCGGTCGACCGAACTCGGTACGGCGGCTGGCGGCGGCCGGGGTCGACGTGTTCTTCGGTGATGCCCGCTTTGCCGGCCCACGTGCATTGACCGTGGATGGCACCACGCTCCGTTTCGACAAGGCCGTGATCGCAACCGGTGCGCGCCCGAACCCGCCGGCGATCCCGGGGCTCGAGGAGGCTGGCTACCTGACCAACGAGACCATGTTTGAAATCACGGAGCTTCCGCGCCGCCTGCTGGTGATCGGCGGCGGTCCGATCGGCTGCGAGCAGGCCCAGGCCTTTTGCCGGCTGGGCGCGCACACCACCATCGTGCAGATCAAGCCATTGTTCCTCGAGCGGGAGGAGCGCGACGCCGCGCAGATCCTCTCGACGGCGCTCGCCCGTGATGGTGTCGAGGTGCGTCTCAATACCGCGGTGCGCAGCGTGCGAACGGAGAACGGCGCAATACGCGTCGATCTTGTCAGCGACGACTACCACAATACGATCGAGGTCGATGCGATCCTGGCGGGCGTCGGTCGCACGCCCAACGTCGAAGGTCTCGAGCTGGAGGCGGCTGGCGTCGACCACGAAGTGGGCAAGGGCGTCCACGTCGACGATTTCCTGCGCACTTCCAATCGGCGCATCCATGCCGCAGGCGATGTGTGCCTCGAAGACAAATACGGCCATACCGCTGCCGTGTCGGGTGAGATGGCCGCGCGCAATGCGCTGTTTCGCGGACGCGAGCGCTGGAGCAAGCTGGTCATACCCTGGGTTACGTTCACCGATCCCGAGATTGCCCATGTCGGGATTCACGTGCGCGAAGCCAATCGTCGCGGCATCCCGGTCAAGACCTTCACCGTGCTGATGCACGAGGTCGACCGGGCGGTCACCGACAGCGAAGAAACCGGGTTCGTGAAGATCAATGTCCGCGAGGGCACCGACAAGATCCTCGGCGCGACGATCGTGGCGCGCCACGCCGGCGACATGATCAACGAGATCACACTGGCGATGGTCGCAAAAATCGGCCTGCAGACGCTTGCCAGCGTCATGCACACCTACGACACGCAGGCCGAAGCGATCCAGAAGGCGGCCAAGGCCCTCGTGGATGGGAAAAATGATTGATTCCCGAGTGCTTCGCACCATGGGATCAAGCGCAACAAGGCCGTCCATGGAGGTGCAGAAGGACATGCCCGGCAGCGTTACGGCACACAGCAAGCCCTGTTCGCTCGTCATGCCCGCATGGTGAACGATGTTCGGCAATGACGAGCTATGGCGTTGACCAGAGGATGCTCGCTAACGCGCCGCGATACCCCCCCCGATTTCTGGCGGCGCTGAGTCCCGTCTCTGCCAACGCCCTTGAATCAATGCAATCAATGCCTTGCCCCGCGTGCGCCGCCCATCCCTGCCGCCTAATTCGCTATTCCCCAAGCGGGTTGGTGTTCCGGCAACAATCCCACCAGGGGCAGTCGACTGCAACCGGGGTGGTATTGCCGCTCGGCGCGTGGCGCGGAGCGGGCCTACTCCTTCAGTAGCACTGCCACGGGCAGGTGCTCGAACAGGGACGCCGGCGGAGATGGTTGGCCGCCGAGGACGTGGATGGAGCCGGGCGCCAGCGTCAGTAGGGCGCTTTCGAGACTAGCCGAGACGCCCGCCGCTTCGCCGGCTCGCAGGATTGCGGCTACCACGA
>DASUKQ010000006.1:0-7335 GCA_036278635.1 Rhodanobacteraceae bacterium
TGTGTTCGAGCGCCGGCAGGTTGATGCGGCGGATGTCGCCGTCCACCCGGATCATCGGTGGCAGCCCCGCCGACAGGTGCAGGTCCGAGGCCTTGTTCTTGACCGAAAAGGCCAGCAGTTCCGCAATATCCATGAACCCCCTCCCAAGAATGTCTTGCACCATCCGCCGGATCTTTGGCAGCCGGCATCACTGTGCCCTACGCCGGCCGACCCCGCAAGCCCACATTCCCCATGCGGGCGCGGGCGACCGCCGCAGCGGGGCCGAGTATACGCCCGGCGCCGGCACCGAAACCGGGCCGGGGTCGACGCTTCCGGGCAGCCGGATCAGGCCTCCGCCGATCCCCCGAAATCGAGTGTCGCGACCGCCCCGCGTTCCGCCCGTGGCGCCAGCGTCACCCGCCAGCCGTAGAGCTCGCACAGCCGGCGGACGATCGCCAGCCCCAGGCCGGCGCCCTTGACCGTCTCGCCCTCGCCCCGCACCCCGCGCTCGAACAGGCGCTCGGCGTCCTCGGGCTTGATCCCCGGCCCGGTATCCTCGACCCGCACCCGGCCCGGCTGCACCCGCACCACGATCTCGCCTTCCTGGGTGTACTTGCAGGCGTTGCCCACCAGGTTGCCCAGCGCGACCGCCACCACGGAAGACGGTGCGTCGACGGTGACCGGCGCTTCGATCTCTGCGCGCAAATCGATCGGCTTGCGCCCGAGGTTTGGCCGGTTGGTATCGATCACTTCCTCGGCCACCGTGGCGACGTTGGTGGTTTCGCCGTCGACGGGACCGGAGCGCTCGGCGCGCGACAGCAGCAGCAACGCCTGGGTCAATTCGGTCGACTGGCGCACCGCGCGCGCGATGCGCTGCAGGCGGGTGTGGAGTTTTTCCGGAAGATCAGGCGTCGCCATCAGCAATTCGGTGGTACTGGCAATCACGGCCAGCGGCGTGCGCAGTTCGTGGCTGACGTCGGAATTGAATTCGCGATCGCGCTCGATCAACGCGCTCTGGCGTTGCGCGTAGTCATCGAGCGCGGCGGCCAGCTCGCCGACCTCGTCCTCCGCGAAGTGCGGCGCCAGGGGTTCCAGCTGCCGGCCGCTGCGGAGCGCACGCAGGCGCTGCGCGAGATCCGTCACCGGACGCATGACCCGGCGCGACAGCCAATAGCCCACCGCAAGCGAAAGCAGGCTGAACAGGATCACGACGCCGACCAGGGTCGTGATCAGCTGGCGCTTGCCCAGACCCGCGCGGCTGATGTCGTAGATGAGGAATGCCCAGAGGCCGTAGGCGTGCGCGACTGCCAGCTTGTAGTGGGCCGGCTTGCCATCGGCGCCGCCGTGCATGTCGTACACGCCGGGTTCCAGCCCCTGCCACGACAACGGCGCCTGGTAAACGGTGCGGTCGCTCCACAACCAGCCTTCCACCAGTTTCGACTGCAGTGGCTGGTCCGGGTGCAGGTGCTTGTTGTTCAGCGCCTGCTGCACGTCGACTTCGAGACTGCGGTTGATCAACTGGTTTTCGACCTTGGAGCGCACGTACAACGACGCACCCGCGAACAATGCGCTCAGGACAAAGCCGAACAGCGTGAAGGTGACGATCAGCCGGAAGCGGAGCTTACGCCGGGACTGCATCCGGATCGACCATGCGGTAGCCGATCCCATGGCGGGTATGGATCAACGGCTTGTCGAACGGCTTGTCGATGGCCGCGCGCAGGCCATGGATGTGCACCCGCAGCGAATCGGAGTCCGGCAGTTCCTCGCCCCACACCTTCTGTTCGAGATCCTGGCGCGTCACCACCGAGGGGCTGGCGTCCATCAACGCCTGCAGGAGTTTCAGGCCGATCGGGTTCAACTGGATCGAATGGCCGGCGCGGGTGACCACCAGCGTGTCGAGGTTGTAGGTGAGGTCCGCGACCTTCAGCACCCGGCTCTTCGGACCCTTGCCGCGACGCGCCAGCACTTCCAGCCGCGCCGCCAGTTCCTGCAGCGCGAACGGCTTGGTCATGTAGTCGTCGGCGCCGGACTCGAATCCGACCAGTTTCTGCTCCAGCGCGTCGCGCGCGGTCAGCATCAACACCGGCGTGTGCTTGTGGGCCTCGCCGCGCAGCTTCTTGCAGACCTCGATGCCGTCCATCCCGGGCAGCGTCAGGTCCAGCACGATCACGTCGAACTCGTTGACCACCGCGAGGTGCAGGCCGGTCACGCCGTCACCGGCAAAGTCGACCACGTGGCCGCGGTCCTCCAGGTAGTCGCCGATATTGGTGGCGATGTCGTTGTTGTCCTCGATCACCAGCACGCGCATGGCAGGTTCCGACTGGCGCGCTCTCGTGCGCTGGACGCAAGCTTAGCGAGAAACGTGCAGGCGTGTCTTGTCGGGACGGCTCAATGCCGCGCGCGCAAGGTTTGCAGGTCCGGCTGGGGTCCCTGCACGTGCCGGCAAATATGCGTGCCGGTACTCGGGACGCAACCGTCGTCGGCGACCGCGGCGGCCGCCCCGGCGTTCGCTCCGAGACGAAAGGTGAAGATCTGGCGATAGCGCTTTCCCGCGACCGCGGGCGGCGCGAAACGCCACTGCGACAACGCCTGCAATGCGGCCGCATCGAACAGCCCGGCCGCAGACGAGTCCACGACCCGCAGATCACGCGGCACGCCCCCGGCGGTCAGCGTGAACTCGACATCGACCTCGCCCTGCAGGCCATTGCGGAGTGCCTGCAGCGGATACTCCGGCGCCACGGCGTGGACCGCCCGTGGAGCGGACCGGGAGGGTGAAGATGCGGCCGGAGCCGCGGCCCGGGACGGCACGGCCGGCGCCACGCGCATGGGCGCCGCATCGACATCGGCGATTTCAAGCGTCGGCGTGATCGCGGCGGACAGGACGCCCGGCGTTGGCATGGCATCCTTCGACGCCGGGCGGGCCAGGGCAACCGGTGACATCGGCGCAAGATCAGGCCGTTGCGCCGGAATGCCATGCAGGACCGGCGCCGGAAAAGCCGCGACGAGCGCGCCGAGATTTTGCCGCAATGCTGCGGCGTTGGCGGCCAGCACCCGATCGACGCGCTCCCGCACCATGTCCTGCCGCAAGGCGAAACCCACTCCAACCGCCACGCCGAGCAGCGCGACCAGAATCGTCGTGAGGCCGACGTGCCCCCGCCGCCGCTCGGGCGTGGCGCCGGCGATGAACCACGCGCGTTCCACCAATACGCCGCCGCTGGCGGCCAGCGCCAGGTCGGCATGGCCCGTGCGGAATTCCTCCAGCCCGGCCAGTGCCGCCACGAAATCGCGACGCTTGCCACCGGTCGCCTGCAACGCCAATGCGTCGCAACACAACTCGCGTTCGTTGCGCGCGTCGCGCGAGATCCAGTGCACCACCGGGTGGTAGAACAGCAGCGTCTCCACGACCACCTGGAACAGGTTGGCGAGATGGTCGAGTCGACGCAGGTGCGCGAATTCGTGGGCGAGGATCAGGTCCACCTGGGCGGTCGGCATCCGCGCCAGCATCGCCAGCGGCACCACCACGACCGGACGCACCCACCCGACCAGGGTCGGAGTCGCGATCCGCACGCTCGCCAGCACGCGGACGGCGCGTCGCAGGCCCAGGCCCAGTGCGAGCAGGCGCGCCCGTTCCTGCCATGCCGGCAAGGTCTCGGCGACGCGCACGACCGCACGCAGCCCGCGCCACTGGCGAAAAACCCGCAGCGCCAGGAATGCCACGCCGCAACCCCACACGAGTACCAGCCACGGCAATGCGATACGCAATGGCGCAAGCCAGCCGGGCTGCACCGTTGCGGCCGGGGACGAGGCTGTCGCGGGCGCGCCGGCGACCACGACACTGACGGAATCGACCGGCGGTGCCGTCAGCACCCTGAACTCGTGCAGCCCGGTCACGATCGGCAAACCCGCCAACAGCACCATCGCCGCCATCGCGGCGAGGTAGCGCGGATTGCCGCGCGGCAGGACCGCACGGGCGATCGCATACGACACGCCCACGAGCGCGGCCTGCCAGACAAAATGCAGCAGGCACCAGCCGAGTGACTGGACCACGATCGGGAACCAGTCGGGCACGTTCATGACCCGGCGTCCTTGTCGAGTTTGTTCAGCAGGGCGCGGATTTCGCGCAATTCCTCGCGACTGGCCTTGTGGTCGCCCAAAGCCTGCAGCACGAGGCGCGACGACGAACCATCGAACACGTGCTGCAACAGGTCGGACAGGAACCGCTTCTGGGTGCGCTCCTTGCTGACCGCCGCGCGATACACGTGTGCGCGCTGCGATTCGTCGCGCAGGACCAGTTGCTTGTCGTACATGATCTGCAACAGCTTCAGCGCCGTGGTGTAGCCCGTGCCGTCACGTCGGTGCAGCACCTCGTGCACGTCGCGGACCGTGCAATCGCCACGTTCCCACAGCACCTGCAGGATCTCCAGTTCTGCGGCGGTGGGGCGGGGCAACGCAATCTTGCGACTGGCCTTCACGTCCGCCCCCGTCCGTCAACTTTCGCACGCTTGCAGAATCGCGGCTTCACCGGTCGCTACCGTCAATTCCCTGTTTTCCGTTGCATCGTCGCATCGCGGGTCCGCAGGAATTCCTGCGCGCCCTTCTGTTCGGCCTGGATCTGGGCGTAAGTCTTGCAAGTCTTCACCGGCAGATGCGAACCCACGGGCATCATGGTTTGACAGATCAGGCGATCGCCGTCCTTCTTGGTCAGGATCGCATTGATCGTGGTCTGGTCGGCCAGCAACCTGGCCCTTGCGTTCTGGTCCATCTTGTCCACGCTGCCGTACCTGTCGTACAGCGTCTGCATGTCGGCAAAACTGCCGTCGATCGTCTTGCGCTCCTGATTGTCGATGTACTGCCAGCGTCCGCCCGGCTGCATCTGTTGATGGATGGCCGCGACAATCGCCGCGAAGTTGTCCGCGGTATCGGCTTTCACGACGGGTTTGCCACCCTCTTCGGGAATGGCGGTGGTGGGCGCCGGGGCGGCCGCGGCCTGGACCGACGGGTTCATCGGTTGTGCGGTACTGGCGCGGGTGCCGCCTGTTTCGGCACAACCCTGCAGCGTCAATGCCCCCATCGCGGCCGCGAAAATCAAACAGGTAGTCGCTTTCATCGTCCCATTTCTCCAACGCGTTGCCGCGCACTCGATTGGTCACGGCGCGGATGTCTCCATGCTAGACACACGCCCGGCCCGCTGTCAACGATTATGTTCGTACTAGGTGGATCGTAACCCGCCCCCGGATCCGCCAGTCAAGCCAGCACCGTTTCGACGTGGCGGATCACGATATCCGCTACATCCACGCCTGTCACCTTCTCGATGCCTTCGAGTCCCGGCGAGGCGTTGACCTCGAGCACGAGGGGTCCACGGTCGGACCGCAACAGGTCGACGCCGGCGATGCCGAGGCCCAGTATCCGGGTCGCGCGCAAGGCGGTGCGGCGTTCCTCGCCACTCAGCCGCGCCGGGCTCCCGGTACCCCCGCGGTGTAGGTTGGCGCGGAAGTCGCCATCGACCGCGGCACGCTCCATGGCGGCGACCACTTTCCCGCCCACCACCAGGCAGCGGATATCGCGGCCGTTCGCCTCGCGCACGAATTCCTGCACCAGGAAATTGGCGTACAAGCCACGGAACGCCTCGATCACGCTTCGCGATGCGGCCGGCTTCTCCGCCAGCACGACACCGGTGCCTTGCGCGCCTTCGTTGAGCTTGATCACGTGCGGCGGCGGCCCGAGCATGTTCAGCAGGTCGCGGGTGTCGTCCGGGTTGTCGCCGAACGCTGTCGCCGGCAGGTCGATGCCGTGCCTGGCGAGGATCTGCAGGCTGCGCAGCTTGTCGCGCGCGCGCAGCACTGCTTCGGACGGACTCGGCGTGTACACGCCCATCATCTCGAACTGGCGCAACACCGCCGTGCCATAGAACGTCACCGATGCGCCGATCCGCGGAATCACGCAGTCGTAGCCCTTCAACTCGCGCCCGCCGTAATGCACCGCGAACCCGTCGTGCGAAATCCGCATGTAGCAGCGCAACGGGTCCAGCGCGCGGGCACGATGGCCGCGCGCGCGTGCAGCGGCCAGCAGCCGCATCGTCGAATACAGGCGCGCATTGCGGGACAGGATGGCGAGCTTCATTGGTGCGGTTGCGGGGCGCGGGTCGGGTGGGAAAGCGTATACGAACGCGCGGGATCGACGAGCACGCGACCCGCCAGTGCCGTGCGTCCGAGCAACATCGGAAACAGCATGCCGCGGCGATCGGAAAGACTGACCTCGGCGACCAGGGCAAGCGGGCCCAGCACCACATCGGTTTCGATGAACCAGCGCCGGCTGGCGTGGCCCCCCGAATCGGTAACCCGCCGGCGATCCAGTGCGCGCGCCTCGCAGGCGACGCGCCGGGGATGATGGCGGGTGAGCGCCACATCGAAGCGCAACCAGTCGGCGCCGCCGCGCCGGAACGTTTCGAGCGATTCCACGTGCAACGCGGAGGAGCGCGCGCCGGTATCGAGCTTGGCCTTGAGCCGGACGATACCCAACTGCGGCAGCGCGACGCGTTCGCGCCAGCCGAGAACGGGAAGATCGGAGCGCGTATCGGTCATGGGAAGTGCTGGTCCAAGCGGGTGAAGGGAATCGAACCCTCGTCAGTAGCTTGGGAAGCTACAGCTCTGCCATTGAGCTACACCCGCACCGGGACCCATCACTGGACCCGGGATGTTAGCGAGCCTCGTGCCGGGCGCGCAACGTTTGCCAAACCCCGGCTGAACGGCTCGCGGGGTCCGATCCGGAATACTGTACTCAGCAGGTCAGCATTCAGCGGGACCCTGTGCATACTGGACGTGTCGGGCGATGGACGCCGCACCGATGACTGCCAGATGCGTCCGGATCCATGAACGGGGGTGTCCCATGACCCGCTTCCGCCTGTTGCGTCCCCTGCTGGTTGCCACCGGCATCTGCGCCCTGCTGCTCGGCGCCGTCGCGGTGCAGGCCCAGCAGTATGAAAACCCCCAGCCTTACGACCCGTCAGGGGATTACGGCAGCCACGACCAGGCGCCCGGCCGCGTCGCCCGCCTCGCCTATCTGTCCGGCCAGGTGCAATTTGCGCCGGCGGGTGAAAACGACTGGGGTTCGATCGAGATCAACCGCCCGATGGTCATCGGCGACCGCCTGCTGACCGGGGGCGACGGCCGCGCCGCGCTGGAGTTGGGCAACGCCTCGGTCCGGATCGACCACGACAGCGCGTTTGATTTCCTGAACCTCGACGAGGGCAGTGTCCAGATCGAACTGTCGCAAGGAACGTTGAACCTCGCCGTGCGCCAGATGGACGATGGCGAGAATTTCGAGGTCGACACTCCCACCGTCGCGTTCGTCGCCTCG
>DASUKQ010000007.1:0-4933 GCA_036278635.1 Rhodanobacteraceae bacterium
CCGTTCGTCGGGCTGGACCCGATTGCGCTCAACCAGGTGTTGCGGCTGATCCGCACGTTGAACCGCACGCTCGGGATCACCTCGATCCTTGTCGCGCACGAACTCGCCGCGATCCGGCAGGTCGCCGATCGCGTGTACCTGATCGCCAACGGCAAGCTGGTGGCCGAGGGCGCGCCGGACGAACTGGCGCACCGGGATTCGCCGTGGACGCGGCAATTCTTCGGGGGCGAAGCCGACGGCCCGGTGCCGTTCCATTACCCGGCGCCCGATTACGCCACCGAACTCGGCCTGGCGGCGACACGTCGATGAGCGCCAACCTGCGCCGCCACTGGTTGCTGCAGGGCATCGCCTCGGTGGGCGAGTGCGGGCTGTTTTTCGTCGCGATCCTGGGCGCGCTGCCGAAGAGCCTGCGCTACTGGCGCGAAACCTGCCGACAGGTCTGGTTCGTGGGTGCAATGAGCCTGGTGATCGTGATGATCAGCGGCCTGTTCGTCGGCATGGTGCTGGCGCTGCAGCTTTATTACACGCTGTCGATTTTCGGTGGCACCGCCGCGCTCGGCACCGTGGTCGCGTTGAGTTTGTTCCGCGAACTCGGGCCGGTGGTTACAGGGTTGCTGGTCGCCGGGCGCGCCGGCACGGCCGTCACCGCCGAGATTGGCCTGATGCGCGCGACCGACCAGCTCGATGCGATGTCGATGATGGCGGTCGACCCGCTGGCCTACGTGGCCTCGCCGCGTTTCCTTGCGGGCGTGATCGCGATGCCGCTGCTCGCGTGCGTGTTCAACGCGATGGGCATCTTCGGCGGGCATCTGGTCGGCGTGACATGGCTCGGCCTCGACAACGGCACGTTCTGGAGCAACATGACCTCGACGGTGTCGCTGCAGCGGGACATCCTCGACGGCTTGTACAAGAGCATCGTGTTCGGCGGGGTGGTCAGCCTGATCGCGGTGTTCCAGGGCTACACTGCGCCGCCGACCAGCGAGGGCGTCGCGTACTCGACCACGCGCACGGTGGTGTTTTCCTCGATCGTGATCCTCGCGTTCGATTTCGTGATGACGGCGTTCTTGACATGAACGCGGAACGCGCAAATGCTTTCAAATTTCAGGTAGTACCGGATTCGGGTTCCGCTCGCCTCGGCGGCGAGCGGGCTACTTTTGTTTCGGCAAAAGTAGCCAAAACCATCGAACCGGGCACGACGGTTTCGGCAACGTCGTGTTGCCAAAACTTCCCTGCGCTTCTCGCGCCAAGCGGGCCGGCGCGAACTCGCACGTCCCTGTGCTCGGACATGCGCGCCTTGCTCCCGCTTGGCCCTGCGATGCTCGGCGCCGTGCAACGGTGCACTGAAAAGCTCCGTTTCGATGGCGGCCATCCATGGCCTGCGTGTCGCGTGCTCCCGCCAATTCGGGTATCAACACCATGAATCCAAGACCCAGTTATGCCATCGGCACCGGCCTGTTCATCCTGCTCGGCTTCGCCGCGCTCGCGTACCTCGCGACCCAGACCACGTCGGTCGCCAACATCCACCGTGGCGACAGCTACACGATCAAGGCGCGTTTCCAGAACATCGGCCAGCTCAAGGAACGCGCGCCGGTCAAGATCGCGGGCGTGCGCATCGGCGACGTGCAGTCGATCCAGCTGGAACCGCAACGGATGGATGCGCTGGTGGTCATGTCGATCGCCACGCAGTACAACGACATTCCCGATGATTCCTCGGCAGCAATATTCACCAGCGGTTTACTGGGCGACCAGTACGTTGGCATCCAGCCCGGCGGGTCACCGGATTTCCTGAAAAACGGCGACGAGATGATCCTGACCCAATCGGCGATGAGCATCGAGAACCTGATCGGGAAGTTCCTGGTCAATGGCGGTCCGAAAACCGACGGTTCCGCGCCCGCGTCCAGCACCCCGCCGGCATCCGGCAAACCCTGAAAATATCGTTGCCCCGCGGCGCTGCCACGGGGTGAGGAGATGGAGTCGAGGAGAAGAACATGTTGAAACGTTTCCCATTGCTGGTCGTGGTGGCGTTGTTCGGCCTGGCGCTGACCGTGCCCTCGGTCGCCGCGGCCCAGCAGACGCCGCAGCAAATCGTCCAGTCGATCGCCGACGAGCTTGCCAACGCCATCCAGGGCCATCAGGCAACATTGCGCCAGCATCCCGATCAGATGATCCAGATCATCGACGGGATCGTGCTGCCGCACTTCGACATGGATTACGCGGCATTGCTGGTGCTCGGCCGGCACGCGCGCGAGGCGACCCCGGCACAGCGGGTGGAATTTTCGCGTGCGTTCTACAACGCATTGACCCACCGCTACGCCGAGGGATTGGTCGCGTACACGCGCGGCGCGGTGAAGGTGTTGCCGGCGCAGGGACCGCTCGATCAGCGGCGCACGATCGTGCGCACCCAGGTGAAGCTCGACAGCGGCAAGAGTCTTTCGGTCGATTACGCCTTTCGCAAGACATCGGCGGGCGACTGGAAGGCCTACGACGTGATCGTCGAGGGCATTTCCTACATCACCAACTATCGCAACCAGGTCGACGCAGAGATCAACAACGAAGGCATTGACGGGCTGATCAAGCGCCTGCAGACGCAAGGCGCCGCCGCCGTCGACGAAATGAAGCAAAAGGACGGCGGACACTGACGTCATGCGCGGCGCGCGGGATTCCATCGATGGGGCGAAGCTGGACCAGCCCGACCGGAACACGCTGGTGCTCACCGGCGCCTTGACGTTTGGCTCCGCAGCGCACGTCTTCGCGGAGGGCGCGCGCGCGCTGGCGGGCGGCACCCAGACGCAGTTGGATCTGGCGGGCGTGACGCGCGCCGACAGTGCCGGGCTCGCCTGCGTCATCGCATTGGCCGCTGCCGCGAATCGCGCCGGCCGTCATCTGCGGGTGACCCATTGGCCCGAAGGGCTGCACGCACTGGCGGAAGTCAGCGACGTGGCGGCGCTGCTGGAGCCGGCGGCGGCGGTGGCCTGAGCGTCCTTCAGGCCGCCGAGCTCGCGGGCGCCGGCTGGATGCTGGACGGTGCAGGCGGCGATGCCGCGCTCGAGGCCGGCGCGGCCGGTGCCGACGATGCGCCCGGCGCCGGCACGCCGTTCTGGTCGATGCCGTGCGACTTTTCGTACGCCTTCTGTTGTTCGAGCAACTGGTCGAGATCCTGGCCATCCTCGTCCGATGGGCTGGTGCCCTGCAGTTCCTCGATGGCCGAAAGCGGTGGATTGCCGTAGTAGATCTCGTTCAGTCGGTTCTGGCGATACGCGTCGCGCATGAAGGCATAGGGGTCGTACGCGGTGTCGAGCACACTGTCGAGCGGCAGCGCGCGTGCCCGCAGGGTCACGAGGTAGGCGAGGCTCGGCAGGTACTGCGCGTTCCACTTGAGGTCATGGTCGCGCGCATACCAGCCGAGCGGATCGAAATAGCTGTCCACCGGCAGGCGCCACACGTCGCGCGCGGTGGTCGGACCGATGAAGGGCAGGACCAGGAACGGCCCCTCCGGCACGCCCCAGTTCGCCAGCGTGACCGCGAAATCCGTGGGATGTCCGGGCAGCTTCATTTCGCTTGCCGGGTCGAAGAACCCGAGGAACCCGAGGGTGGTATTGATGACGAAGCGCCCGGTGGACTGCAACGCGGGCACCGGACGACCCTGCAGCACCTCGTTGATGATCGTGACGGGGGTCCTGAGGTTCGAAAAGAAATTGCCGATCAGGATCCGTTCCTTCGGACCGGTGACCTTGACATACGCCTTGGCTGCAGGCCGGATCGCCACCTTGTCCGCGAACCGGTTGAACGCGAACATCTTGCGGTTGAAGTTCTGCATGGGATCGTCGGTGCGCGGTGGCGCCACCGCGCAGGCCGCGAGGGCGCCGACGAGACAGGCGATCATGAGGCGTTGCGCGACTCGTGATGGGCGGGTGCGTGCCATGGATCGTTGATAGGGTCTGCGGGGTTGCGATGCAAGGGCGCGATTGTACGTGGTGCCGTGCCGATCGCCACGACCATCGGCACGCCCGGCGGGACCGCGGCCCATCGCGCCGCGATGGGCCGCGGATCGACAAATGCAGCGTTGCTGGTACAATCTGGAAGTTTGCGACACCACCGGAACCGACAACATGGCCCGCATCACCGTGGAAGACTGCCTGAAGGTGGTCGACAATCGTTTTGAACTGGTCCTGATGGCCACGCGTCGCGCGCGTCAGCTCGAGAACGGCGTCGAATCGACCATCGATCCCGAAAATGACAAGCCGACCGTGCTGGCCCTGCGCGAAATCGCGGACCAGACCATCGACATGCCGACCATCGACGAAATCGATCGCGTCGAGCGCGAGCGTCGCGACCGCGAGGCCCTGGAATGGGCGGCCGCGGAAGTGGACGAGGACATGGCCAAGGGCGCCGACGAGTTGTAATGGATGCGGACCCGCGGGGTCCGCCGTGGCAGTCCGGGCACGCGGCGCGTATTGACTCGCGCACGCCGCCTGTCTAGCTTGCGGACATGCGCAAGCGCAAGGCAAAATCCAGGGCCAAGGCTTCCGACGGGGCTCGGCCGCTCGCCGAACCGGTCGAGACCGCGGCGATCGACGCGCTTGCCGGGCAGCTTGCGACGTATTTGCCCCCCGAGCAGATCGAGCGGGTGCGCGGCGCCTACGCGGTCAGCGCGCACGCCCACGCCAGCCAGCGCCGCAAGAGCGGCGAGCCCTACATCACCCACCCGCTGGCGGTGGCCTCGATCCTTGCCGGCCTGCGGCTGGATGCCGAAACCATCATCGCGGCGATCCTGCACGACACCCTCGAAGACACCGGGCTGACCCGGGTGCAACTCGAGGGGGGCTTCGGCCCCGTCGTGACCGAGCTGGTCGACGGGGTCACCAAGCTGGATCGCGTGGATTTCGCCAGCCGCGTGGAAGCGGACGCGGAAAGTTTCCGCAAGATGCTGCTG
>DASUKQ010000008.1:0-2778 GCA_036278635.1 Rhodanobacteraceae bacterium
CTTGCGGCCGGCGAAATGGCCGTGCTGCGCGCGCGGGTCCCGATGACCCGAATGATCGCGGATCCCCATGTCGACCCGGCCCTGCGCGCACGCCTGAAACTGGCGCTGCGCGCCCGCGCGTTCGCCTCCGACACGCTGAAACTGCCGCGCAACAAGAGCTACACGACCTACGCCGACATCCACCGGCCCTTCGTGATGTGGAACGTGTTTGCGACGCCGGTGCTGTCGCTGCAACCGGTCGAACACTGCTTCCTCATCGCGGGCTGTGTCGCATACCAGGGCTTCTACCAGCACGACCGGGCGCAGCAACTCGCGGACAAGCTGGCGAAACAGGGCGACGACGTATGGATCGGAGGCGTACCGGCGTATTCCACACTGGGTCATTTTGCCGACCCGTTGCTCAGCACGATGGACCACTGGAGCGACGACGAAATGATCGGCACGATCTTCCACGAACTCGCGCACCAGCAGTACTACGTCAAGAACGACACCGCGTTCAACGAATCCTTCGCTACCTTCGTGCAGCGCGAGGGGCTTCGCCAATGGCACGCCGACAACGACCTGCCGCCGCCCGATCCCGCCATCGCGGCGCGCCGGAAACAATTCACCGAACTGGTGCTCGCGACACGCAAGCAACTGGAGACGCTGTACGCCAGCGACCTGCCCGACGCGGAAAAACTCCAGCGCAAGCAACAGACGATTGCCCACATGCGTGGGCAATACGAACACCTGCGCGACACGGCCTGGCACGGCAACCGCGACTACGACCATTGGTTCGACACGCCGATCAACAACGCCAAGCTGTTGCCGTTCGGGCTGTACGACCGCGGCGTGCCGGCATTCGCCGCGTTGTTCAGGCAATGCGACCAAGACTGGCCGCGCTTCTACGCCGCAGTCCGCAGGATCGGCGATGAAGCGGCCACGCAACGCGATGCGTTCCTCACCGACGGTCCTTCCGCGGCACCCCTGGCCAATCCCTGACACAGGTCAAGATGTCCGGCGCACGTGCGGCGCATGCTTTGCGTCGTTCCCACTACGCACGTACCCTGCATGAATACGCCCGCCGAAACCGCGACCTACCAGACCTACCCGTTCGACGCGCGCGCCATTGCACATCGCTTTCGCCACTCGGCCATCTTCGGCGCGCTCGATGCGTTGCAGGCGGGCGAGGCGATGCGCTTCGTCAACGACCACGACCCGATTCCGCTGCTCAACCAGATGCGCCAACGCTACGGTGAGCGCGTCGACGTGATCTACCGGCAACGCGGCGGCGACGGACCGGTCGTGATCGATTTCGTGGTCACGCAATAATGGCCTTCCCTGATTTCTTCGCCGAAGTGCCGGCGCTCCGGTTGCACGATGGGCTCGCGCAACTGCTGGGCGCCAGCGACGACGGCGTGATCGAGTACCACTACGCCGACGCGGTGAGGCTGGCCGGGCACTCCTGCCCCACCGTCGCCGGCGGGTGGCTCAGCGCGCGGGCCGCGCTGCGCCATTTGTATGACGACGGATTACCCGAACGCGGCGGCGTCAGTGTGTATCTGGACGGTCCCGAGGACGCGGGCGTCACGGGGGTGATCGCGCAGGTGCTGACCCTGGTCACCGGAGCCGCCGCCGACAACGGCTTCAAGGGGCTCGGCGGCCGCCACGCGCGCAACGAGCTGTTGCACTACGCCTCCGAAGGCATCGCCGGCATCCGTTTTCGCCGTGACGACACGGGCCGCACGGTCGAGGTGCAGTTCGACGCCAGCACGGTCCCGCCCGACCCGATGCAGCGCATGCTGATCCAGTCGATCCTGGCGGGCCAGGCCGACGACGCGCAGAAGCGCGAGTTCGGACGACTGTGGCAGGACCGCGTGCGCCGTCTGTTGCTGTTGCACGCCGACGACCCGGCGGTAGTGCAGGTGCACGCCGTCAACTGACGCGACGTCCACGTTTTGATCCCGCTCACGTCAGCGGCGATCGGGTTGCTCTTTGTTTCGGCACAAGCGAGTGCGAACCCTCACCCGGCGCTGCGCGCCACCCTCTCCCGGAGGGAGAGGGGAAAGCAGATTCAAAGCCCTTTTGCAGCCTGCGCCACCGCGCGGAACAATGCACGGGCCTTGCTCATGGTTTCTTCCCATTCCGCGGCAGGGTCGGAGTCGTACACAATGCCGGCGCCGGCCTGCACGTGCAGGCGGCCGTCCTGGATCACCGCGGTGCGGATCGCGATCGCGGTGTCGGCGTCGCCCCACCAGCCGATCCAGCCGATCGCACCGGAATAGACATTGCGCTTGAAGGGCTCCAGCTCCTGGATGATCTCGATGGCGCGAATCTTGGGCGCGCCCGATACGGTGCCGGCCGGGAAGGTCGCGCGCAGCACGTCCATGCAGCTCATGTCCGGCCGCAGCGTGCCTTCGACCTGCGACACGATGTGCATCACGTGCGAGTAGCGCTCGATCGAAAACGAGTCGCTGACCTCCACGCTGCCGATTTCGCTGATGCGGCCGATGTCGTTGCGGCCGAGGTCGATCAGCATCAGGTGTTCGGCGCGTTCCTTGGGATCGGCCAGCAACTCTTTTTCCAGCGCCGTGTCTTCCTCGGGCGTTGCCCCGCGCCTGCGGGTGCCGGCGAGCGGCCGCACGATGACCTTGCCATCCTTCAGGCGTACCAGGATTTCGGGGGACGAACCCACGATCCGGGTTTCGCCGAGATCGAAGAAATACATGTACGGCGAGGGGTTCAACGCCCGCAACGCGCGGTACACGTCCACCGGCCGCGCGTTGAATCCGACGCTGA
>DASUKQ010000009.1:0-49008 GCA_036278635.1 Rhodanobacteraceae bacterium
ACGGATCGCATCGCGGACCTTCGTCGCCCTGGCGGTCATGCCCAGGTGATCCAGCATTTCGGCGGCAGCCAGCAACAAGGCACAGGGATTGGCGACGTTCTTGCCGGCGATGTCGGGCGCGGAACCGTGCACCGCTTCGAATATCGCCGCATCCTTGCCGATGTTGGCGCCTGGCGCCAAGCCCAGGCCGCCCACGAGGCCGGCGCACAAATCGGAAATGATGTCACCGAACAGGTTGGTGGTCACGATCACGTCGAACTGCCACGGATTCATCACCAGTTGCATGCAGGTGTTGTCGACGATCATCTCGTTGAACTCGATCTGCGGATGTTGCCCGGCAATCTCGCGGGCGACATCGAGGAACAGGCCCGACGCGGTCTTGATGATGTTGGCCTTGTGCACGGCCGTCACCTTCCTGCGGCCCTTCTTCACCGCCAGCTCGAACGCGTGGCGCACGATGCGACTGGCCCCGGTGCGGGTATTGCGCACGATCGACTGCGCGATCTCGCCGTCCGGGGACACCATCTGGCCCTCCTGAAGGTACGCGCCCTCGGTGTTTTCGCGCACGGTGATGATGTCGATGTTTTCGTAGCGCGCCCGGGTTCCGGGGAAACTGATCGCGGGCCGCACGTTGGCATACAGGTCGAAATGCCGGCGCAGCGCCACGTTCAGCGAGCTGTAGCCCTTTCCGATCGGTGTCGTCAGCGGACCCTTGAGGGCGACGCGGTGCCTGGCGATGGTGTCGAGGGTCGCCTGCGGCAACAGGTCACCGTGCTTGTCCAGCGCGGCCATGCCGGCGTCGACGAAATCGTATCCGAGCCCGCAACCCAGCGCATCCAGCACCCTCAAGGTGGCGTCCATGATTTCCGGGCCGATGCCGTCGCCACGGATCACCGCAATGGTTTTCTTCACACGCAACTCCTTTGTCCTGCGATCATCCCTGATCGCTGTTTCGCCGGACCTTCTGACAAGCGCCAACGACGCACGCCATGGCAATCCGGAACGGCCAAAGCTGCCGTCCATGGCCAAGGGCTCCGTGGCCTGACTTCTCGCAACAGCAGGTTCCGCCGGACGCAATGAGCACGACGGTCTGGACAAACAAAACCGGAATTATCGGGCGTTACGACGCAGCTTGCAAAAGCTCGGCCAATTTGCCGCCGCGCTCGGCGGCAGCGATCAGGATGGCTCGCGCAACATCTCGTTCAGTTTGCCGCTGCGCTCGGCCGCCGCCAGCTGCTCGAAGCCGCCGACCAGCACGCCGTTGATGAAAATCTGCGGCACGGTGCGGGCATTCGGGGCGCGCTCCATCATCGCCGCGCGCGCGGCGGGGTCGGTATCGATCCGCCGTTCGCGCCACGCAAGCCCCCTGGCCTTCAGGAGGTTCTTGGCGGCGTTGCAATAGGGGCAGATCGCGGTGGAATAGATCTCGATGTCGGCCATGCGTGTGGGAAATCGCGGCTCCTGCAGGGGATTTTACCGCGCCGGGCACGTTCCCGCTGCGACTGGCTTCGCGCCTTGCATGGCCTTATCTTGATCCTGCCCGGGGCGAACCAACCGGCCCGCTTCCGGTCGAATGTGAACCCTGTACGCTCACGCCATGCCATCCGTCCTTCGCCCGCATGTTTTGTCGACCCTCGCCGTGACGCTGGCGCTGGCGCTGCCGGCTGCCGCGCAACAGGCCGATGTACGCCTGCCCAGCCTCGGCAGTTCGGCCGACACCGTGATCTCTCCGCAGGAAGCCCGGCAATACGGCGCCCAGTTCCTGCGCGAATTGCGTGCCGCGCACCTGGTGCTCGACGATCCCCAGGTCGACCAGTACATGGACACGCTCGGTTACCGGCTCGCTTCGGTCAGCTCGGACCCGACCCAGCACTACACGTTCACCCTCATCGACGTTCCGCAGATCAACGCGTTCGCAACCTTCGGCGGTTACGTTTTCATCTTCTCGGGCATGCTCACCGCCACCCGGTCGCAGGACGAGCTGGCGGCCGTGATGGCGCACGAGCTGGCGCACATCAGCCAGCATCACCTGCAAAGAGCGATGGAAGAACAAAAGAAGTCGATGCCGCTGTACGTGCTCGGCGCCCTGGCTGCCGCACTCGCTGCATCCCGGATGGAGTCGGATTCGCGGGGGGTGGCGACCGCACCTTACGGCTACGGCTACGGGAACAACTCGCCCTACACGGCCGGCACCGCGGACGCCTCGATGGGGGCACTCATCTCGGTGATGGCGATGATGCAGCAACACCAGATCGATTTCACCCGCAAGGACGAGGAGGAGGCCGACCACGTGGGCATCGAGACGCTCGCCAAGGCCGGTTTCGACCCGGTGGCGATGGCGACCGTGTTTGCGCACATGCAGGCCCTGATCCGACCGGGCGGCCAGGGGGGCATGGCTGCCGGCAACATTCCGGACTTCCTGCAGTCCCACCCGGTCAGCAGCGTGCGCATCGCCGATGCGCGCGCCCGCGCGCGGGTGCTGGACCAGCAAATGAAGGCCGTCAATGCATGCGTGAGCGTGCAGACCGACGTAGCGCACTGCAAGAAATGGCAGTCGGGTGAGTTCGATGGCACGACGACCGATCCATCCGGCTACGGCATGCTGCCGCTACCTTTCGTCAAGAATCCCTCGGCGCTATTCGATAATTCCATCCGCGAGCCCAGCGAACTCCAATACCAATTGATGCGCGAACGGGTGCGTGCACTGACCTCGGCCAATCCACGCGCCACGCTGGATTACTACACCCGCAACATGGCCAGCAGCAAGGCGTTCGCGGCCCGCGTCGACAACCGTTACGGCTATGCGTTGACACTGGTGCAGCTGGGCCAGGCGGCCAAGGCCGTGCCGGTGATGCAATCGCTGGCCGATGCGCGGCCTGGCGACGTGACCCTCGCGCTTGGATTGGCCGACGCCGAACGCCACGCCGGCGAACGCAACAAGGCGTTGCAGCGCTATGCGTCGTTGAACGCCATGTGGCCGAACGACCCGGCCATCGTGCTGGATTACAGCCGCGCCCTGCTCGACGACGGCACCAGGGCCAGCGCAAAAATCGCGCAGGGGCTGCTGAAACCGCTGCTCGACGACGACTCGGAACCGTCCCTGTATTCGGCGTATGGCCACGCCTGCCACGTCGCGGGCGACGAAGTGCACGCCGGAATCGCGTACGCCGATGCCACGTTCCTGTCCGGCCGCGCCGCCGAAGCACTCGACCAGTTGCACCGCCTGCTCGATCGCAAGGACCTCGATTACTACACCCGCGCGCAAATCGACTCCCGGATCGCCCAGATCACGCCGATCGTGCTGGAGATCCGGCGCCGCCATCTCGACCGGGACGGCAGCTACGGCAACCAGTTGCAGGGTGGGGAGCGCCAGACCGGATTTTCGTTCGGCGCCTGTGCCGACAGCCGTTGCCTGCTGCCGTGACCGCTGCGGGCGATCCATGCCGCGCGTCCAGGGGACCTCTGATCAACGTTCTTCATCGTCGCCCGGCGCGTAGCGCCGTCTTGTCTTTTCGCAGGCCGGGGCCCGGTTTGACTTTGTATCGTGGCCACAGGCCGCGATCTCCTTCTCTACTGGATTACTCGCGCCGTCCATGGCGCTCGCCCTCCGGGCCGCCTGCGGCGTTCGCGTTTGCAATCCTGCAAACGCAGTCCGGCCTTCGCCGGTATGACGAGCAAAATCAGAGCTCGCCCAGCTCGCATAAAATGTCGTCCCCACGCTACCCTGTCCCGAGCCATGAATAGCCGTCTCCGCCCGCTCCGCTGGACGCTGCCCGTCCTGTTCGCGTTCGCCGTGCCGTCGGTCGCGCTCGCCGCGCCGCCTCCGGCAACGGCATCTTCGAGTGCCGCCCCCGCGGCCCCTGCGCATCCGCAGGTGGAGATCAAGACCTCGATGGGTGACATCGTGATCGAACTGTTTCCCGACAAGTCGCCCAAGACCGTCGCCAATTTCCTCCAGTACGTGAAGGACGGCTTCTACGCAGGCACCGTGTTCCACCGCGTGATCCCGGGGTACCTGATCCAGGGCGGCCTGTACACGCGCGAACTGCAGCCCAAGCGCACCCTGCCGCCGATTCCGGACGAGGCCAACAATGGCCTGTCCAACCTGCGAGGGACCGTGGCCGCCGCGCGCGGCCCCGACGTCGATTCCGCGACCGCGCAGTTCTTCATCAACGTGGTGGACAATCCGCGCCTCGACTACGTCGGCAACCAGAGCGGCATGACCTGGGGCTACGCGGTGTTCGGCAAGGTCGTGAAAGGCATGGACATCGTCGACAAGATCGACAACCTGCCCACCGGCCCGCAAGGCCCCTTCATCGGCGACGTCCCGCGTCCGCTGGTGGTGATCGAGGGCGCCAGGCTGATCGGCGAAGCCGCGCACCCCACCGCCGAGCCGGTGTCGCCGGTGACCGGCCAGGTGCCGGCATCGGCGCCGGCCACGAAGAAGCCCGCCGGGCACTGATGGCGAAAGGCCGATCATCTTTTGCTCGTCATTCGCCCGGAAGCGGGAATGACGTCACGGGAAGGACATGGTGACTTTGGAGACGCCCCAGGCGGTGGCCACGACGCTCTTCATTTCCGACCTGCACCTCGACGATGCACGCCCGCACATCGTCGGGGACTTCGAAATGTTCTGCGCCGCAGAGGCGCGCAAGGCAAACGCGCTGTACGTGCTGGGCGACCTGTTCGAGGCCTACGTCGGCGACGACGACGATGCGCCGTTGAATGCGCGCATCGCGACCGCGTTGCACGGCGTCGCCGATGCCGGCGTGCCGGTGCACTACATCGCCGGCAACCGCGACTTCCTTCTGGGTGAGGATTACGCGCACCGCGGTGGCATGGACATCCTCGCCGACGGGACGGTTGTCGACCTGCACGGAACGCCCACGCTGATCCTGCACGGCGACGTGCTGTGCACCGACGATGCCGCGTACCAGGCGTTCCGCAAGCAGGTCCGCGATCCAGCGTGGCAGGCGGCGTTTCTCGCCAAACCCCTGGCCGAGCGGCGGGCGTTCGCGGCGCAGGCGCGCGACGCCAGCCGCACGCACACTTCGCAAACCGACATGGCGATCATGGACGTCAACCAGGACGCCGTGGAGGCCGCGCTGCGCAAGGCAGGCGTCACGCGCATGATTCACGGCCACACGCACCGCCCGGCCATCCACGAGTTCCGGCTGGACGGGAAGCCCGCGCAACGCATCGTGCTGGGCGACTGGTACGATCAAGGTTCGGTGCTGCGCATCGATGCAAGCGGCGCGACATTGCAACCCCTGGAGCCGCCGCGACCCACTTCGGGACCACCGCCTTGAACGTGCTGATCGACGAACTCACCGGTGGGCTGCCCGACGGCACTGCACTGCTGCGGGTACTGATCCGGCTGCTCGGCGCGATGCTGGCCGGCGCGGTGCTCGGCTGGCAACGCGAACGCTCGGACAAACCGGCGGGGTTGCGCACCCATATCCTCGTTGCGCTGGGCGCCGCCACCTTCGTGGTGGTGCCCGAGCAATTCGCGATGAACCCGGACGCGCTGTCGCGCGTGATCCAGGGCATCGCCACCGGCATCGGATTCCTGGGCGGCGGCGTGATCCTGAAGCACGCCTCCGAGCGCAGGATCGAGGGATTGACGACCGCCGCGGACATCTGGGCCACTGCCGCGATCGGGGTTGCGATCGGGCTGGGCGGTCTCGGCATCGGCCTGATCGGCACGGCGTTCGCGTGGACGGTACTCAGCGTGGTGTACCGGATACAGGCTCGATCGAATTCGCGCTAGCGTCGCCTCACGCTTGCGCGCAGCCGCTTCGGGCGCAACCCGTCACTTCGATCGATTCCGTGCCGGCTCATCGGATCGCCGACCGCCCGCTCGCGGGGCGGGTCCCATGCTAGCGCCACATCGGTGTGGCGTGCGGGTCAGCCGCCGGCCGCATCGATCGCCTCGCGCAGTGTTTCCACACCGACGACTTCGAGTCCGCCGATGCGCGAGGTTTTTTTCGGCGCATTCGCTTTGGGCACGATCGCGCGCCGGAAGCCGTGGTGCGCGGCCTCTTTCAAGCGTTCTTCGCCGTTCGGAACCGGGCGCACCTCGCCGGACAAACCCACTTCGCCGAACGCGACGGTTTTTTCCGGAAGCGCACGGTCCCTGAAGCTCGAAAGCACCGCCAACAACACGGGAAGATCGGCCGCGGTTTCCTGCACACGGATGCCTCCAACCACGTTGACGAACACGTCCTGGTCGAACACCGCGGCGCCGCCGTGCCGGTGCAGCACCGCCAGCAGCATCGCGAGGCGATTCTGTTCCAGTCCCAGTGCCACGCGGCGCGGATTGCCCAGGCTCGATTGGTCGACCAGCGCCTGCACTTCCACCAGCAGCGGGCGGGTGCCCTCGCGGGTCACCATCACCGCGCTGCCGGGCGTCGCGCCCTGGTGGCCGGTGAGGAAAATCGAGGACGGATTCGGCACTTCGCGCAGGCCCTTGTCGCCCATCGCGAACACGCCCAATTCGTTGACCGCCCCGAACCGGTTCTTGAACGCGCGCAACACCCGGAACCGCGAGCCGACCTCGCCCTCGAAATACAGCACCGCGTCGACCATGTGCTCGAGCACGCGGGGGCCGGCGATGCCGCCTTCCTTGGTCACGTGTCCGACCAGGAACACGCAGGTTCCGGTTTCCTTGGCGTAGCGCACCAGCCGCGCCGCCGATTCGCGCACCTGCGACACCGAGCCCGGCGCCGCCGGCAGGGTTTCGGTCCAGATGGTCTGGATCGAATCGATCACGAGTACGCGTGGTCTTTCGGCGATGGCGTGTTCGATGATCCGCTCGACGCACGTTTCGGCGAGTGCCTTCAGGGGATCCAGCAGCAAGCCGAGCCGGTACCCGCGCGCCGCGATCTGTGCCAGCGATTCCTCGCCGCTGACGTACAGGCCCGGCAGGCGTTCGCCCAACGCGGCCAGCGCCTGCAACAGCAGCGTGGATTTGCCGATGCCGGGATCGCCGCCGACCAGCACCACCGAACCTTCCACCAGTCCGCCGCCCAGCACCCGGTCGAGTTCGCCGATGCGGATCAAATGCCGCGTTTCGACCTCGCCTGCAACCTGCGTCAATGGTTGTACCCGCGCAACGTCCACGCCCGCGTAACCGGCGCCGCGACCGGCGACCGCCGCCGCGGCCTTCGTGGCCGGCTGCACCACGAAGGCCGAAAGCGTGTTCCACTGACCACAGGCCTCGCACTGGCCCTGCCATTTCGGATATTCGGCGCCGCAATCCGAACACACGTACGCGGTTTTCGCCTTGGCCATCAGCGGCAAAGGCTCGGCAGGTATTTCGCGGCCAGCGTGGTGTGGTCCTGGCCGACCGCGTGCATGCCCGATGGAATCTTGCTGGTGCCGCATGCCCACGCGATCGGACTTTCGGGGCTCCCGTCCACCACCAGCGGACGCAGGGTCAGCACGCCGCCGCGCAATCCCTCGTTGATGTCCTGCTTGCGGAACGTGATGTCGACCGCACCGTCGTGGACCGCCACCGCCCCGACGTAGTGGCCGATGATCGAAGACGCCGACGGCAGGCCGGCAGCGCGATTGTCGGCCGGGAACTCGCCGTGGCGATGGAAATAGTCCTGTACCTTCGGCTTGGCGAATCCGGCCAGCGAAAACGCTTCGGCGGCTTCGGCGCGCAGGATGTAGATGTTGTAGGCCGGAATGGCGATCGAGGCGAGCACGCCGATGATGGCGACCACGACCATCAGTTCGATCAGGGTGAAACCGTGCGTGCGGGATGTATTCATGGCTTGGGCATCATCTGCAGGGCGAGGGCGAAAATCGGCCGGTACAGCACCGTGACCAGGTAACCGACGAAAATGTAGAACAGGATGCGCGCGACGAGGATGCATCGGTCGCGCGCAAGTTCCCAGTGTGTCTGCACTTGCGACCAGGCCTCGCGCTTCTGCCACGCGACCTCGGCCCGGAAGGTCCCGAGCTCGAGCGCCTGCTGGAGGCGCGCCGATGTCGTATCCCAGCGCGCCCGCATGCGCCGGACGCGGATGTCGCCGCCAAGCTGTTGCAGCGCCCTGGACATGGACTCCCGCGACACCCCGGCGCGATCCAGCGCCGAAAGTTGCTCGAACGTCCGCACCAGCGCATACGTCCGGCCGCTGGCGCCGTACAACGCGTCCCGGTTCGCGGCGCCCGGCAGCGGCCGCAGGCTGGCCACGGCGCGACGGGCCGCCAGCATGCCCAGCGCAAACAGGATCAGCAATGCGCCGACGCACACCAGGGGCAGGATCAGGCGCACGCCGTCGTGTGCCATGACCCACGCCGCCGCGCCGCGCCGCCACACACCGGTCATGCGATCCAGCGACGCAAACGACGGCAACACAACGGTGACAAACAGCAGCACCACGGCGATCGCAAGCACGTACAGATACAACGCGTACAACACGAAACTGCGTACCGGACGCCACCAGTCAAGCGCGAACAGCTGCGCACGGTCGCAGGCGCGCGACCAGGCGGTCCGCGCCGCGAACCCGTCACCACCGAAGCGGCGCGCGAGTTCGGCGATCCGGTCCAGTTCGCTGGGGTGCGCGTCCGCCTGCGACGCGTCGGCGGGCCCGGGCAAGTTGACCGCATCCTCACCCAGCACGCGAGTCAGCCGCGCGCGCGCCTCGTCTCCGCTCAAGCCGGACTCGATCAAATGGCCATACTGCCGGGCCGCGAAACCGGCCTCTGCGCCAAGGGCCTCGTCGCGTGACGTCACGGTTGTTGCCCCCGGCATCCAAACGGCAAATCGTTGACGGCGAGCGTGGTCCGGTCCCGGCCGAATGCCTTGCCGGGCCCCAAAGGCGGCATCGCGTGCCCACACAGCCACATCACCGAATACGCCCCCGGTACGCCAAGCAATGCAAGCCTGAAGCTCAAGGTACCGGCCGCGTGGTTTGCGTCGGTCTCGCGCGGACCGCCGATCTGCAACCGATCCGGAAACGAAACGTCCACCACGAGCGCGTGGTCCGGCGCGAATGAAACATGGCGGACGAAAAGGCCCTGGAAATGCGATGTCATATCGTCCACGACCGGATCATCCGGCGCGGGCCACGAGCCGTGGACGGCCCGGTGCACGATCATGTCCGGTTTGACGGACGCCGCCGCCATGTAGCCTTCCGTCGCCTGCACGATGTGCATCGGATGCACCAGGAATGCGGCCGCGCCAGCCAGCACCACCAGGATCGTGACCGCGACGGCCAGGTACTCCAGCGCGTCCGGGCCACGTACCCGACGCGCCTGCGAGTATTCGTGCCAATCCCCGTAACCGGATTCCACCATCGTGGTTCAACCCCCGCCGTCCCTGTGCAGACGAACCCTCGCGATACAGACCGCGCCCTCGCGGTCAGCATACTCGTCGGTGTACGCGGGGTCCAACCACGCCCGGAGCGACCCTGCGCGGATCACACACCATCCTCGGCAAACAGCACCCGGCGGGTGACGCCGCAGGTGAGTTCGTAGGAGATGGTGCCGGCGTGGCGCGCGACGGTCTCGGCCGGGAGCTGCGGACCCCACAGCGTCACCGCGTCGCCGACGCGTGCGTCGGGTGCACGTCGCAAATCCAGCGTGATCAGGTCCATCGACACGCGGCCGACGATCGCCGCCGCACGGTCACCGACCAGCACGGGCGTCCCGCTCGGTGCACTGCGCGGATAACCGTCGCCGTAGCCGATCGCGGCAACGCCAATCCGCATGTCTTCCGGACATTCCCAGGTCGCGCCGTAACCGACGCGCTCGCCGCGCGCGACGCGGTTGACCGCGACCAGGCGCGTGGTCAGCGTCATCGCGGGGGCGAAGCCGAAGTCGGCGCCGCTCTTCCCCTCCTCGACCGAGAGGCCATACAGCAGGCCGCCGACCCGCACCCAGTCGCCGCGTGCCTGCGGCCAACCCAGCAAGCCCGCGGAATTCGACAACGCAAGCTCACCGGGGACCTCCCTTGTTGCAGCGAAGAAACGTTGCGTCTGGCGCGCGGTCAGATCGTTGTCGAATTCGTCGGAGGATGCGAAATGCGTCATCAGCACGACCCCGGGGTCGACCGAAGGCAATGCGACGAGACGTGCACGCAATTCGCCGGCGCGTTCGCACGGGAAACCCAATCGGTGCATCCCGGTATCGAGTTTCAGCCAGATCCTCAGCGGCTCGCCGCCGTGTTCGTCTTCCAGCATCCCGATTTGCGATTCGTGGTGGATGACCGCTTCCAGATGCAACCTGCGCATCTCGGCAAGATCGCTCGGCGCATCCGGCCCCGCGAGCACCACGATGCGCCGGCGATGGCCGGCCGCGCGCAGGCGCAAGCCGTCGGCGATCGAGGCCACGCCGAACGCGTCGGCGGCACCCAATGCGCGCGCGCAACGTTCGAGGCCGTGCCCGTAAGCATCGGCCTTCACCACCGCCATCACTTTCACATCACCGGCGAGCGAACGCACACGCGCCAGATTGGCGCGCAAGGCATCCAGATGGATCGTGGCGGTGGCGCTGCGGCTCATTGGAGCCGGGACCCGGGACCCGGACTGCGGAGGCAGGATGCCGGAGCGAACGTCGGCGAAGCCGACGGCCCGAAGGGCGAGCCGCAGGAGCGGCTAGTTTCCCGGGACCCGTGAGAAGCGGGGAAATGACTTACGTCCGACTCCCCGATATCGACAGCGAACGCGAGCGTGGCCCTTCGAGCAAACTCACGACGTTGCTTGCCCTCTCGGGTCCCGGGTCCCGAGTCCCGAGTCCCGGCCTTTCTCACTCCATGCTCCCGATGTACGCCTCCGGCGCGTAGTTCTCGAACTTGGTGTACTGGCCGAGGAAGGTCAGCTTGATGGTGTCGATCGGGCCGTTGCGCTGCTTGCCGACGATGATCTCGGCGATGCCCTTGTGGGACGATTCCTTGTTGTAGACCTCGTCGCGATAAATGAACAGGATCAGGTCGGCGTCCTGCTCGATCGCGCCCGACTCGCGCAGGTCGCTCATCACCGGGCGCTTGTCGTTGCGCTGTTCCAGCGCGCGGTTCAACTGCGACAGCGCGATCACCGGCACGTCCAGTTCCTTGGCCATGGCTTTCAGGTTGCGCGAGATCTCCGAAATTTCGGTGGCGCGGTTTTCCTTGTTGCCCGGCACCTGCATCAATTGCAGGTAATCGAGGATCACCAGGCCGAGGCCGTGTTCACGCATCATCCGTCGCGCGCGCGAACGCACTTCGCCCGGCGAGAGGGCCGGCGTGTCGTCGATGAAGATTTTCGACTCGGACAACAGCGAGGCGGCCTGGCTGACGCGCGGCCATTCCTCTTCGGCCAGTTCGCCGCTGCGAAGATCCTTCTGGTTGATGCGACCCAGCGAGGAGATCAAGCGAAACGCCAGCTGCGAGGCCGACATTTCCATCGAGAACACCAGCACCGGCTGCTTGGCGCGCATCGCCACGGCTTCGGCGATGTTGAGCGCGAAGGCGGTCTTGCCCATGGACGGACGACCGGCGACGATCACGAGGTCCTGGCGCTGCAACCCGGAGGTCAGGTCATCGAGATCCTTGAAACCGGTGGTGAGGCCGGTCAACTGGCCGCGGTTGGCATAGCGCTGCGCCAGCAGTTCCACGGCCTCCTTGACCGACTGGCGGATCTGCACCACCTGCTTGCGGCCGCGCGCGCCGGCCTCGGCGATCTTGAACACCTTCTGTTCGGCGGCCTCGAGGATTTCCGGTGTGTTGCGGCCTTCCGGATTGAAGCCGTCGCCGGCGATCTGGGTGCCGGCCTCGATCAACTTGCGCAACACCGACTTGTCGCGGACGATGTCGGCGTAGGCCTTGATGTTGGCCGCACTCGGCGTGTTGTTGGCGAGTTCGGCCAGGTATGCCGCGCCGCCGATGGTCGCGGTCTCGCCGTTGCGCTCGAACCATTCGCCCAGGGTCACCGCATCGCACGGCTTGCCGGTCATCGCCAGTTCGCCGATCGCGCGGAAGATCAGGCGATGCTCGCGTCGATAGAAGTCTTCCTCGACCACGCGGTCTGCGACCTGGTCCCAGGCCTCGCCCACCAGCATCAGTCCACCCAGCACCGACTGCTCGGCCTCGATCGAATGCGGCGGCACCCGCAGCACGTCGACGCGCGGCGGCGGATTGCGTTCGGGCAGGACGGCGCTCACAAGTTCGAATCGGGTGCGTGTATCAGGGAGGGATTCGTCACCACAACAATCATACGGCGGCGTCTCACAGCATGCGATAGAACAACGCTGGGGAGTTGTTGTGGATAAGGTGTGGGGCACCAGTGTGCAAGTTTGCCTTGTAACCTCGGTACCGCTGAAGAACCGTTGCGAGAGACCGCTCAGCTCCAGCAATCACGGGGTTGCCGGAGCACCTTTCAACAAGTTCCCATTCGAAGCGGCTGTTGTGAAAAGTCAGCCGGGGAAGGCCGTTCCGGACTCGATACACAACGCACGTCGACGGATACCTCGAAGACAAACGAGGGCGCGATCACGGATGATCGCATTCAAAACCCGAATCGCGTCGGTGCATACGGCGCCGGATCCAGCACGGGCCGTTCGCCCGCCACCAGTGACGCGACCAGCTCCGCGGTGGCGGCGCTCATGCTCACCCCGAGCATCCCGTGGCCGGTCGCAAGCAGGAGGTTGTTCCAGCGCGCGACCGGGCCGATCAGCGGCACCTCATCCACGCACATCGGTCGCCAGCCCCACCACTCCTCGCGCAGCTCGGCGCCCAGCGGTTCGCGCAGGTACGCGCGTGCGCCGCGCCGCAACGCATCCAGGCGCGTGCGGTTGGGGCGCTCGTCGTAACCGGAAAATTCCATGGTGCTGCCCAGGCGATAGCCCGAGCCCCACGCGGTGACGCAGACGCTGGGTTCGCGCAACACCAACGCGTGCCGCGGGCAAGGGTCCGGGCGCGACATCGTGATCGAATAACCCTTGCCGGGCTGGATCGGCAACGGCAAGTCGAGCTGCAACGAGAGCCGCGGCGTCCAGGCACCCAGCGCCAACAATACCCGTTCGCCCGAAAATTCGCCCCGCGACGTCTGCACCCGCGAGACGGTTGCCCCGGACGTGATGAAGCCCTCGATGATCGTTTGTGTCTCGATCGCACCGCCGCATTCACGGACCCGTCGCGCCAGGCCATCGACCAGTTTGTCGGGGCGCAACTGCGCATCGTCCGCGTGCAGGATGCCGCCCACGACGCCCGGCAACAGCGCCGGCTCCATCTCCTCGACTTCGCGACCGCGCAACGCTGCGGCCGCGATCCCGAGCCGGTGCAGCCACGCGATCTCCTTGCGATCCGCGACCAGTGTCCCGGCATCGCGGTACACGAACAGGTTGCCGGTCGGCGCGTATTCGCAATCGATGCCTTCTTCCACCAGCACGCGCGGCAACAGCGCCCATGAACGTTGCAGGATCGCGGCACGCGCGATCGCCGTGCGCTCGGCGCACGCGAGATTGCAGCGCCGGGCGAAACCGAGCAGCCATCGCCAGCGCGCCCAGTCCGGGCGCGGATTGACGTACAACGGCGCATCCCGGCGCAACATCCAGCGCAGGGCCCTCCACGGCATGCCCGGGACGGTCAGGGGAATCGCGTGGCTGGGAGTCAGCGTGCCGCAGTTGCCGTGCGAGGCGCCGCAACCGGGTGCACCGCGCTCCAGCACCCGCACCGAAACACCGCGGCGCAACAACGCCAATGCGCAGGACAAACCGATCACGCCTCCACCCAGGATCAGGATGTCGCTGCGGGATTCATTCATCAAAACAATTGTAACGCCGGCGGGCAAGGCGAAGCCGTCGTCGGCCGCGCGGGCCGGCGATTTTCGGCCCGCACTGCCGAGGCGCGTCACTTTCCGCCGCAAGCGGGGCGCCGGGCGGGGGATCGCATGCAGAAATCCACGTCCGGCGGGCGGTTGCGATCGTCCGGACGGCGTCCGGGCGCCCCAGGGCGTTGGCATCATTCCTGCTTGAATCCCCGCGACACAGAGGGAATCCACATGAATACCACCACCGACACCGCTTTTTGCAGTGTCCCCGAAATCCTGTTGATGTTGCGCGCGCCCGGCGCCGGTTGGCTTGCAACCATGCTGTCGGCCTTGGACGAGGCCAGTCGCGACCCCGACTTCAACGCCTACCACCGCGCGATCCTTGCACGCTGCCTCGACGAAGAGGCGGTGCCGGTCGCGGTCGCCGAAGTGGCACGCCAGCGCACGCTCCAGTTCGAGGAAGCCCTGAGTGCACAGACCCGGGACGGCGTACGCCAACTGGATCACGAGCGCATCGCGGCTTGCTGAGGTCCGGACCGCGCAAGCGGCCCGGCGCTGGACGCCACCAGCGCCATCAGTTACCGTCGGGGTCGACACCCTGGGCAACCGTGCCGACCCGATGTCCCCAAGCGAGCACAACAGCCTGAGCAATCCCGGTGCCCTCGATCGAAGGGCTGGATGTTGAGCGCGCTGCTCCGCCGGGGGCGCCTGCTGGCGGGCCTGCTTTCCGTACTGGTGCTGGCCGCATGCGCCACCGTCGCACCCGCGCCGACTCCACCGTCGTCAAGGATCGCCAACAACGTCCTGTTTCGTGCCATCAGCCTGGTCGGAACTCCGTATCGTTGGGGCGGCAATACCCCGCAAACCGGCTTCGATTGCAGCGGCCTGGTCGACTACGTGTTTCGCACCGAAGCCGGGATCGCGCTGCCCCGCACGTCACGGGCCATCGCCGCACTGGATGCGCCGAAGATATCCCGCAAGGACCTCGAACCGGGCGACCTGCTGTTCTTCGGTCGCCGCCATCGCGTCAACCACGTCGCCATCTACGTCGGGAACGGTCGCTTCGTGAACGCCCCCGATCGCGGCGGCACGGTCCGGCTCGACGAACTGGACGGTGCCTACTGGCGGGATCACTACCTGTTCGCCCGTCGCGTGCTGACGCCGCAGGTCCGCGCGGCGCTCGCGGCGGACTGATCCGCCGCCCGGACGCGGCAACGTTTGCACACGGATGCGGTGCGACGGCGAACCTCCAACGGAATCCACGATGCAGAATTTCACCTTGCTTATCGGCCGCCTCGGACTGTCGCTGATTTTCATCCTGTCCGGCGTCGGCAAAATCACGGCCTACCAGGCCACCGCCAAGGTGCTGGTGGCGCACGGGCTGGCACCCGGGCTCCTGCCCCTGGTGATCCTCGTCGAACTGGGCGGCGGGCTCGCGGTGCTGTGCGGCCTGTTCACGCGCTGGGCGGCAGCGTGCCTGTTCGTCTACACGCTTGTCACGGCGGTGATCTTCCACAACAACTTCGCCGACCACGACCAGTGGATCAACTTCATGAAGAACCTCGCGATCGCCGGCGGCTTCCTGATCCTGGCCGCGCAGGGCGCGGGAGGGTTGTCGATCGACGCGTGGCGCAAACGGCGCAAGCAACGGCAGAAATTGTTTTTCTGAGCGGGTGGAAGCGGCTGCGCCGATGCCACCCTACCCCATTGCGCAGGGTGGAACCCGCGTAGGGTGGAACCCGCGCAGCGGTTTCCACCTTCCGGTTTCCACCTTTTCGGCAGGCGGAAGCGGCTGCGCCGATTCCGCCCTACCCCATCGCGCAGGATGGAACCTGCGCAGGGTGGAACCCACGAAGCGGTTTCCACCTTTTGCGTGATGCGCTCGCCTCAGCCGTGGACGTGGCCATCGCCGGGATGCGCGTGCCCGTGCGCGAGCTCTTCCGGCGCCGCGGCGCGCACCGCGATCACCTCGATGTCGAAGTGCAGGGCCTTGCCGGCCAGCGGGTGGTTGTGGTCGACATCGATCGTCGTCATGCCGACCTTGCGCACGGTCACCCTCCGCTGGCCACCATCGCGGGTCTGCAACACGGCAGTGTCGCCGGGCTTCAGGCGCTGGCCTTCCTGGAAGTATTTTTTCGGCACCCGTTGCAGCAGGTCTTCCTGGTAGTCGCCGTACGCATCCGCGGGCGTGATGTCGACCTCGAACTTCTCGCCCGCCTCGCGCCCGGCCAGCGCCTTTTCGACGCCGGGCACCAGTTGGCCGTGGCCCAGCAACGCCCACATCGGCTCGCCGCGCTTGCGGGAATCGTCGAAAGGCTCGGCCGCGGCATCCGCGGCGTCGCGCACGCTGTAATGGAAGCTGACGACGGAATCTTTTTCGGCAGGCATGGCTTCACGACGCGATGGCAGAGTCGCGCATGGTAGTGGCGCCGTCTTCCGCCGTCACGCCGAATCGCGCACCGTGCGCTTCGGGGCCGAACCAGGTCAGCAACGCCAACACGACCACGACGCCTGCGATCCATGCGCTCTGGGCGAACGCATAGTCGCCGCCGTGCGCCTGCGCGATCCAGGCCAGTGCGTAAGCGGTCCCCGCCGCGATCAGGTTGCCCAACTGGTACGCGAAACCCGGCAAGGTGCCGCGCACGTCGTCGGGCGACAACTCGTTGAGGTAACCCGGTACCACGCCCCAGGCGCCTTGCACCGCGATCTGGATCCAGAACGCCCCGATCGCGAGAAGCAGGACCGAACCGCCGTAACTCCAGAGCGGGATCGCGGGCAACGCCAGCAGGCAGGCGACCGTCATCGCGCGGCGGCGGCCGATGCGTTCGGACCACGCGCCGAACGCGAGCCCACCGACCAGCGCGCCCAGGTTCAAGACGATGGTCAGCAGGCTGACCACATGCGTGTCGAAATGCCGCTGCAGCGTCAGGAAGGTCGGATAGAGATCCTGGGAACCGTGGCTGAACGCGTTGAACACCGCCATCGTCACGATCAGGTAGGCGAACAACCTCCAGCGCCCGCGCATGGCCTCGAACAAGCCGCGCTGCACGCCGGCCCGCGCGCGTTGCTCGAAGACCGGCGACTCCGGCACGCTGCGCCGCAGATACAACACCAGCAGCGCCGGCAGCACGCCGAGCACGAACATCCCGCGCCAGCCGATCGTGTTGAACAGCAATCCGTAGGCAATCGCGCACAACAGATAGCCGCACGGATACCCGCTTTGCAGGATCCCGGACACGATGCCGCGTGATCTTGCCGGGATCGATTCCATCGCCAGCGACGCGCCGAGGCCCCACTCGCCGCCCATCGCGACGCCGAACAGCGCGCGCAGCACCAGCAGCACCGTGAGCGAGGGCGCGAAGGCGCAAGCCAGCGCGAGGACCGAATACAGGGAAACATCGATCATGAGAATCCGCCGTCGTCCATAACGGTCGGCCAACCGCCCGAAGATCAACGCGCCCAGCGGGCGGAAGGCCAGGGTCAGGAACAAGGCGAAGGCGACTTCCTTGACGCCGACGTGGAAATCACGCGCCACCGCCGGCATCACCATCACCAGCAGGAAGTAGTCGAAGGCGTCCAGGGTCCAGCCGAGAAAGCTCGCGGCGACGGTGTGCCGCTGGACGCGGTCGAGGGCGCGCAAATCGGCAAAGGCGGCCATGGGTTCGTCCGTACGGCGGCAAAACGCGAAGCGGCGAGCATACCGCCGTACCCCGGCAAGCACACGCCCGACGACTACAATGTCGCGATGAAGGTGCAACCACACGGCGCGCCGCGGTCGTTCGAGGCGCTGGTCGACCGCATCGACGCCGCCCTGCCCCAGACGCAGTGCCAACGTTGCGGCTATCCCGCCTGCCGCCCGTACGCCGAGTCGATCGCGCGCGGCGAAGCCGCGATCAACCGCTGCCCGCCGGGGGGCGAAGAAGGCGTGCGCGTGCTGGCGCGGATCACCGGGCACGCCGCGTTGCCACTCGACCCGGCGTGCGGCGTGGAGGCGCCGCCGCGCGTCGCGCTGATCGACGAGGACGTGTGCATCGGCTGTACCAAATGCATCCAGGCCTGTCCCGTCGACGCGATTGTCGGCGCCAGCAAGTTGATGCACACCGTCGTCGCGGACCTGTGCACCGGCTGCGAACTGTGCGTGGCGCCGTGCCCGGTCGACTGCATCGCAATGGTCGCCGATCCCGGCACGCCGCCACGCCTGCCGCGCCCCGCGCTGCCCTGCCCGCCGTGAACGCGCGCTGGCTATCACGCGCGCTGTGGCTGGCCGGCATCGTGATTTTCTGCATCGCGTGGCCGGCACTCGAATATCCGCGCTTCGACATCGAACCGCAGCAACGCGTGGAAGCCTTCCTGCAACTGGTGGTGTTGCACGGCTCGTGGCTGCTGTGGCCCCTGCTGGCACAAAGCCTCGTCAAGGCATCCAGACGCCTGCGCGAGCGCCGCGCGCTGCGTGGCGCGGGGGCGATCATCCTCGCGCTCGGGTGCGCCGTGCTGTGCTATGCGCGCTTCGTGGAACCCAACGAACTGGTCGTGCGCCGAACCGTGATCCCCGCGACGATCGACCTCGACATCGCCGTGGTCTCCGACGTGCATGTCGGCATCTTCACCCGCCCCGCGAAACTCGCGCAGATGGTCTCGGCCTTGAACGCGTTGCACGTGGACCTGGTGCTGTTCGCAGGCGACCTCACCTACGACCCACCGAACGACCTCGCCGCCGCCCTGGCGCCGCTGAAGAAATTGAACAGGCCGATGTACGCGGTGCTCGGCAACCACGACGTGCAATTGCCGGGCCCGCCGCTGGCGAACAGGATCCACCGCGTACTGGCCGGTTCGCCGGTGCGCTTCATCGAGCATCGCGTGGTCGACTTCCCGACATTCCGCCTCGCCGGCCTGTACGACTGGTGGAGCGGCCGCGACGACACCACGTTCCTGAAGACGTTGCCGCGCGACAAGCCGCTCCTGATCCTGATGCACCAGCCGCACAGCCTGCGCGCCTTGCGGAGCGTGGATTTTGCATTGGCGATCGCCGGCCATACCCACGGCGGCCAGGTCCACATTCCCTGGCTGACCGACTGGATGTTCCGGCTGACCCGCGACGAAAAATACGTGAACGGCTATTACGACACGCCGACCGGCAAACTGTTCGTGACGCCCGGCGTGGGCGTGACCGGATTGCCGTTCCGCTTCGATTGCCCGCCCACCATCGACGTGCTGGAATTGCGCCGTGACGTTCGCTGAACTTCCCGCGCAACAATCCTGCACCCGCTGCGGCGAGTGCGCGCGCGCGTGCCCCGAGGCCCTGGATCCGGAAGCGCTGTTCTTCGCGCTGGTTGACGATGCCTGGCCGGAGGCGCGCGCCGGCCGCCTCGGGGCGTGCACAGAATGCAACCGTTGCGTCGAGGTTTGCCCCTCGCACATCCCGTTGCTCGACTGGTTCCGCTGGGGCAAGGCCGAACTCGCCGCGCACGATCGGGCCGGGCTCGCACGGGCGCGCTTCGACGCCCGCAACGCCAGGCTGGCGCGCCAACGCGGAAAACGCGCCGTGCAACGCGGCGGCGCACGCGATCCCGCCGGATCGACCACGCCGGTGCGGACCATCAGCAAACAGGACGTGCTGGCCGCGATCGCACGCGGAAATGCCCGGCGGCGTGAGAGGCGCCGGTGAAACGCGAGAACGTCGCCGAATTGTTCCGCCGACTGCGCGAACTCGATCCGAACCCGACCACCGAACTCGTGTACCGCACGCCGTTCGAACTGCTGGTCGCGGTGATCCTGTCGGCGCAAGCCACCGACGTCGGCGTCAACAAGGCGACGAAGCGACTGTTCGCGGTGGCCAATACGCCCCGGGCCATCCTCGCGCTGGGCGAAGAAGGCCTGAAGCGCTACATCTCGACCATCGGCCTGTACAACGCCAAGGCCAAAAACATCCTGGCCACCTGCGCGCTGCTGATCGAACGCCATGGCGGCGAGGTGCCACACAGCCGCGAAGACCTCGAAGCCCTCCCGGGCGTCGGGCGCAAGACCGCCAACGTGATCCTCAATACCGTGTTCGGCGAGCCGACCATCGCCGTCGACACCCACATCTTCCGGGTCTGCAACCGCACCGGGCTCGCCCGCGGCAAGACCGCGCGTGCGGTCGAAGACAAGCTGGTCAAGGTGGTGCCGGATGAATTCAAGCGCGGCGCGCACCACTGGCTGATCCTGCACGGCCGCTACGTCTGTACCGCGCGCAAGCCGAAGTGTCCGGTCTGTCCGATCCGGGACCTTTGCGCGTACAAGTACAAGACGGTTTGACGCGGCGTTCACCGGCGGCATCGGGGCCCACTGCTATCCTCGCGCGATGCACAAACAGATCGACGCTTACGCGGAACACCTGTCGACCCGCTTCCGCGGCTTCCTGCCGGTGGTCGTCGATGTCGAAACCGGCGGCTTCGACGCACAGCACGACGCCCTGCTGGAATTCGCCGCGGTCATCATCCGCATGGAAGGGGACGGCATGCTGGTCCCCGAGCCGGTGGTCTCGACCCACGTCGAGGCGTTCGCGGGGTCGCACATCGACCCGAAATCGCTGGAAGTGAACGGCATCGACCCCGACCAGCCGTTGCGCGGCGCGATCCCCGAGCGCGCGGCGCTCGACCTGGTCTTCAAGCCGGTGCGCGCGGCCATCAAGGCGAGCGGCTGCCAGCGCGCAATCCTGGTCGGCCACAACGCGCACTTCGACCTCGGCTTTCTCAACGCCGCGGTGCGGCGGACCGGCCACAAGCGCAATCCGTTCCATCCGTTCTCGTGTTTCGATACCGCGACGCTCGCCGGCCTCGCGTACGGGCAAACCGTATTGTCGCGGGCGGTGCAGGCGGCCGGCTTCGAATGGAACGCCGACGAGGCGCATTCGGCCGTCTACGACGCCGAACGCACCGCCGCGCTGTTCTGCACCATCGTGAACCGCTGGCGGCACCTCGAACAACTGGAACGCGAGATCGTCGGCGCAGCCTGACAAACCGCAAGCGCGTCGGTCAGGCCGGCCAATACCGCGTCCCCAGCGCGATCAATTGCAATGCGATCAATGCATAGACGCCTGCGAGCACGTCGTCGAGCATGACCCCGAAGCCGCCGTGCACGCGGCGGTCGGCCACGCCCACCGGCCACGGTTTCCAGATGTCGAACAGGCGGAACAAGACGAAGCCGATGGCCATGCAAATCGCGGCCCCCAACCGGGAACCCGCTGGCCCTGCGATCCCCGGCGCGGCGACCAGCGTGACCCACATCCCGATCACTTCGTCCCAGACGAGTGCACCGTGATCGTCCACGCCGAGGCGCCGTGCAGACACCGCGCACGCCCAGACGCCGAGTGCAAAGCCCACGACCAGCACCAGCGCGTACCAGCCCGGCGCGAGCCCGCGCAACAGGAACCACCACGGCAGCAATGCCACCAGCGAACCCGCGGTGCCGGGGGCCTTCGGCAACAGGCCGGCGCCGAATGCGGTGGCGATCCAGCCCGCCGGATGCGACAGCACGGCGCGTCGTTGGGCGGCAGTCAGCGGGGCACTCACGGGGAGAAATGCTCCCAGCCTGCATGCGGGATTTCGACTTCGTCGCCGTGCGCATCCGTGACGCGCACCCCCGCGCCTGCGGTCATGCGGCCAATGCGCGTCGCCACGCATCCCGCATCGGCAAGCAAGGTCTCGACCTCCACCGCGCGACCTTCCGGGACGCTGAAACACAGTTCGTAATCATCGCCGCCCGTTGCCGCCAGCATCCGGCACGCGTCGTGCCCGAACATCTGCGCGAGCGCGGGTGACACCGGCAAGGCGTCGATGTCGATCCCGGCCCCCGTTCCGCTGGCCGTGCACACGTGCCCGAGATCCGCAAGCAACCCGTCGGACACGTCGATGCACGCGCCAGCCAAGTCGCGCAGCGCAAGTCCAGCCCCTACCCGTGGCTCCGGTCGACGCATGCGTTCGAACAATGTCGATCGCGACGAGGAGGCGGTTTGCTTTACCGAGTCCCGAGAAACTCGCCGCTCCCGCAGCTCGCCCTCAAAATGCTGCCGTCCATGGCCAGGAGCTCCGTGGCCGTCGGCTTCGCCGACGTTCGCTCCGGCATCCTGCCTCCGCAGTCCGAGTCCCGAGTCCCGCAGCACCCGCAACGCCCCCGCCGCGTCGCCCAGCGTGCCGGTGACGAATATCGCGTCGCCGGCTCGCGCACCACCGCGCGTGAGCGCCTGTCCACGCGGGACCGTTCCCAGCGTCGTGACGGTCATGGACAGCGGCCCCTGCGTGGTGTCCCCGCCGACCAGCGCGATGCCGTGCCGGCCGGCCAATTCGGCGAAACCCTCCGCGAAGTGGTCCACGAACCCGCCATCGGCCTCGGGCAGCGTCAACGCGAGCAGGGCCCACGCGGGCTCCGCCCCCATCGCCGCGAGGTCGGAAAGGTTCACTGCCAGCGTTTTCCAGCCGAGGTCCTGCGGCGCGGTGTCGGGCAGGAAATGCACCCCGGCGACCAGCGTATCGGTGCAGGCCACGAGCTGCCGATCCGCGGGGACGTCCAGCAGCGCCGCGTCGTCGCCGATGCCCAGCGCCACATCGCCGCGCCGAATGTCCACGCGCGCACGGATCGCCTCGATCAAGTCGAATTCCATCACGCGTCCCCCGCCGCCAGCGGCGGCTGGACGAAAACCAGCGTGGGTTCGCCGTGGTAACTCGTTTCGCACCACCGCCGGAATCCGGCCTTCCCGGCGACACGCACGGACGCCACGTTGTCCGGCGCGATGATGCAGACCGCGCGGCTCTCCGGCCGATGTGCCCGGCGCCACGCCTCGACCGCGGCCACGGCTTCGGAAGCATAGCCCTTGCCGTGCGCGGCGCGCCCAAGCACCCAGCCGCATTCCAGCATCCCACGCAGCGAAGGCTGGATGTCGCGCTGGAATTCGGCATAACCGACGTCGCCGATGTAGTGGTCGCCCTGCTTGTCCTCGACCGCCCAGTATCCGTAGCCGAGCAGGCTCCACGACCCCGCGTAGGTGAGCAGCCGCCGCCACGTTTCCTCGCCGGTGGACGGCTTGCCGCTGATGTGGCGCACGACTTCGGGATCCGACCAGATCGCCCGGCACGCGGCGAAGTCGTCCGCCCGGTGCGCACGCAGGCGCAAGCGTCCGGTTTCAAGCGTCGGCGCGGTGGCGAACCGGGGCCGGCCCTGGGTGCCCATCGTCAGGGATTCGTTTCGGTCACGCGCCACGCATGCGCCAGCTTGTCCAGGACGCCGTTGACGTAGGTGTGGCCCTGCTCGGAACCGAAGCGCTTGGTCGCTTCCACCGCCTCGTTCAGCACCACGCGATACGGCACGTCGAGGCGCTGCTTCAATTCGTACGCGGACAACCGCAGCACCGCGCGTTCGATAGGGTCGACGCGCTCGATGTCGCGGTCGAGGAACGGCGCGAGACCGGAATCGAGTTCCTCGCGATGCGCCTCCACCCCGCGAAGCAGGTCCTCGAAATATTCCAGATCCGCGATCTGCATGTCCTGCTCGCGACGAAAATCCTCGATGACCTTGCGCATCGGATTGCCACCGAGTTCCCACGCATACAACGCCTGGACCGCGCGCCGGCGCGCGCGCGAACGCGCGGCGGGATCGATGCCGTCGGCGCGGACGTGCCGGCTCATGTCGACAACCCCTGCATCGTCGCCGCCATCTCGATAGCGACCTGCGCGACGCTCGCGCCCTTGTTGCCCCGCGCGCCGCCAGCCCGCGCCCAGGCATCGGCTTCGTCTTCGACCGCGAGCACGCCGTTCAGCACCGGCACGCCGCTGTCCAGCGACACCCGCATCAGGCCTGCCGCGCACTGGTCGGCCACGTGTTCGAAGTGCCGCGTTTCCCCGCGCACCACGCAACCCAGGGCGACGATCGCCGCGTAGCGGCCCCCCGCCGCAAGACGTTTCGCCAGCACCGGCAGTTCCCAGGCGCCGGGTACCCGCAACACATCGAGCATGTCGTCGGCGACGTCATGGTCGGCGAACGCCAGGCGCGCACCATCGACCAGCGCATCCACGATCTCGCCGTTCCAGCGGCTGGCGACGATCGCGTAGCGCGCGCCGGGCGGCGAGCGGAGGTCGGGAGGATGCGTGGCGGTTTCGCGCGACATTGGATACTCGTGACTCGGGACTCGGGCCCGTGACCCGCGGAAAGCGTAACAGCCGCGCTGTCGTTTCCCTATTTCCCGTTCCCGATTCCCGGCTCCTCGACGTACTCGACGACTTCCAGCCCGAAGCCGGACAATCCGACCAGCTTGCGCGGCGTACCCAGCACGCGCAGTCGCCGCGCGCCGAGGTCCGCGAGGATCTGCGCGCCCAGCCCGAGCTGGCGCCATTCGCGCTGGTTGCTGGCGGCGCGCGACCCGGTGGTCGCAGGGGTGTCCACGGCGTGGTCCAGACGGGCGAGCAGCGCCGCGGGCGCCTCGTCGGCCGCCAGCACCACCACCACGCCGCGGCCCTCGTCGGCCACCCGCCGCAACGCCGCGGTCATGGTCAAGCCGAGGTCTTCACGCTTCAGGTGCAGCACGTCGGACAATGTGTTGCGCACGTGCACCCGCGCGAGAACGGGATCGGCGTCGTCCACGACGCCCCGCACGAGCGCGAAGTGCAAATCGCCGCGCAGGCGATCGCGCCAGCCGACGAGCCTGAATGCCCCGAATTCGGTTTCGACGTCGGACTCGTGGATCCGCTCGATGGTGTTCTCGGTGGCAAGGCGATGTCGGATCAGGTCCGCGATGCTGCCGATCCTGATGCCGTGCTTTTTGGCGAAGGCTTCGAGATCCGGAAGCCGCGCCATCGACCCGTCCTCGCGCAGGACCTCGACCAGCACGCCGGCCGATTCGCAACCGGCCATGGCGGCAAGATCGACCGCGGCCTCGGTGTGGCCGGCGCGCGTCAGCACACCGCCCGCCTGTGCCTGCAACGGGAACACGTGGCCGGGCTGGATGAGATCGTCCGGGCGGGCATCGGGCGCGACCGCGGTCCGGATCGTCACGGCCCGATCGTGCGCCGAGATGCCGGTGCTGACGCCGTGCGCGGCCTCGATCGAAACGGTGAAGTTGGTGTGCAGGGGCGAGGCGTTGTCGCGCACCATCGGCTGCAGGCCGAGCCGCCGGCAACGCGCCGGATCGAGCGCGAGGCAGATCAGCCCGCGCCCCTCGCGCGCCATGAAATTCACGTCTTCGGGCCGCACCTTGTCGGCGGCCATGATCAGGTCGCCCTCGTTTTCGCGATCCTCGTCGTCGAGCATCACCACCATGCGGCCGGCGGCGATGTCCACCAGCAATTCGGGAATGGTTGCAAAAGCCATGGGTTCAATGCTCCTTGTTCGCCAGCAGCCGTTCGACATGACGCGCCAGCATGTCGACCTCAAGATTGACGCGATCACCCACGCGGCGGTCGCGGAACGTCGTCACCGCAACCGTGTGCGGGATCAAATTGACGTCGAACCGACCGTCCTCGGCAGCGTTGACCGTGAGGCTGACCCCATCCACGCAGATCGAACCCTTCGCGGCGATGTAGCGTGACAACGCCGGCGGCACCTCGATCCGCCAGCGCTGCGAGCGCGCATCCGGTTCGACCGCGACGAGGGTGCCGAGTCCATCAATGTGTCCGGACACGAGGTGCCCGCCCAGCCGATCGGACAGGCGCATCGCCTTTTCGAGATTGACCGCGTCGCCTTCGCGCAGGCTGCCCAGGGTCGTCAGCAACAGCGACTCGTTGGAGACATCGAACGCCAGCGCGTCGCCCTCGCGCGCGACCACGGTGAGGCAGCAGCCCGACACCGCGATGCTGTCGCCCGGCGCGACATCGGATAGATCCAGGTCCGGCGCGGCAACGGTCAAACGCAGGTCGCCGCCGCGCTCCTGCCGCCCCGCGATGGTGCCCGTGGCCTCGATGATGCCTGTGAACATCAGCGCGCCCCCGCGAAGAAGACGGCCGCAAAATCATGTAGGTCGAGCACGAAACGTTCTCCGCGTGATGGCCTGCGAGAACGCTCCAAGGCATGAGTCCGGCGCGCCGCCAGGGCCGCGCACCCGACCGTCTTCTCTTTATCCGGACTCTCCGGCGACGTTGACCTGTCGCCGACCGTCGGCTCCGGCATTCGACCGGATCTGCTGACCCCGCGACTGTCGTCGCGGGCGCTCGCGGGCTCGCGTCCATCGGACACCTACCGCCGGTGGGGAATTGCGCCCCGCCCTGAAGACGTTGTGGTTGCCGGCGGATGCACCGGCACGCGAATTGTAGCACCGCGCGAAGCCGCGCCTGCGCGCGGATGGCTTCAGTCCGGCCGCAACAGCAGCCGCCAATCGGCGCCGACCCGGCGTTGCCCGACCACGCGCAGGTTGCGGCGCGACGCCATGCCGTCGAGTGGCGGCAACACGAGCAACGGTCGCGCGCTGTCGCCCAGCAGCGTCGGCGCGACATACAGCAGCAACTCGTCGACGAGGCCGCGCGCGAACAACGCGCCGCACAACCCCGGCCCGGCCTCTACCTGCAGCTCGTTGACGCCGCGCGCGGCCAGCAGGCGCACCACCGCATCGAGGTCGAGCCTGCCGTCCGGATCGGCCGGCACGGCGGCAAGTTCGGCGCGCGCGTAACGATCGTCGCGCCGCGCGGCGTCCGGGGCATGCAGCACCAGCGTCGGCGCGCCGTCGTCCAACAAGCGAGCGTCGGCCCGCAGGGCGTCGAGACGCGCATCCAGCACCACGCGCAGCGGTTTGAAGCCCTCCCCTTCAAGGGGAGGGTTTGGGTGGGGGTGGGTTCGAGCCAGCCGCACCGTCAACCCCGGATTATCCGCGCGCGCGGTGCCGGCGGCGGTCAGGATCGCCGAGCTGCGTGCGCGCCAGCGCTGCACGTCGGCACGAGCGGCCTCGCCGGTGATCCATTTCGATTCGCCACTGGCCAACGCGGTACGACCATCCAGGCTCGTCGCCAGCTTCACGCGCACCCATGGCCGGCCGCGTTCGAATCGCGAGAAAAACCCGCGGTTCAACTCGCGGGCGGCGTCGCGCATCAATCCGCTTGCAACGGCGATGCCGGCTTCACGCAGCCGTTCCAGCCCCATCCCGGCGACCTTCGGGTTCGGATCGCGGGACGCCACCACGATCCGTGCAATGCCCGCCTCGATCAGCGCATCCGTGCACGGCGGGGTGCGTCCGTGGTGCGTGCAGGGTTCCAGGGTCGTGTAGACCGTCGCGCCGCGCGCGCGATCGCCCGCGGCACGCATCGCAAACACCTCCGCGTGCGGGCCACCGGCGCGCTGGTGCCATCCTTCGCCCGCCACGCCATCGCCGTGCGCAATCACGCAGCCGACGCGCGGATTGGGTTGCGTGGTCCTGAGGCCGCGCTCGGCCAGCCGCAACGCGCGCGCCATCAACACGTGATCGACGGCCGAAATGGTGTCAGGGACAATTTTCATGCCGGGCAACTCCCACTCTCGAGTCCGATGGCAAAAATTGTCCCTGACACCATTTCACGGACACCATTTCACGCTCAGCGCTTCTTGTTCTTGTCGATCGGCACCACCGCGCCGCCGATCAGCGGCAACTGGCTTTCGCTGGCGGGCAATTCGTGTTCGAGGCGATCGAGTTCTTCGCGGAAGTCGGCGACGTCTTCGAAGGAACGGTACACCGAGGCGTAACGCACATAGCCGACGTGGTCGAGCTTGCGCAGCTCCACCATCACCAGCTCGCCGATCCGGCGCGAGGGCAGTTCCCGTTCAGTGGAAACGCGCAACTGGCGCACCACCGCGCGCACCGCCGCTTCGATCCTGTCCTCGGTGACCGGCCGCTTGTGCAGCGCGCGGTCGAAGCCGGTACGCAGCTTGCGTGCATCGAAGGCTTCGCGACGGCCGTCGTCCTTGATGATCGCCGGCAACTTCAATTCCACCGTTTCCACCGTCGAGAACCGCTCACCGCACGACGGGCACTCACGGCGCCGGCGGATGGTCGAGCCTTCCTCCGAAACGCGCGAATCGATCACGCGGGTGTCGACGTTCTGGCAGAAGGGGCAGTGCATTATCGGGACCCGGGCCCCGGGGCCCGGGACCCGGGGAAAGGCGGAGCGTGCGGGACATCGATGCCGAAGGGAAGTCTTCGTGCAATTCGGCGACAGAACCGCTGTCGACTCGACGCTCTGCCGAGTCCCGAGTCCCGGGACCCGAGTCCCGGCTCCTCAGCCATACACCGGAAACCTCGCGCACTGGGCGTTGACCAGGCCGCGCACGTTCTCGATCACCGCATCATCGTTCGGCGCGTCCAGCACGTCGGCGACCCAGCCGGCGAGTTCGATGCAATCGCTTTCCTTGTAGCCGCGCGTGGTCACCGCCGGCGTGCCGATGCGCAGCCCGGACGTGACGAACGGCTTTTGCGGATCGTTCGGCACTGCGTTCTTGTTGACGGTGATATGCGCCTTGCCCAGTGCCGCCTCCGCGTCCTTGCCGGTCAGCTTCTTGCCGATCAGGTCGACGAGGAACAGATGGTCCTCGGTGCCCCCGGACACGATCCTGTAACCGCGTTCCTTCAGGGTCTTCGCCATGGCCTTGGCGTTCTTGACGACCTGTTGCTGATAAGTCTTGAACGAAGGCTCCAGCGCTTCCTTGAACGCCACGGCTTTCGCCGCGATCACGTGCATCAGCGGGCCGCCCTGCAGGCCGGGAAACACGATCGACTGCAGTTTTTTCTTGATGTCTTCGGCGTGCCCACCCATCGCGGAATCCTTCGCGACGATCAGCCCGCCGCGCGGGCCGCGCAGGGTCTTGTGGGTGGTGGACGTGACGACATGCGCGTGCGGCAACGGGCTCGGATACACCCCCGCCGCGATCAGGCCGGCCACGTGCGCCATGTCCACGAACAGGTACGCGCCCACCTTGTCGGCAATCTGCCGGAAACGCGCCCAGTCCATCACTTGCGAATAAGCACTGAAGCCGGCCACGACCATCTTCGGCTTGTGCTCGACGGCAAGCTTTTCGACCGCGTCGTAATCGACCAGGCCTTCGTCGCCCACGCCGTACTGCACCGCGTTGAACACCTTGCCCGAAAGATTCGGCTTGGCGCCATGGGTCAGGTGTCCGCCGTGCGCGAGGCTCATGCCGAGGATGGTGTCGCCGGGTTCCAGCAGTGCAAAGTACACGGCCTGGTTGGCCTGCGAACCCGAATGCGGCTGCACGTTGGCGTAGTCGCAGTCGAACAGTTGCTTCAGGCGGTCGATCGCCAGCTTTTCGGCAACATCCACGTACTGGCACCCGCCGTAGTAACGCTTGCCCGGATAGCCTTCCGCGTACTTGTTGGTCAGCACGCTGCCCTGCGCTTCCAGGACGCGCGGACTGGCGTAGTTTTCCGAGGCGATCAGTTCGACGTGGTCCTCCTGCCGCTGGCGTTCTTCCATGATCGCGCTGGCAAGGGCATCGTCGTAACCGGCAATCCGCATTTCGTGGCTGTACATCGTGATCCTCGGCAAGGCGTTGGCAAACACGAATCTTAGCCCTTTCGGCACATCGGCGCTGGCCTCGCGGCTTTTACAATCGCCCTTTTTTGCATACTCGTAGGCATTGCATGAACATTCGACTGGATTGGACCAGCCTCCTGTTCGCGCTGGCGCTGCTCGCGGCAACCCCGGCAGCACTCGCCACGACCACCCACGGCGTCGGCTTCGCCGCGATCACGATCCACGATCCGGTCAACGGCAGCACCATGCCGGGCTACGTGTTCTATCCGACCTCGCACGCCAGCGCCGTGACCGAAGTCGGGCCGTACAGGGTGCACGCGACACGCGACGCGCCACCCCTTGCCGGCGCCAGGCCACTGGTGGTGATCTCGCACGGCCATGGCGGTTCGGATCTCGACCTGCACCATCTCGCGGTCTACCTCGCCGGTCACGGATTCGTCACGGCGACGCTTCAGCATCCCAAGGACAACTTCCGCGACACCAGCGGAGAGGGCACCCCTGTCGTGGAGATAGGGCGACCGATCCAGGTCAAGGCCACCATCAGCATGTTGCTTGAGAACCCGCAATGGAAACCGCTGATCGATCCGAACCGCGTCGGTGTGGTCGGATTTTCACATGGCGGTTACACTGCGCTGATGGTGGTTGGTGCGGTGCCCCGCTTCGAGCGCTGGGCCGCCTATTGCGCGCATCACCCCACCGCCACCGATCTTTGCGGCACGCCACAACAAATCGCCATGCTGCGAAACAAGGCCGGAAAGCAGAAATGGCAGGCGCATATGGCGATTCTGCAAAAGAACCTCACGCGTTGGGGCAACACCGACGACCCACGCGTCAAGGCTGCTTTTGTCATGGCGCCATTCAGCATCGTCTTCGACAAGGCAGGGCTTGCAAGGGTCAACCGCCCGGTCTTTCTTTACGATTCCCGCGACGACCACATCTTGCCGTTGCAGGACAACACCCTGCGCATTGCCCCGCTGATCAAAACGCTGGTCGGCATCAGGATCATCCCCAAGGCAACGCATTTCGTATTCCTCGGGTCCTGCTCGCCGCAACTGACCAGGAAAGCGCCAAAAATCTGCACGGCACCCCCCGGCGTCAATAGGGTGACTACACAACACCAGATCAACGCCGATGCGCTGGCGTTCTTCCGCAAGACGCTGACCATCCCCGCGCACTGATTGGCGTTCCGGCGCGACGTACGCGATAATGCCCGGTTCGCTGCCTGCGATTGCGCGGGCGCGGCAGCCCAGGCAACCACCGGAAAATCCATGCAATACATCTACACCATGATCAACGTGTCCAAGATCGTCCCGCCCAAGCGCGAGATCATCAAGGACATCTCACTCTCGTTTTTCCCCGGCGCCAAGATCGGCCTGCTCGGCGTGAACGGCGCGGGCAAATCCACCGTGCTTCGGATCATGGCCGGGGTGGACACCGACTTCCAGGGTGAGGCGCGGCCGGCGGCCGACATCAACATCGGCTATCTCGCGCAGGAACCGGGTCTCGACCCGGACAAGACGGTGCGCGAATCGGTCGAGGAAGGCCTCGCGGACATCCTGAATGCCCAAAAGCGACTCGACGAGGTCTACGCCGCCTACGCCGAGGAAGGCGCGGACTTCGACGCGCTGGCGGCCGAGCAGCAGAAGCTCGAGAACATCCTCGCCGCCGGCGACGCCCACACCATGGAAATGCAACTGGAAGTCGCGGCCGAGGCGCTGCGCCTGCCACCGTGGGACGCGAAGGTCTCCACGCTGTCGGGCGGCGAAAAGCGCCGCGTCGCCCTGTGTCGGCTGCTGCTGTCGAAGCCCGACATGCTGCTGCTGGACGAGCCCACCAACCACCTCGATGCGGAATCCGTGGACTGGCTGGAGCAGTTCCTGCACACCTATCCCGGCACCGTGGTCGCCGTCACCCACGATCGCTACTTCCTCGACAACGCCGCCGAGTGGATCCTGGAACTGGACCGCGGCCGCGGCATTCCGTGGAAGGGCAATTACTCGTCGTGGCTGGAGCAGAAGGACGAGCGCCTGAAGCGCGAAGCCTCGACCGAGAAGGCCCGCCAGCGGGCGATCCAGAAGGAACTGGAATGGGTGCGCTCGGCCGCCAAGGGCCGCCAGTCCAAGGGCAAGGCGCGTTTGAACCGCTTCGAGGAATTGAGTTCGGTCGATTACCAGCGCCGCAATGAAACGAACGAAATCTTCATCCCGCCGGGCGAGCGCCTCGGCAACGAAGTGATCGAGTTCAAGCATGTTTCCAAATCTTTCGGCGACCGCTGCCTGATCGACGATTTGTCGTTCAAGATCCCGCCCGGCGCGATCGTCGGCGTGATCGGCCCCAACGGCGCCGGCAAATCGACTTTCATGAAAATGATCATGGGCAAGGAAAAACCGGACTCCGGGGAAATCAACCTCGGCCAGACGGTGAAGCTCGCCTACGTCGACCAGTCACGCGGGATGCTCAACGACAAGAACAACGTATGGCAGGAAGTCTCGGGCGGCCTGGATATTTTGAAAATCGGCAACTTCGAGATCCAGTCGCGCGCCTACATCGGCCGCTTCAACTTCAAGGGCTCCGACCAGCAGAAGATCGTCGGACAGTTGTCGGGCGGCGAACGCGGCCGGCTGCATCTCGCCAAAACGTTGCTCGAAGGCGGCAACGTGCTGCTGCTGGACGAACCGTCCAACGACCTCGACGTCGAAACCCTGCGCGCGCTGGAAGAGGCACTGCTGGAGTTCCCGGGCTGCGCGATCGTGATCTCGCACGACCGCTGGTTCCTCGACCGCATCGCCACCCACATCATCGCCTTCGAGGGCGACTCGCACGTCGAGTTCTTCCCCGGCAACTACAACGAATACGAAGCCGACAAGAAACGCCGCCTCGGCGAGGAAGCCGCCCAGCCACACCGGGTGAAGTACAAGAAGCTGGCTTGAAGGCCGGGACTTGGGACTTGGGACTCGGGACTCGGGAAGAGCATAAAGCATCGTCGTCATTCCGGGGCTGGCCCCAGCTTCACCGCGGGCAGAACCCGGAATCCACTTTGCTCCGCTCGTCGCGCGGAAAGGCAAGACCGGCAACCCGCCGCATCCCCGAAGCAAGCATGGTAGGTTGGGCTGATTCCGGGCTTCATCCGGAAGAAGCCCAACGACCGTCCACGTCCGTCGGGCTTCCCTACGCTCGGCACCAACCTGCATAAGCACTCCGGTGCGCGCCTCACCCCGCAGCCGCGGAGTACCGTAGGTTGGGTTGACCCCGGCCTCATCGGGGGAAGCCCAACAGCCGTCCGGGAACGTTGGGCTTCCCCCGGATCGCGCCCGAGGTCAGCACCAACCTGCAAAAGCGCTCCGGCGCACCCCTAGCCTCCTTCCGGCACCAACTCCATCGCCATCACGATGGCGTCCTCCCGGCCGCGCCGTGCGGGGTAATAGTTCGGGCGGTGGCCGATCTCGTTGAAACCGGCGCGCTCGTACATCGCGTGCGCCAGCTCGTTGGACGGGCGCACTTCGAGGAACACCCGCTGTGCGTGGTGCCAGCGCGCGAGATCCAGCATGCGCTGGAGCAGGTACGCGCCATGCCCCCGCCCCTGGTGCAACGGGGCCACGCAGACGTTGAGGATATGCGCCTCGCCTGCGCCCACCGACAGGATCCCGTAACCGATGACCGCACCGCCCTGTTCCAGCACCCAGCAGTGATGTCCGTTGTCGAGGCAGCTTCGGAAAATCCCGCGCGACCATGGGAACTCGTACGCCGCAGCCTCGATGTTGGCGACCGCCGAAACATCCTGGAGCGTCATCGGACGCAAGCCCGCTTCGAGTGGCGCAACCGCGACCATTTCAAATTGTCCCCACCCGGCCCAACGCCAACAACTGCTCCCACAGCAGGCGCTTGCGTTCGCGATCGGCGTGCAGCACCGCGAGTGGGTCCGCCCGCAGGATGCGCGCCGCGGGCAAGCCTCCGGGCAGAGTCGCCTTGCCAAACACCATCACCGCGGCGGTCGGATCGTCGGCCACGTCGCAAACCCGCACCGGCTGCAGGCCGGCCTTGGAGACGGCCTCCGTGAGTGCGGTGTACATCCTGTCGATCGCGGGATCGCGCCGTTCGGCGGGATCGGCCAGCAACGCCAGCCGGCGAATTCCGGCTGACGGCACTTCGGTCACCGGGTCCCCCGCAGGGGTCGCGGCACGCGGCGCTGCAACCGGTACGGCGTCGGGATCCGCAACCGTTTCGTCGCGCGCGACGCGCAACCGCAACGCCTCGACGCCCAGTGCGCGCAATCGGCGCACGCGCAACGCACCGGTGTCCGTCAACGCGCTCATTGATGCGGTTCCGACGGCGGCGCATGCCGGCGGGCCGCCCGCAGGCGCCGCCGCGAGGCACGGCTGCGCAGCCCCCACAGGGTGATCACCACGCCCGACAATGCGTAGGCCAGTGTCAACGCCAACAGCACCAGTGCAGTATTGAGGGTCAGCGCAATGATGATGACCACCGCCACGATGATCCACACGAAAGGCACGCGGTCGCCAGCCGGCCACGTCTTGAAACTGAAATAGCGCACCCGGCTGACCATCAGCAGACCCGCGATCACGATCAGGATCGGCGTGAAAAAGCACAGCCATTGCCCCTCGATACCGAGGTTTTCCATCGACCACACGAAGGACATGCACAACCCGGCGGCGGCCGGACTGGCCAGGCCCTGGAAATAGCGCTTGTCGGCAATGCCGACCTGGGTGTTGAACCGGGCCAGCCGGAGCGCGGCGCAGGCCGCATAGAGGAACGCCGCGGTCCAACCCACCTTGCTCCATACCGGACCGAAGTCGCGCAGGTATTGCAGCGACCACGTGTACATCACCAGCGAGGGCGCGAGCCCGAAGCTGACCAGGTCCGACAGCGAGTCGTACTGGACCCCGAATTCGCTCTGGGTGCCGGTCAGCCGCGCCACGCGACCGTCCATGCCATCCAGCAGCGCGGCCACGAAAACCGCGATCGCCGCGTGCGTGAAAAAGCCCAGGAACCCGGCCACGATCGCGTAGAAACCGGCGAACATCGCGCCGGTCGTGAACAGGTTCGGCAGCAGGTAAATGCCGCGCCGTACAGGCTTTCGAAAAAGCGGTTCGGTCATGCTGCAACGACTCCAGGCCTTGAATCCCGTTCCCCGTTGGCCAAACCTCGGCCGACACCGTTGCTTTCGCCCGTCATTCCCGCTGGCGCGCTGTTTTGCGGGCGGAACCCGCAATGACGAAAAATCCGGGTGGCTGGGTATGTGGCAAGCGGGGATTGGGCCAATCGTGATCCAGTTTAACCCATGCCCCCACGCCCCGTCCGCGTGGCGCAAACGTGATGCACTCACGGATGCATGCGGGCGGCTATGGCATACTCCACGCCACCTTCCAACGCGCTTCGGGGGTACCCCATGCAACTGCGCACCTTTTTCGCCGCGTCGGCCGTTGCCCTTTCGATCGCCTGCATCGCGGGATTCGCCAGCGCCCAACAGATCTACAAATGGAAGGATTCGAGCGGGGTCACCCATTTTTCCCAGACGCCGCCGACCAATGGTGCGCATTACACGAAAATGCACCTGACCAGCGAGCCGGAAGTGTCCTCCCCGGCCTCCGCACCCGCCGACAACGAGTCCGGCGCCAATACCGAAGACAAAAGCGCCGCGGCCCGAAGCGACGACAGCAAAACCACCCAGCCCGACACGCCGTCCAACCGCGCCGAACTTTGCAAGCAATTGAGTTCGAATATCGCGCTGCTACAAAGCAAGAAGCCGGTGGTCACCGACGGCGACAACGGTGAGCAACAGGTCATGGGCGACGACGCGCGCGAACAGCAACTGGCCACTGCGCGTGCGCAGCAGGTGCAATACTGCGGGGGCGGGGGCTGAAGGCCCGACCGCGACCCCGCTCCTGAAAAACGGCGCGAATCGGACCGCGCGGCCCCCTCCACGCCGCTACAATCCGCCGTTTCCGTTGCGTAACGGTGCACCGATGCGCCTGTCGAAATTCCACCTCTCGACCACCCGCGAGGATCCCGCCGACGCCGAAGTCGCCAGCCATCGCCTGATGCTGCGGGCGGGCATGATCCGCAAACTGGCATCCGGCATCTACACGTGGTCGCCGCTGGGCCTGCGCGTACTGCGCAAGGTCGAGGCCGTGGTGCGCGAGGAAATGCAGAATGCCGGCGCGATCGAATTGCTGATGCCGTCGGTGCAGCCGCGCGAGCTGTGGGACGAGTCCGGGCGCTGGAACAAGTACGGCCCCGCGCTGTTGAAATTCCACGACCGCCGCGAACAGGAGTTCTGCTACGGCCCGACCCACGAGGAAGTGATCTGCGAATTCGCACGCAACGAGTTGCGCAGCTACAAGCAATTGCCGGTCACCTTCTTCCAGGTCCAGACCAAGTTCCGCGACGAGATCCGCCCGCGTTTCGGCGTGATGCGTTCGCGCGAGTTCATCATGAAGGACGCCTATTCCTTCCACCTCGACCAGGCATCGATGGATGCGACCTATCGCACGATGTACGAGGCCTACGGCCGCATCTTCACCCGTCTCGGGTTGAAGTTCCGCGCGGTCGTTGCCGATTCCGGCTCGATCGGCGGCGATGTCAGCCACGAATTCCAGGTGCTGGCCGATTCGGGCGAGGACGCGATCGCATTTTCCGATCAATCGGACTACGCCGCCAACGTCGAACTGGCCGAAGCCGTGGCGCCGGGAGGGGCTCGCCCCGCGCCCGCGCAGCCGCTCGCGCGCGTCGATACGCCGCACCAGAAAACCATCGAAGAGGTCAGCGCGTTCCTTAAGGTGTCGCCCGCGCGGTGCGTCAAGACGCTGCTGGTGCGCGGCACCGAGGGCGTGGTGGCATTATGCGTGCGTGGCGATCACGAGCTGAATGAGGTCAAGGCCGGCAAGTTGCCGGAACTTCCCGGCGAATCGGTGCTCGCGGGCGAAGCCGAGATCAAGGCCGCGACCGGCGCATCGGCCGGCTTCATCGGCCCGGTCGGCCTGCCGGACCGCGTGCCGGTTATCGTGGATCGCGCCGCCGCCGCGCTCGCGGATTTCGTGTGCGGCGGCAACGCCGATGGCACCCACTACACCGGCGCAAACTGGGAACGCGACGCGCGCATCACCCGGATCGCCGATCTGCGCAAGGTCGTGGCCGGCGATCCGTCGCCCGATGGTCACGGCACGCTTTCCATCGCGCGCGGCATCGAAGTCGGCCATATTTTCCAGAACGGCGACAAATATACCCGCACGATGCGCGTCACCGTGCTGGGCGAAGATGGCAAGGACCAGACGCCGATCACGGGCTGCTACGGCATCGGGGTCACGCGCATCGTCGCCGCGGCGATCGAACAGAACCACGACGATGCGGGCATCATCTGGCCGGACGCGATGGCGCCCTGGCGCGTCGTGATCTGCGTGATCAACCCGAAAAACAATCCGGCAGTCAACGAAGTCGCCGAATCGTTGTACGCGGAATTGAAGGCGCGCGGCATTGGAGCAGCGCTGGACGACCGTGGCCTTCGGCCCGGTGCGATGTTCTCCGACCTCGAATTGATCGGCATTCCGCACCGCATCGTGGTCAGTGAACGTGGAATTGCCGCCGGAACTTTCGAATATCGCGGACGTCGCGACAGTGAAAGCCGCAACTTGGACCGTGGCGCGTTATTGGCATTGTTTGCGGCTGAAAATTGACGGCAATAGACACGTTTTGCAACGGCTGGTATTCTCCACCAGAATATGCGTCGTTGATTGAGTGCAATCATGCAGTCGTCAATCGACATCTCATTCCATGCCACCGGAGTCAATATGGCCATCGATGTCAGCAAGCTCAGCGAAAAGCAGCTCAAGGATCTCATTCGGAAAGCGCGGGGGCGCATGCAAAACATCGACAAGGAGAAAATCGCCAAGGTCAAGACCAAGGTCAATGCGCTGCTCAAGGCCGAAGGCGTGACCTTCGCGCAGGTTTACGGTCGCAAGCGCAGCAGCAAGACCGGCAAGGTCCCGCCGAAATACCGCAATCCGAATGGCATCGAAACCTGGTCCGGCCGCGGCAAGCGCCCGCGCTGGTACCTCGCGGCGCTTAAATCCGGCAAGAAGGAAAAGGACCTTTTGATCAAGTAAAGCCTAAAAAAGGGGACGGAGGTAATTAAGCCGCAGCCTAAAAAAGGGGACGGAGGTAATTAAGCCGCGGCTTAATTACCTCCGTCCCCTTTTTTTGTGCGTCACAGGCTCCGGCGCGGGGCGACCAGCAGGTCGCCGAACAGCAATCCCGCGACCAGCGAAATCAACATCGTCACCAGCAGCACCGTGATGTGGGTGCCGCTCGCAATCTGGTTGTTGAGCAGGTCCGAAACGCCGCGGAAACCCACGCTGCCCGGCACCAGCAACAAGATGCCCGGTTCGCGGATCAATGCGCCCGGGCGATGCAGCATGCGCGCATACAGATTGCTGCCTGCACTCAGCACCAGCCCGCCCACGAATACGCCGAAGGGCGCACCCAGTGCATTGCCGCTCCAGTATGTCACCAGGTACGCGACGACCACCGCCGAAAGGACCAGCGGATAATCCCGGCGCGCGGCCTGGAACAACATCGCAAACGCGATCGCCGCGACCACCAGCGCCGGCCATTGCGTCCATGGCGGCAGGGAAGGCAACGAATGGGCGGCCGGGACCATGCCGAGAACCGCGCAAATCTGCGCCGCCGCGATCGTGCCGAAGGTCAATTTCAGGATGGTCGCCGCCGCGCCCGCGAAACGCGCGACCCCCGATGCCAGGTGCTGGCTGGTCAGCTCGCGCACCGCGGTGGTCAGCGACATGCCCGGCACCAGCACGATCAGCGCCGACAGCACCACCAGTTTCAGGGCCAGCGGGACCAGCCATGCACTGACCATCGTGGCGATGAACGTCGCCACCAGCGCGGCGATCGCGTCGCCGGCGACCGACAGCCGCGGCCGCCCGTAACCCGCCACCACGATGCCGCCGATCAACACGCCGATCACGCCGGCGACCACTGCGTCCTGCCACGAGGTATGGAACAGCACCGCGATGCTGCCCGCGGCAAGCCCGTAGCCCACCACCGTCGCCCCCAAAGCCGGTCGCGACAGCGGGCGACCCAGTGCTTGCAACTGCGCCATGCCGCGACGCGGCTCGAGGCTTCCATCGGCTACCTGGTCTGCGATTTCGTCGGCGCTGCACAGCCGCGCGAGGTTCACGTCGCCCGGCGCGATCCTGACCACCTGGGTGATGTCCGCGATGCCGTCGCCGCCGGGCGCGCTGAACGAGAGCACGATCGAGGTCGGCGTCGACAGCACATCGCAAGCCAACCCCAATTGCTGGGTCACGTTGCCGATGGCTTGCTCCAGGCGCGGTGCCGCGGTGCCGTATTGGTGCAGGCGGCGCGCCAGCTCGATCACGAAACCGATGCGCGCGCGCTGCCGGTCATCGAGCGCTACCGCGTCGCCCATGTATCCTTCCTCGCGTGGATTCGGCGCAGTATAGCCAGCCGCCGCGCGCCAAAACGCATGCCGCTCGCGTCAGATGCGGGACGCGGGCAGCGACACGCTGACACGCAGGCCGCCGTTCTCGCGGTTGGCCAGGACGATCCGGCCGCCGTGGGCCTCGATGATTTCGCGTGCCAATGCCAACCCGAGGCCGGTGCCCGAACGCTTGGTGGAATAGAAGGGCAGCAACGCCTGGGCCAGCACCGTGCCACTCATCCCGGGCCCGCGGTCGGCGACTTCGATGCGCCAGCTTTGCAGCACATGGCTGATCGCCAGGGTCACCTCGTCCCCGCTGCTCCCGGATTCGTGCGCGTTCTTGATCAGGTTGATCAGCACCTGTTCGACCTGCGTGGCATCGAACCGGCCCGGCTCGGCCGGTACATCGCCGACCAGGCGGAACTCGCAATGCATCCGCAGCGCATCCAGGAAGGCCGCCCAGTCGACCGGCGCCGGATTCGGTTGCGGCAGTTTCGCGAAACTCGCGTAGCCCGCGGTGAACGAGTGCAGGTGCCGGACGCGCTCGCCGATACCCTCGAACACCTTCGGCAGTCGTTCCATGTCACCGCGACGCGCCAGCTCCGCGCCGGAATGCGCCAGCGAGGAAATCGGCGCCAGCGAGTTGTTGAGCTCGTGGCTGATCACGCGGATCACGCGTTTCCACACCGCGACTTCCTGGCGCGACAGCTCGCGGGTCATTCGTTGCACCAGGTACAGTCGATGCGGGCTTCCCTGCAGGCGAAAATCGCGTCGCGACAGATGGAAGTATTCTTCGTCGTTGCCCATCTCGACGCCGAACAGGCTGTCCTCGCTGGCGGTCAACGCCTGCCGCATCGGCTCCGGGCAGGCGTCGAGCAGTTCCTCGAAGCTCGCGCCCACGGGGCTCTTGCCCTCGTTGAACAGGTGGCGCGCGGCAAGATTCGCATACACGATATGGTCACCGGCGTCGGTCAGCACCAGCGCCGTCGGTGAATGCTGCACCACGGTGTCCAGCAGCAGCTCGCGCTGGACCAGGTTCTGGCGCTGTTCGCGCAATGCATGGCCGAGCTCGTTGTGGGCCTCGATGAGCTGGCCCAGTTCGTCGCGACGGCGGGTACGCAACGAAATGCTGAAGTCGCCATCGCGATAACTGGCGACGCTGCCCGACAACGCGCGCAGGAGGCGGCGCACCGGCTGCATCGATGCATGCGCCGCCCACGCGAGCGGCAGCAGGCACACCGCGATCGCGGCCACGCCCCCCAGCCACGCGCTGTCCGTCCACGCGCCCAGCGCCGCCGCCAACGCCGCCGCGACGATGGCGGCGGCGATCAGCAACAGCGCGAGTTTGCCTTCGAGGGAGGAGATGCGCATGGACCGTTTCTTTCGGGACTCGGGACTCGGGACTCGGGACTCGGGACTCGGGACTCGGGAGCGGGAGCGGGAGCGGGAGCGGGAGCGGGAGCGGGAGCGGGAAAGCGTAACAATATCGCCGCCATGGAGGCACGGCATATATTCCCCTCTCCCCTCGGGAGAGGGTGGCGCGCAGCGCCGGGTGAGGGTCCGCAACCCGCGAAACGTTGCGCAAGAACCGTACCCTCACCCCTCGGTCGGAATGCCGTACCGCTGCATGCGCCGATACAACGCCTGCCGGGACAGGCCCAGCGTACGCGCGGCGCGGCTGATCACGCCACCCGCCCTCTTCAATGCTTCCTCGACGGCTTCGCGCGGCGGGTCGTCCAGGCTGCGCGACGCGGTCGGTGCGACCACCGGCAAGCCCAGGTGCTCCACCGTGATTTCGTCGCGCCCGCCCAGCAGCTTCGCGCGGTCGATGGCGTTTTTCAGTTCGCGTACATTGCCGGGCCACGAATAAGCAAACAGTGCGTCGCGCGCATCGTCCGACAGCACCGCGTCGTCGTCGAGGAAATGCTCGGCCAGCGGCAGCACGTCCTCGCTGCGCTCGGCCAGCGGCGGCAGCGTGACCTCGATGGTATTCAGCCGGTAATACAGGTCTTCGCGGAACTTTCCGTCGCGGATCATCGCGCCGATATCCGCATTGGTCGCGCTGATCACGCGCACCTTGACCTTGCGGGTACGGGTGGAGCCCAGGCGTTCGAACTCGCCCGATTCCAGCACGCGCAGCAACTTCATCTGTCCCGCTGGCGGCAGGTTGCCGATTTCGTCGAGAAACAGCGTCCCGCCATCGGCGGCCTCGAAGCGCCCCTCGCGGGCGCGCGTTGCGCCGGTGAACGCACCGGCCTCGGCGCCGAACAGCTCGGCTTCGATCAACTCGCCGGGCAGCGCACCGCAGTTCACGGTCACCAGCGGCTTGTCGCGCACTGCAGAATTGGCGTGCACGATTTCCGCGATGCGCTCCTTGCCCGCACCATTCGGACCCGTGACCAGTACCGGCACTTCCGCGCGCGCGACACGGCAGGCCAGCTCGAGCACCTGCAGCATTTCGTCGGAAGCGAACACGATGCCGCGCAGATCATAGTTGTGCTCCAGCGCGTCGCGACGGCGTCGGCGCGTCATCCGCGTGTGCGCGGCGACACGGGCGTTCTCGGAGAGTTCGAGCAGGTTCTCGACCGTCGCCAGCAGCTTGGCATCGTCCCACGGCTTGGACAGGTAGTCCGCGGCGCCGGCCTTGACCAGTTGCACCGCGGTTTCCAGGTGCGACCAGCCGGTCAGGAGGATCACCGGCAAATCGGGATGCCGTTCCCGGATCGCATGGAACAACGCGACGCCCTCTTCGCCCGACGTGGTGTCCGCGCTGAAATTCATGTCCGCAATCACAACGTCCACCTGCTCGCGCGACAGCAACGCGAGGCCTTCGTCGGGCGTCGCCGCGCCCAGCGGGCGGATGTCATGGAGCGACAACAGCAGCGACAGCGCCTCGAGCACCGCCGGTTGGTCGTCGATGATCAGGACGGTGCGCATGCGGTTCTCGTCATGGCTTGCATCAAGACGGCGTCGGCCGGAAGAGCCAACATGTTAGCAAGCGTCATCATCCACCACTGACTGGCGGTGGCGGTGGCGGGGGCGGCGGGGGCGGCGGCGCAGGAGGCTTGGGCGGCATGAACCGCATGTAGTCACCCACGGCGACGGTCAGGACCTGCGGTGTGCCATCCCGGCGCACCAGCATGCGCGCGGTGGCGGACTTGCCTGCGTGCAGGCGATCGAGCAGCCCATCAATGTTCGTTACCGCTTGTCCATCCACGGCAAGAATGACGTCGGAAGTCCGCAGGCCCAGAACACCTTCGGGCCTGGCTTCGACGACATGGATACCCTGCTGATCACTCGATTTCATGACCAGCGCGCGGCTGCCATCGTGCCAGCTCAGGCTGCCATCGCCGTTGTCCTGGTGAATCGACAGGCTTTCCGCCCCCGCGGGCATGGCGAAGGCGCTGGCAAGAAACAAAATTGCGAACAGTCTGCATTGCATGAGTCACCTCGCTCCCGGGATTCGGACGGATTGTCAATCGACGTTACACGGAACGCGTCGCGACCACCGGCGGCACGTTCGACGCGCGCAGCGCCGGCGCCAGCACCGCGAGCTGCCCGAGAACCCACAGTGCCAGCGCGCCGACCGGCAGGTACCACAAAGGCAGTCGCGGCATTTCGTAGTGTTTCATCAGCAGCAGGTTCAGGCCGACCGCCAGCAGCACGCCCAGCACCACGCCGAGGGTGACGATCAGGAAATTCTCGGTCTGGAAATAGCGCAGGATGTCGCCACGCGTCGCGCCGATGGCACGGCGGATGCCGATGGTCCGGGTGCGCTGCTGTACCCAGAAACTTGCAAGGCCGGTGATGCCGAGCGCGGTGACGAACAACAGGCCCAGCGCCGCGGCCAGCAGCAGGTCGACCATGGTGGCGTCGCGGCGAAAGTAGTCGCTGCGGATCTGCGCGTAGGTTTGCGCATCGTCTGCCGACACCTGCCGGCTCGGCACGCGTTTCACGAGCGCGGCCGCAGCCTCCTTCATCACGCCCGCGCGATCCGAAGGCTTGCTGCGCAGCGCGAACATCGCGTGCCCCCTGACCGGCTCGACCGGCAACACCACGGACTGATCGTCGCTGCCGGCGCCGCCGAAGTCGTTGCGGTGCAAATGCGCGACCACGCCAACGATGGGTGTGCCATACCCACTCATGATTCCGCTGCCGCCGAAGTACACGACCCGGCCCACCACGTGGGCCGGGTGCGCCGGAAACAGGCGTTCGGCGAATTGCCGGGTGACGATCATGGCCGGAAAGTTGACCGGCCCGTCGGCTTTGTCCGGCAGGTATTCGCCGACACGGAAATCGCGCCCGGCCACCAGCTTCAGGCCGAGCGTCCGCAGCGTGTCCGGGCCGCCGGTATAGACGTCCGCGGAGGCACAACCGGGGACATCGATCGAGTGCGCCTTCTTCACCGCCTCGATGGCATCGAGGCTGGTGCAACCCCCGGAGGAATGCCGGCTGTGCGTGAACGGCACGTTGCTGATGAGGGTGGCGGATTCCACCCCGGGGAGCCTGCGCAATGCCGCGACGTCGGCCTTGTGCAGGCTGAGCGCCTCGCTGCCCGGCTTCACCTGCAAATCGTGGACCGTGACGATCGAAAGCGAAGCTTCGTCCAGTCCACTGGGCACCGTGATCCGCTCGACACGCTGGACGATCAGGAACACGGCGTTGCACACGATGGCGCAGGTAAACGCCACCTGCAGCGCCAGCAGCGTGGCCGTCAACTTGTGCTTGCGCAACGTTGCCACGATCGGTCGAATTTGCATGATTGAGTCTCTAATTCCGGGGCTTGGCTTGGCTTGGCTTTGCTCCCTCCCCTTCAAGGGGAGGGCCGGGGTGGGGATGGGTTGTTTTGCTTTGCTTTGCCCATCTGCATCAACCCCATCCCCATCCAAACCTTCCCCTTGAAGGGGAAGGCTTCACAGCGTTTTCAATTGCAACGCCGGCGTGATGCGGCAGGCCCGCCACGCCGGCAGCAAGCCGGCAAGGACGCTGACGATGACCGCCAGCACGACGGTTACCACCAGCATCTGGCCGTCCATGTGCGCCAATTGCGCGTAGTCGTCCGGCCGCTGGCGCACCGTCCACAGCCCCAACTCGGCGATGCCGACGCCGAGCAGCCCGCCCGCCAGGCCGATCAGCCCCGACTCGGTCCCGAACTGCACGAAGATGTTGTATTGCGTGGCGCCCAACGCGCGGCGCACGCTGATCTCGCCGCCGGAGCGCAGGAACTTGGCCAGCAGCAACGCGATGATGTTCACCATGCACACGAACAGGAAACCCAGGGCGAGCCAGGCCTGCAGCAACACGTCGGTGGGCACCATGCCCTGCCGATGCAGCCATTGCATCAAGCCATACAGCCTGGCTTCGTCCGGCGGGCGCTCGAACCGGCCCGCGGCCTTTTGCTGCGCCGAATAATTGACCAGGAACCGCCGGTAATCCGCGACTTGCTGCGGCGTATCCAGCCGTACCCAGAAATTCAGCCAACTGACGGTCGGGCTGGTCAGGGACATGCTGTCTTCCCCCCAGCCGCTCCCCCAGGTGTTGCCGAGATCCATGCGGACGGCCGTGGACAGCGGCAGGAAGAACTGGTCGGCCTCGTCGAAGCTCGCGTTGATCGCGTAGAACAAGGGCTCCGGGTGCCAGTCCCCGACCACGCCGACGATCCGGAAATCGTGCTTGTCGAGCTGCACCACCTTGCCCACCGCACGCCCGCCGCCCAACCATTTGCGGGCGAACCCCTGCGTCACCACCACCACCGGCGCCCCCTCGGCGTCGGCCTGCTCCGACCACGGCGTGCCTGCGACGAACGGCACCCCGAACATGGTGAAGAAGTCGCGTGTGGTGTAGCTTCCGACCAACGACTCCGGATGCACGCCCGGCTCGGTGGAGTGGGCGACGAGATTGCCGCGCGCCATCGCGGCCTGCTGGACGCCCTTGTGCGCATCCAGCAGGGCCTTGGCATCCGGCCAGGTCAAGGCCGCGTTCGGCCCGTGACCGATGTCCTCCGGTTTGATCTTGTAGCTGAACGGCAACGGATCGAGGAACGGCCGGTACAAGTGTGCACTGCGTCCGGGCAAGGGATCGCCGCTCATCACGTGCAGCACCGTGAGCATGGTCATCGAGGCGCCGATGCCGAGCCCGATCGCCAGCACCATCAGCGCGGTGAGGACGGGATTGCGCTTCAGGCTGCGCCATGCGAGGTCTATGTAGTAACCGAACACTTGTATCTCTCCCACGTTTTTCCTTCTCCCCCCGGGAGAAGGTGGCCCGAAGGGCCGGATGAGGGTCCGCTCCCGCACTGACTTCACGCGAGCGTCGTACCCTCACCCGCCGCTACGCGGCACCCTCGCCCGGAGGGAGAGGGAAAGACATCACGCACCCCGCGTCGCGACCACCGGTGGCACGTTGGCGGCGCGCAACGCCGGCCCCAGCACCGCAAGTTGCCCCAGCAGCCACAGCGCGATCGCGCTGGCCGGCAGGTAGTACCAGGGCAGCCGGTCCAGCTGGTAGTGCTGCATCAGGTACAGGTTGATGCCGAACGCCAGAAGCATCCCGACCGCGACGCCCGCCGTACTCAGGATAAAATTCTCGGTCTGGAAGTACTGCATGATGTGGGCGCGTGTCGCCCCCACGGCACGACGGATCCCGATCTGCCGTCGCCGCTGGCCGACCCAGAAACTGGTGAGCCCCACGATGCCGAACGCGGTCACCGCCAGCATCACCACGCACACCAGCACCAGCATCCAGACCATGCTGCGGGTGGTCGCGAAGAAGTCGTCGCGGATTTCCGTGAAGGTCTTGCCCTCGAACACCGCGTTGGGCGACATCGCTTGCAGCTTCGCGGTCGCTTCGTGGACCACGCGCGCACGATCCTGCGGCGCGCTGCGCACGACGTAATCGCTCACCACGGCGGACGGGCTGATGGGGAAGAATGCGGACCAGTAGAACTGGCTGAGGCCGCCGCCGTTCTGGTTGGGCCGCAACACGTTGGCGACGATCCCGACGACGGTGTAGGTGTTGTTCGGGCCGATCCAGACTCGTTTGCCCAGCGCATCGCCGTCCGGCCACAGGCGGTCGGCCAGGCTCTGGGTGAGGATGACCGCGTGTCCGCCCGGTACGTAGAGGTTGCCGCCGGGTTTGCCGTTGGCGTATTCGTCGTCGTTGAAGAAGCGCCCTTTCAGCAAACGCAAGCCCAGCGCTTCGGGCCCGCCTTGGGTGAACATGTAGATCGCGGCATTCGGGCTGTCCTTCTCGTAGGCCCCTTCAGGCGTCGTCGACATGTTGCTGTTGGAGCTGCTCCGGCCCAGCGGGACCATGTCGATCGCGGTGGCCGCCGTGACGCCCGGGATCCGGCGCAACATCGCAAGGTCGCGGGGAATGTCCGCATGCGCGAGTTCGGGATCGGTGCCCTGCACGCTGATGTCCGAAATGCCCTGCTCGTCGATCGCATTGGGCATGTGCAGTTCGGAAACACGCTGGCCGATCATGAACACCGCGTTGCAAAGCACCGCGCAAGCCAGCGCGATCTCCAGCACGATCAGCAGGGCCGGGATCTTGTGCTTGCGCAACGCGGCGAGGATGGGTTGGAAGTTCATGGGCTATCTCTCGGAATCAACGTTCACTGATTTGTCGCCTCCCCATCAAGGGGGAGGGCCGTTCGGCTCTTCTCCCTCCCCTTCAAGGGGAGGGCCGGGGTGGGGATGGTGTGCACGACCCTGCAAAACCTGCCCCATCCCCATCCAAACCTTCCCCTTGAAGGGGAAGGCTTAAACGCTTTTCAACTGCGGCGCCGGCGCGACGACGCAGGCACGCCACGCCGGCAGCAGGCCCGCGATCAGGCTGGCGATCAGCGCGATCACGAACGTGGCCACGAACATCGTGACGTCCAGGTGCGCGAGGCTGGCGTACTCCGCCGGCTGGTGCCGGATCGCCCACAGGCCGAGTTCCGCGAAGATCAGCCCCAGCACGCCGCCGGCAACGCCGACCAGCCCGGACTCGACCATGAACTGTGCGAACACCGCGCCGCGCGTCGCGCCCAGCGCCCGGCGCACGCCGATTTCGCGCGATCGGCGCAGGCACTTGGCCAACAGCAGGCCCACTGTATTGACGATGCAAATCAACAGGAACCCGAACGCGAGGTTGGCCTGCAACTGCGCGTCGTCGGGCACCACCTGCTGCTGGTCCAGGAACCCGACGAGGTCCGGCAAGGCGACTTCGGGGTGGTGCATGCGCCCCAGTGAAATCTGCTGCGCCACGTAGTTCGAAAGGAACGACTTGTAGGCGGCGGCATCGGAAGCGTGCTTCAACTCCAGCCACAAGGCCACGAACATGCACGGTGCGGTCTCGAGGTGGTTGCTATCGGCGTCCGCCGACCAACAATTGGTATTTTGCGGACTCATCTTGTCGGCCAGCGCCGTTTGCAGCGGCATGAACACCGCATCGCCCTTGCCGTAACTGCGGCCACCCAGGTTCACCGAGTAGAACCGTGGCTGCGGCGCCCAATGCTTCAGGACGCCGACGACGCGATAGTCATGGTCGTTGATCCGAAGCATCTGCCCGACGCTGTTCCTGCCGTCGAACAGCTTGTCGTTGAGCACATCCGAGATCACCGCGACGCGTGCGCGGTCGTCGTCGTCCTGCCCGCCCCAGCCGCTGCCGTACTCGAACGGCGCGTCGAACATCGCGAAGAAGTCCGCGGTGGTCATCACGCCGTTGCTGAAGAACGGACGGGCATTGACCCGCTTGGGCGCGACTTTCGCGTGTGTCAGTGCCATCACCGCCTGGCGTTCGGCGCGGCGCGCGCGCATCAGGTTCATGGCGTCGGTATAGGGCATCAGGTCCCCGAACCCCTGCCACAGTTTTTCGGACGACTGCGTGATCTTGGCGGGGTACGGATTGATTTCCGCCGTGAACAGCCGCTCGCTCTTCTGCGGCAGCGGATCACCGGACAACAGCTTCAGCACCGTCAGCGTCGTGATCGACGCACCGATGCCGAGGCCCAGCGCCAGCACCATCAGCGCGGTCAGGACGCGGTTGCGCTTGAAGCTGCGCAGTGCGAGATCCAGGTAATATCTGAACATTCAACGTCTCCAAAGTTGTCTCCCCTCTCCCTCCGGGAGAGGGGTTGGGGGTGAGGGTTCGCGCCTTGCGCGGCATTACGCGAAAACCGAACCCTCATCCGGCCCTTCGGGCCACCTTCTCCCGGAGGGAGAAGGGAACAGCAGAATCACACGCTCCTGGTCGCCACCACCGGCGGCACCGCCGCGGCGCGCAGCGCGGGTACCAGCACCGCCAGTTGCCCGAGCAACCACAACGCCACCACGCCGACCGGCAGGTACCCCAACGGCAGACGCGGTACTTCGAAGAACTTCATCAACGCGAGGTTGATTCCGATCGCCGCGACCACGCCGATGACGATGCCGAAGGTGACGATCAGGAAGTTCTCGGTCTGGAAATAACGCAGGATGTCCGTGCGCGTTGCACCGAGCGCACGCCGGATGCCGATTTGCTTGCGACGCTGCGTCACCCAGAAACTTGCAAGTCCCACGATGCCGAACGCGGTGACACCCAGCAACGCCAGGATCACGCCAACCAACAGACCCGCCATCGAGCGGTCGGTTTTGAAAAAGCGTGCGCGCAGGACGGGGATGGTGTGGCTGTTGGTGTGGTCGAGGACCACGTCCGGAGCAATCTTCGGGACCGCTGCCCGCGCTTCGACCAGGACATGGCTCAGGTCCTGTGGCTTGGCGCGAATCAGGTATGAACCGGCCAACTGGCCGCCGGGTTGTATCGGCACGAACACCGACCACCCAGGCTCACGCTTGCCGAACTTGACCGGCTGCGACATCGCAAGGTCGGCCACAACCCCGATTACGCGGAACTGCCATTTCGCCGCCCAGAATGCCTTGCCCAACGGGTTTTCCCCGGGCCACAGCTTCTCCGCCAGTGCTCGCGTGACAAGCACGCGCGATGAGGGCGGAAAATAATCCTGACCTGGCAGCGTCCGGTAGTCGTTGGCCGCAGGAAGACTGCCAGCCACCAATTGCAGGCCGAGCGCCTCTGGCGTTCCGGGGCCACCCTCGTAGAACTCCACGACTGCCGGCGTGTGCTTGCCGGCTTGATCCAGGCTGATGCCCGCCACACCCCACTGCGCCCCGAAAGGCACCGAGGTGATCGCGTGTACCGAGTCGACGCCGGGGAGCGCGCGCAGCCCCGACAACATCCGCGCGTTCAAATCGGTGGCTTGCCTGGGGTCGAACCCGGTCACGACGATCGTACCCAGCGAGGCTTCGTCCACACCGCT
>DASUKQ010000010.1:0-4565 GCA_036278635.1 Rhodanobacteraceae bacterium
ACCACCGTGATCGGCTCGCGCGACCCGGAGGTCGGCCAGGGCATCCGGACTGCCGAGGCCCGCATCCTCGCCGAGGAACTGGATGCCGACTGGAACAAGGTGATCGTGGAGCCCCTGGATCTCGGCGTCACCGCCGTGGACGGGGAGCCGCACTGGACCCTCGGCCACCAGATGGCATCGGGAAGCACCAGTGTGCCGTCCGCGTGGAACGACCTGCGAACGGTCGGCGCCACGGCGCGCGAACTGCTGGTGCGCGCGGCGGCCGGGCGCTGGAACACCACGCCCGCGAACCTGCGCGCGATCCGCGGCATGGTGATTGCCGCCGATGGCCGCCAGCTCGGTTATGGCGAGCTTGCCGGGGCGGCGGCGAAACTGACCCCCGCGACCAATCCGCCGGCCACGAAATCTCCGTCCCGGTACCTGCTGGTCGGCCAGGATGCCGGCGACGTCGACGCGCGCGACATCGTCACCGGGGTGCAACGCTACGCCATCGACGAATGGTTCGGCGAGGTGCTGGTCGCCGTGCTGACGCGGTGTCCGTATCCCGGGGGAAGGCTTGCGCACCTCAATGATGCCGCGGCGCTGAAATTGAGAGGCGTCGAAAAGATCATGACGATCCCGACGCCGGATCCCGCCCGCTCGCTGGGCACCCAGCCACTCGCCGCAGGCGTCGCGGTGCTTGCCAAGGACACCTGGACCGCGCTGCAGGCCATCGCGAAGCTGGACATCCAGTGGCAACCCGGTCCGCAGGCCGCGCAGGACGACACCGCGCTCGCGCAGGCCGCCGAAAAGCTCCTGCCGGGCGAGCCGGAAAAGGCCGTGCGCAGCGACGGTGATTTCGCGGAAACTTTCAAGCACGCGCGCCATCGCTTCGATGCCGAGTACCGCATCGCGACAATCGCACACGCCGACCTGGAGCCACCCAATGCGCTGGTGAAAGTGGACAGCCAGGGCGCGCGGCTGATCGCGCCGGTGCAGAATCCGCGTGCCACCTACGAAACCGTGCGCCGCCTTACCGGCCTCGCCCCCGACAAGATCGAGGTCGAGCTGCCGCGTGCCGGCGGCGGCTTCGGACGTTTCCTCGAAAGCGATTATGTCGCCGAGGCCGTGATGCTGGCCAAGGCCGTGGGCAAGCCGATCAAGCTGGTGTGGACGCGCGCCAATGCATTCACGCACGACCTGTACCGCCCGTTCTCCATCCATGCGATGCGGGCGTGCGCCGATCGCCACGGCCATCCCACGGGTTGGAGCCACCGCATCGCCAGCACCTCGCGCCTGGCCGGCCGCGAGCCGCGCGAGCGCTGGTGGCTTTCCGAAATGCACCCCGACGACCTGCCTGCCGGACTGATCGGGAATCTCCACTATGCCTGGTATGCACTGGAGTCGACGTTCCCGCGCGGCAGCTATCGCGCGAGTTCGCACGCGTCCAACGCGTTCGCGACCGAATGTTTCATCGACGAGATCGCGCACGGGCTCAAGCAGGACGCGCTCGAGTTCAGGCTCGGGCTGTTGGGCGAACCACGCAAACTCCCCTATCGCGGTCACGGCGGTCCAGTCCTCGATACCGGCCGGCTCGCGTGGGTGCTCCGACTTGCGGCCGACGCGATCGGCTGGAGCAAACCGCACTCGCGCGGACACGGATTCGGGTTGGCGTGCCACTTCACGTTCGGGGGCTACGCCGCCCACGCGCTGGAAGTGTCCATGCAGGGCAACCGGCTGGTGATCCATAACGCCGTGTGCGCCGCAGACCTGGGACGGGTGGTGAACCCGCTCGGGGCGCGCGCGGCGCTGGTTGGCGCGACCCTCGACGCGCTGTCCACCGCCCTGCGCCAGCGCATTACCGTCAAGGACGGCCGCGTGGCGCAACACGGTTTCAAGGGCTATCCACTCGCGACGATGGCGCAGATGCCGCACGCGGTGCAGGTCATCCTGGTGCCGTCGCAGGAACCGCCCACCGGCGCCTTCGACATCGGCTTTCCGTCCGCTGGCCCGGCGCTCGCCAATGCGATCTTCGCCGGCACCACCGTGCGCGTGCGCCAGCTTCCGATCTGGCCGGAGCTGATGCGGCTGCTGTGAGCTTCGGATTCACCCCCCGTCCGCAGGAAAAGGGTCGGCGCACAACGCCGGGGGCGACGATGGAATGCGGAAGCCCGTCCCCGTCAATCCTTCCAAGGGTCGTAGCTCGGGTTGAGCCCGGACTTGGTCCGGGAGAAGCCCAACAGGTACCTGCACGCGTTGGGCTTCGCCGGATGAAGCCCGGCCCAACCCAACCTACGCACACCACACAAAGCCGCGCAGTACCTTGAACACACCCGACGCGCCGACTTCGCCGATCGCGAGCAGTCGCCCCCCCGGCGCGTTCGCGCGATAACGGCCGGGCGCGGTGCCGACATGCAATGCGCGGCCATGCGCGACATCGTCGGCGCCGCGTTCGTCGAGTTGCAACACGGGCCAATCGGCAAGCCCGGCCCCGATGGGCAGGAGCATTCCGTGCAGGCGCGACGGGTCGTCGCCGTGCAATTGCGCGAGTTCATCCAGCGTGAACATGCGCGGCTCGCGGAACGGCTCCACCCACAGGCGGCGGAGGCCCGTCAGGTGCGCACCGCAGCCGAGCGATTCCCCGAGGTCGCGCACCAGGCTGCGCACGTAGGTTCCGGAGCCGCATTCCACGTGCAGGCGCAGCACGGCGCCGACCTGTTCCACGAGATCGAACCGGAACACGTCGACGTCACGCGGCGGCGCCACGACTTCTTCGCCACGGCGCGCGCGCTTGTACAACGGCACCCCGCCCTGCTTCAGCGCCGAATACACGGGCGGGACCTGGGTGATGCGGCCCGTGAACATTGCGAGTGCACGCCGGATCGTTCGATCATCCAGCGCAGGAACCGGGCGCTCGACCAGCACCACGCCATCGCTGTCACAGGTGTCGGTGGTCGTGCCGAGCCTGCATTCGGCGGCATACGCCTTGCGTGCGCCGAGCAAATAGCCGGCGATCTTGGTCGCTTCGCCGAAGCAGATCGGGAGCAACCCGGTCGCCAACGGATCGAGACTGCCGGTGTGGCCGGCCTTGGCTGCGCCGAACAGGCGCTTGGCCTGTTGCAAGGCGCGGTTGGAGCTGACTCCCGGGGGCTTGTCGAGCAGAAGGATGCCCGTGACCTGACGGCGGGACTCGGGACTCGGGACTCGGGACTCGTTCATGGAATCTCCCGCTCCAGCCGCTGCGCGAATGCGGCTTTGAAGCCCTCCCCTTCAAGGGGAGGGTTTGGGTGGGCATGGTGGTACTCGTTGCCCATCACGACACCATCCCCATCCCGACCTTCCCCTTGAAGGGTAAGGAGTTTGTTGCGCGCGCTTGCGATCGACAATGGAAGAGAATCGAATCGCCTGGAGCCTATTGCTCTTCCGGGCCCCCGGTTCCCGGTCCCGGGTTCCGGTCTTCCCGCAGCAACTGCTCGATCCGCTCGCCCTTGTCGATGGAATCGTCGTACTTGAAGCGCAGTTCCGGGACGCGACGCATGCGCATGCTGTGCGCGATATCGTGGCGGAATTCCTTCGCAAGCCCCTTGAGCGCCTTCACGACTTCGGCCGAACGCTCTGGCTGCAACGCGGTGACCCACACCGTCGCAACGTCCAGCTCGCGGCTGACGTCGACATCCACCACGCTGGCTTGCGGCAACCCGTGATCACGCACCGCGGCGTGGACCAGCGTGCCGACCTCACGACGAAGCTCGGCGTTGACGCGGTCGGTGCGGTGGAATGTCTTCACGGAAATCGGGAATCGCGAGCAGGGAACGGGAAATCGCAAGAGCCTGCGACTCGGAACGGTCGGAGCGGGAATCGCTCTTGCCGATTCCCGATCCTCGATTCCCGATTCCCGGACGTTGTGATGCAAGGCATCACAACGTCCTCGCAACCTCGATGCGTTCGAAGCACTCGATGCGATCGCCGGGCTTGACGTCGTTGTACTGCTTGACGGCAATGCCGCATTCGCTGCCGTTGCGCACTTCCTCGACGTTCTCCTTGAAATGGCGCAGCGATTCCAGCTCACCCTCGAAGATCACCACGTCGTCGCGCAGCACCCGGATCGGCTTGCTCCGCTTCACGGTGCCTTCGATCACCATGCAGCCCGCAACCGCCCCGAACTTCGAACTGCGGAACACGTCGCGCACCTCGGCCACGCCGAGGATTTCCTCGCGCACCTCGGTACCCATCAGGCCGCTGGCCGCCTGCTTCACCTGGTCGATCACGTCGTAGATGATCGAGAAGTAGCGCAGATCCACGCCGCCGGACTCGATGACCTTGCGGGCCGAGGCATCGGCCCGCACGTTGAAACCAATCAGCAACGCCTTGGACGCCGCGGCGAGGGTCGCGTCGGATTCGGTGATGCCACCGACGCCGGACGAAATCACGTTGACCCTGACCAGCTCGTTGCTGATCGCGGTCAGCGATTCGCGCAACGCTTCGGCCGAACCCTGCACGTCGGCCTTGATGAGGATGTTGAGGGTCTGCTGGCCTTCGCCCTTGCCCATCATCGCCATCACGTCTTCGAGGGTGTTGCTGCGCGT
>DASUKQ010000011.1:0-16333 GCA_036278635.1 Rhodanobacteraceae bacterium
GGGCGGCAGGGACCGCATCCTCGGCGCGACGATCGTCGCGCGCCATGCGGGCGAGATGATCAGTGAGATCACGCTGGCGATGACGACGGGCATCGGGTTGCGCAAGCTCGCGCGCGTCATCCACGCCTTTCCGACGCAGGCGGAGGGGATCAAGATGGCGGCCGACGCGTACGACCGAACGCGCCTGACGCCGCGCAGGCGGCGCCTCGCGGCGGCGTGGCTGCGATGGATGCGCCATTGAACGGAGCGCTGCGGAAGCGGCGCAGTCGAAAGGCCGACGGTGCCTGCCGGGATCCGCGCCTGTTCGACCTGTCTTCCAGGCCGGTCAAAATTCGTGCGAACCGGAGGCCGCATCGATCGCTGTCAGGCGCAAACGGCCAAAGTCGACCGAAGCGCCGGCAGATAGCCCGCGCCGAACAGGTTGACGTGGTTCAACAGGTGATAGAGGTTGTAGATCGGCGCGCGTTGACGCCAATCGCGATGCAGCGTCGTGAGTTCCGCGTAGACGTCGAAGAACGTGGCAGGCGGCGAGCCGAACAGCGTCTGCATCGCCAGATCGGCCTCGGCCCAGCCGAAGTGGACCGCGCCGGCATCGATCAGCGCAGGGGCGCCATCGCCGCACACGTGCAAATTGCTGGACCACAGGTCGCCATGCAGCAGGACGGGCGGCATGTCGGGTACGCGCTCGCGCAGGTGCGCGCAGACATTTTCGATGGCCGTGGCGTCACTGATTTCGATCAGTCCGGCGTCACGCGCGCGTTGCATTTGCGGCAGCAAACGTCGCTCGGCAAAGAAACGCCAGCCATCGCCGTCGGGTGTGTTGTCCTGTGGCGAATCACCACAGAAACCGGCGTGGTCGAAGCCGAACCGCGTGCCGGCGACGACATGCTGTTTTGCCAGTCCCTTGGCGGCACGCTGCCAGTAATCGGCCGCGGGCGTGCCCGATCCGAGGTCTTCCAGCACGATCCGGTCCTTGCGGACGTCAAACACCTCGGGCACGCGCAAGGCACCGGCGTCCCGCAGCACCCGCAGACCGCGCGCCTCGGCTTCGAAGAAGCCCTCGGGCGCGTCGGTACGCTGCTTGAGGACGGCGCGCCGCCCGTCGGCAAGCATGGTGTGACCGGCGGGAGTCATGATCGGACTACAGGGGCGCGCATCGCGTTATCGTAGGCCCTACACCTGCCTGAGTGCCCGGAGGGACCGTGGACGATGACATCGAAGCGTTGCGTGGGGAAATGGCGGCCATGCGCACCGAGCTTGCGGCGCTGCGGGCGGAGCTGACGGAATTGCGCGCGTACATCGGCGAAGTGCCCAGCATGGAATGCGGGATCACCACGTTCGAGGAATGGCAGCGCGAACGCGAGTCGTCCGCTCGCTGAAACGTACTCCGTGCGCACTCCGCGACGGCGCTTCGCGAATGCGAGCTTGCGGACGAGCCCTCACGCTCCCCACATGACGAATATCAGTGTCGCGGCTGCCACATGCACACGCGCTTTGTGCCCTGGTCGGTCGTGACTTCCCTGCACACCCGTTTGTCATGCTCGGGATTCGGAAAGTCCGCCGGGACCGTGTCACGCGACACCGGCGTGGATGGCGACTGGTAGGGGCTTGGTGTCGGGGAGGGGATCCGTGGCGCAGGCAGGGTCGTGCACGCGCTGCAAGCAGCGCAGCTGACGATCAGCAGGGTGATCGGGCCGGCTTTGCGCATCAGGCCTCGCTCCGGCGAAATTGCCTGTACAGCGTAACACCGCAAAGCTGCCGACGCTGGTGCCGAAGGTGGGACTCGAACCCACACGCTTTTAAGGGCGGCGGATTTTGAGTCCGCTGCGTCTACCGATTCCGCCACTTCGGCCAAGCCGCCAAGTATGCGGGATTCACGGCCGCCGGGCTAGTGTGCCGTCCCGCGGGCGCTGTCGAGGGGCAGTTCCTTCGAACGGCGGAGATACCACTCGCCGTGCTCGGGCTCGAACACGTTGCAGCGGGTCATGCGGTCCTGGTAAACGTGCACGCTGATCGCGAGGTCGTGGTCACTGGCGTTGCAGATGGTGTGGTGCTCGTGCGGGGGAATCAGGCTGCCCGCCGAGCCCGCGCCGGCCTGGATCGCGCCCGCCGGCAGGAAGCGGTAGCGGGGGTCGTCGTGTTCCAGCAATTCGTACTGGACGACCTCCAGCGCGCCCTGCCATACCCCCTCGACGCACCACATGCCGGAGTGGTCGTGGATCGGCGTGCCCTGGCCCGGGCTCCAGGTCATCGCGACGACGCAGTAACCGTGTTCGTCGCTGCGATAAAGTTCGCGGCGCGCGTAATGGCCGGCACAGCCCTCGAACACGCATTCGGGGAGGTGGATGTCCCCGGACCGGATGGCTTCGCAAAGCGCCGAGCGCAGCGCGCGCATGACGCTCGGCGTGTCGCCCACCTGCACGGCGCGGTCGAACCCGCGGATCATCCGGTCACGGCCTGGAAAATCGATGCTCATGGTCCAAGCTTACAACGGGCCCCACCCGCGGGGCGAATGCACGGCCGATCATGGACCATGGTCGGCCAGGTTGCCCATGAATGCCCCGATCGCCGCGCCGAAGCGGCCTGTATCGACCAGGAAGGCATCGTGGCCCTGCGGCGAATCGAGGCCGACGAAGGTGGTGTCGGTGCCGGTCGTGCGCAGGTCTTCGGCCAGCTGCTGTTGCTGTTCGATCGGGAACAGGATGTCGGTTTCGACCCCGATCACCAGCGCACGTTCGAGCTTCATCCGCGCCAGCGCGTTGCGTACCGCGGTGGCCGGATCAGGTGTGCCGCCGTATTCGGCCAGGTCGAACCAGTCGGACGCGCGCGACAGGTACAGGTAGCAGTTGGGATCGAACGATCGGGTGAACCGTCGCGCGTGGGCATTGAGGTACGACTCGATCTGGAATTCGGCGGCGAACGGATCGTCGTCGTCGCGTTGGTCCGGATCGAGCCGGATCCGGCCGAACCGGCCGCGCCACTCCAGCGCCGACCGGTAGGTGATCACGCCGAGCTTGCGCGCGATGTTCATGCCGGTTTCGGGGTAATTCGCGTCGTCGTAACGGCCGTTGTTCCACGCAGGGTCGAGGCGTATCGCCTCGCGTTGCAGCGAGCGGATCGCGATGGCGAACGGTTGCGCGCGTGGCGCGGTGCAGACACTCACGTGCGCGCGCGCGAAGCCCGGATGGTGCGCGAGGCAACCCAGCGCGGACATCCCGCCCATCGAGCAACCGACCAGCGCCGCGAGCCGCTCGATGCCGAGCCCGCGCATGAGTTCGTGGCCGGCGTTGCCGACGTCTTCCAGCGACAGTTCGGGAAAATCCAGCCGCCAGGGCTCACCGGTGGCCGGATTGGTCGAGGCGGGCCCGCTCGAGCCCTTGCAGCTGCCCAGCGAGTTCACGCAGATCACGAACCAGCGGTTCGTGTCGAGCGCCTTGCCGGGACCGACGATGTCTTCCCACCATCCGGGCGTGTCGTCGACGGCGTTGCGGGCCGCGTGCGCACTGGGCGACAGGCCGGTCAGGATCAGCACCGCATTGTCGCGCGAGGTGTTCAGGTCGCCCCAGGTCTCGTACGCAAGTTGTCCACCGTGCAGTGCCCCGCCCCGCTTCATCGCGAAGGGCGAGGGCAGGGCGAAGTACTGGCGGGCGTCGGCCATGGCGATATTTGCGCAAAACAGAATTCGCAAGGGTAGCGAACGCGCGCGATACAACCAAGACTTCCCGGCAATCATGCTTTCCCGAGCCCCGGGTCCCGAAATCCGTAGGTTGGGCTGAGCGTATGCGAAGCCCAACATCGGGCATCATGTTGGGCTTCCCCGGAAGAGGCCCGGGTCAGCCCAACCTACTTCAAAGCGGCGAGTTTGCAGTCCCGGGTCCCGGGTCCCGAGTCCCGAGCCCCGGGTCCCGAGTCCCGGATCCAGATCAATCCACCCGGTCGATCGTCAGCGTGACCGGCGTGCGGGTGTCGGTGGCGACTTCCAGGGGCGTCGACTCCAGGTCGCCCGCTTGCGGCATCGCGTTGCCGCTGGCACTGATGCGGGCCACGATCTGCACCTTGCGATACTGCGAAAGACGCAGCGTGGGCGACATCGCCATCGCGTCGGTCAGGGTGACGGTGGCCGGAAAGTGGACGGCGTCGACTTTCGCCACCGCGAGCGGCATGCGCGGGCCGTCGATCGCGCGCGCGTACACGAACAGGGTATCGCCGGACTTCATTTTGTCGTTCATGAGGTCCGCGATGTCGACCCTGACCGTGATCGCGACGCGTTCGTGGTCGGCCGTCGGGGCCACGGGTGGCGTTGCGGCACTTGCGGCACTTTTCGAAGTGACTGCCATGTCTGTGCCGCCGGCGCGCGCTTCGGCTTCGGCAAGTTGCTGCTGCACGGCCGCCGCCACGTTGGAACCTGGCTGCAGCAGCGGCAACAGGGTTTTCCAGTGTCGGGCGGCGTCGGCATATTGCTTGCGCTGGAAATCGCTGATTCCCATCAGCCACAGGGCACGCTGGTGGGTCGGATCGATCTGCAGGGCATGCTGCAGCTTCGCGCGCGATGCGTCGTCGACGTGGTGCTCCGGATTGGTCTCGGCCCGGGCCTCGGCCCACGCCACCATCGCGTCGGGATCGTCGGGGGTCAGCTTCAACAGATGGTCGAGCGCATCCTGTGCCTGTTGTGGCTGGTCGAGTGCGGAATACGCCTGCGCCAGCAACGCCCACCCCCGGGCGTCGTCGGGCTTGCGCGCGAGGCTCGCCTTCAATTGTTCGGCGGCGTCGGCCAGCTCCGCATGGTTGTCCACGGCTACCGGTTGCAACGCCTGCGGCGTGCCGATCGCGAGATACGCGACCAGTACCGTGGGGGGCGTCGCCAACGCCAGGATCAGGCCGAGCACGAAAGGCGCGCGTGGCTTGCCCTCGCGGCGAGCCGTGCGCAACATCGGCACCAGCACGCAGGCCAGGGCCACCACCACCATCACGGCGGCGATGATGAGGAAGCGGGTGATCACCAATCGTCTCCGGGTTCTTCGGCAATGGCGCTGGCCGGGCGGGTACGACGGCGCAGCAGTACGATCACGACGATGCCGCCCGCAAGCAGGATTGCCGGCGTGCCGAACCACAGTGCGATGGTGCTGGCCTGCAGCGGCGGGTCGTACAGGATGAATGTGGAATAGCGCGCAACCAGCCAGGCCTTGATCTCTTCGTCGCTCTTGCCTTCCTGCATCATGTCGAAAATCTGCCGGCGCAACTGCTTGGCGAAATCGGCATTGGAGGCGAGCAGGCTCTCGTCCTGGCATACCATGCAACGCAATTCGCCGGTCAGGTGCTGGAACCGCTCGCGCTGCGCGGTGCTCTGGAACGGGAGGGGATCGATCGCGAACGCGGCGCTGCTGAACGCCAACGCACAGGCGAGGAGTGCGACGGCCAGAAGGCGCCTCATGTGCCTTCGCCCTCGAGTTTGCGGATCCGCGGCTCGAGTTCGGTCGCGATCACGTCGGGCGTCAACGGTCCGATGTGCTTGTAACGGATGATGCCGCTGGCGTCGATGAGGTAGGTTTCGGGCGCGCCGTAGACGCCGAAGTCGATCGCGGTTTCCCCGGACTGGTCGACGATCACGTCATGGTACGGACTGCCGTGGCGCTGCAGCCAGGCGCGCGCGTCGCGTGGGGCATCCTTGTAGTCGTAGCCGATCAGGGGTATGCCGAACTTGTCGCGGTATGCCATCAGGGTCGGATGTTCCTCGCCGCAGGCGTAGCACCAGCTCGCGAACACGTTGAGCAGGTACGGCTTGCCCAGCAGCTCCGTCTTGGTGACGAACTGGGTCGGGTGGTCGAGGCGCGGCAGGCGGAATTCCGGCGCCGGCTTGTCGATCAGCGGGCTCGGCACGAAACGTGCGTCGTGGGTCTGGTTCCAGACCAGTCCCACCACGAAGAACGTCACCAGCACCGCGAATACCCCCAGCGGCACGAAGCGCGAAGCCGGTTTGCGCGCGGCCTCGTTCACGCCTGGTCTTCCGCGAGCTTTCGCGGGGCCTCGGGCTCGGGTTCCCTGCGTGCGGTCTCAGGCTCGACCGCGCGCCGCAGGCGGAAGCGCTTGTCGAGAATCACGGTGAACCCGCCCAGCATCATCAGCACGCCGCCGCCCCAGATCCAGCGCACGAACGGCTTGTCGTACACGCGCAGCGACCACGCACCGCCACCGATCGGATCGCCCAGCGATACGTAGAGATCGCGGAACACGCCGGCCTGGATCGACGCTTCGGTCTGCACCTGGCCGCCGGAATAGGTGCGCTTCTGCGGATGCAGCACGACGACCTGCTTGCCATTGCGCGACACCACCACGGTGCCCTGCTGCGCGCGGTAGTTCGGGCCCTGCTTTTCGGTCACGCCATTGAAATGGAAATCGTAGGCGCCGACCTCGACGCTGGAGCCCGGCTTCATGCTGACATCCTGCTCGACGCTCATCGAGCGGGTCAGGATCGCCCCGGCGATGAACACGCCCACGCCCAGATGCGCCAGCATCATGCCAAGCATCTCGAACGGGTAGCGCTTGCCGCGCGGCGCCTCGCGCCAGCGTTTGATCGCGAACAACGCGACGCCGGCGATCACCCAGGTGGCCGCGGTGATGCCTAGCAATTCGTAAAAGTTGCGCGCGCCGAGGATGAAGCCGACGATGCCGGCCGCGACCGCCAGCGCGACGATGCGGATCAACGCGCGCCTCCACACCTTCAGGTCCGCCTTGCCCCAGCGCGAGAGCGGGCCGAACGGCATCGCCAGCACCAGCGGCGTCATCAGCAGCAGGAACATCGGGCCAAAGTAGGGTGGCCCGACCGAAATGCGCCCGATGTTCAACGCCTCGCCGACCAGCGGATACAGCGTGCCGAGCATCACCATCGCGCAGGCGACCGTGAGCATCAGGTTGCCGATCAGCATCATGGTTTCGCGCGAGGCCAGCGCGAACGACTTGCCGCCGGTCACCTTCGGTGCGCGCAAGGCGTAGAGCAGCAATGAGCCGCCGACCACGACCGCGAGGTACACCAGGATGAACACGCCGCGCGCCGGCGCGAACGCGAATGCGTGCACGCTGGTCAGGAGTCCCGAGCGCACCAGGAAGGTGCCGAGCAGGGAAAACGCGAAGGCGAAGATCGACAACAGCAGCGTCCACGCCCGCAAGCCGTCGCGCTTGTCGGTGATCGCCTGCGCGTGGATCAGCGCGGCACCGATCAGCCAGGGCATGAACGAGGCGTTTTCGACCGGATCCCAGAACCACCAGCCGCCCCAGCCGAGTTCGTAGTACGCCCAGGCGCTGCCGGCCACGATGCCGACCGTGAGGAAGCCCCAGGCCGCGTTGGTCCACGGGCGCGACCAGCGCACCCACGTGGATTTCAGCTCCCCGCCCAGCAGTGACGCGATCGCGAACGCGAAGGCGACGCTGAAACCGACGTAACCCATGTACAGCAGCGGCGGGTGGAACACCAGCCCCGGGTCCTGCAACACCGGGTTCAGGTCGGCGCCGTTGGGTGGCGCCGGCAGCAGCCGCAGGAATGGGTTGGAAGTGGTCACCATGTACAGCAGGAAACCGAATGCGACGAATCCCAGCACCCCCACCACGCGCGAGAAAAAGGCCTTCGGCAATTTGCCGCCGAGGGCAATGATCGCCACCGTCCACAGGTTGAGGATCATCATCCACAACAGCAGCGAACCCTCGTGCGCGCCCCATACCGCCGAGAGCCTGTAGTACCAGGGCAGCGAAAGATTCGAATTCTGCGCGACGTAGGCGACCGAGAAATCGTTGATCCAGAACGACCACGCGAGGATCCCGAACGCGAGCGCGATGAACACGCATTGCCCGATCGCGAGCGTCGGCGCGGTTGCCATCAGTGGTTTGCTGCCACGCCACGCGCCGAGGATCGGCAGCGCACACTGCAGCGCCGCAAGCACCAGCGCGAGGATCAGGGCAATCTGGCCGAGTTCGGGGTTCATTTGAAGAGCCGGGACCGGGGACCGGGGACCCGGGACCCGATTTCGTTGGGGGTTGCCATGCGTTTCATCTGCGCTGCCCTTGCGGATGGAATTTCGTTGGACGAATGCTGTTGCTGATCGATGATGCGATGTGTTTCACGCGCTGCGCTATTTGGTGCTGGGCATCAGGCAAACGCCAGCGACTGCTTCAACGGGTCCCGGGTCCCGGGTCCCCGGTCCCGGTCTTGGGAATGCGATGATCCGCCTTGGCCTTGGCGATCGCCTGCTCCACCTGCGGCGGCATGTAGGTTTCATCGTGCTTGGCCAGCACCTGAGTGGCGACAAAGGTGCCATCGACCATGCGTCCCGTAGTGATGGTGCTTTGGCCGACCCGGAACAGGTCGGGCAGGATGCCCGTGTAGCGGACCGGGATGCTCTGGAAACGGTCGGTGATCACGAAGTCGGTGGTGGTGGTGCCCGACACCCGGTGGATGCTGCCTTCCTTGACGATGCCGCCCAGCCTGAACTGTCCACCGTCCGGCGATTTGCCGGCGTCGACCTCGCTCGGCGAATACAGATAGGTCATGCTCTGTTGCAACGCGAACACACTCAACGCCGTGGCGATCGCCACGGCGCCGATGATCACGAGCGTGATGATGAGACGCCGTTTGCGGACCGGGTTCATGTCGAGGCCTCCGCGCGCGGGGTGCGCGCACTGCGGGTGCGTTCCCGCGCAATGCGTCCGCGCAGTTCACGCGTCAGCCTGCGTTTGCGGAACGCCGGCGCTAGCCAATCCCACGCCAGCACGATGAAGAACGCTGCATAGGCGGGCCAGACATACGCGGCATATCCGCCCATCGCCAGCCAGTGTGTCATGTTGGCACCTCGCAGGAAGCAGGCGTCACGCGAGACAAGGCGATGGAAGTCATGCTCCCACAACCCCCAACGACTTCTGGCGAAATCGTTCGCCCCCTTGACTCAAGGGGGCAAGAAAATGCAAGCCTGTGCATCATGGCGCCTTCTCCAACACCAGTTCGCGCACCCACTGCTTTCCGCTTTCCAGCGACAGCAAGCCCGTGCGGGCACGGCCGAGGATGCTCGCGAAGAAATACAGGTGCGTCGCCAGTGCCATGACCAGCAGCGGCCACAGCATCGACGGGGCGATCGAGGACTGTCCGAGCAAATTCACGGTCGTGCCCTGGTGCAGGGTGTTCCACCACACCACTGAGTAGTGCACGATCGGCAGGTTCACGATCCCGACCAGCGCCAGCAGCGAGGCGGCCCGTGCACCGCGGCGGCGATCCTCGAAGGCGTTGTAGAGCCCGATCACGCCCAGGTACAGGAACAGCAGCACCAGCTCGGAAGTCAGGCGGGCGCCCCAGGTCCACCACGTGCCCCACATCGGCTTGCCCCACAGCGAGCCCGTGACCAGCGTGATCAGGGTGAATGCGGCGCCGATCGGCGCGCATTCCATCGCGATCACTTCGGCCAGCTTGATGCGCCAGACCAGCGCAACCAGGCCCGCCACCGCCATGCCGGCGTAGATGAACAGGCTCATCCAGGCGCTCGGCACGTGGATGAAGATGATGCGATAGGCGTCGCCCTGCTGGTAATCGGGTGGCGCCAGGACCAGGCCGCCGTACAGACCGATCGCGCCGGCGACCAGTGCCGCGGCCATCAGCCATGGGCGCAGGGCGCCCGCGAAACGGTAGAACATCGGCGGGGAGCCGAGCCGGTGCATCCAGTGCGGAAGATAACTGCGTGACATGTCAAGCTTCTACTGCGATTCGGAGCGCCGCTGCGCACGCGAGCGGAGCCAATACGATCGCCAATGCCAGTGCCGCAGCCAGCCACGCCAACGGGGCGAGGTACGGCAGGTCGGACTGCGCCGCGGCGATGGCGCCGGCGGCAAAAATCACCACCGGAACCGCCAGTGGCAGCAGCATCAAGGCGATCAGGATACCAGAGCGGCGCGCGCCCACCGCCAACGCCGCCAACACGGCGCCCAGCAGTGCCAGCAGTGGCGTCGCCAGCAGCAGGGCCAGCATCAGCACCGGCAGCACGTTGGCGGGCAGATCGAGCAGGGCTCCCAGCAGCGGCATCACGACGATCAAGGGTAGAACGGTGGTCAGCCAGTGTGCGATGACCCGGGTCAAGGCCAGCAGTGCCAGCGGCTGCGGTGCCAGCAGCCATTGCTCCAGCGTGCCGTCCTCGAGATCGGCGCGGAACATCGAGTCCAGCGCCGGCAACATTGCCAGCACCGTGATCACCAGCAGCACGCCACCCGCGATCCGGCCCAGCAATTGCGGGTCCGGACCGAGCGCGAACGGGAACAGCGCGGTCACGATTACCGCGTACAAAAGCGGCAGGAACAACTCGCCGCGACGCCGCCAGGCCAGCACGAAATCGCGACGCAGCAACGCGTTGCACGCACGCCATCCGTTCGTCGCGGTTGTTCGCGACGTCGGGGTTGCGCGGTTCGTGTCTGCAATGGGCTGTGCTGCGGTAACCATGGGTCAAGGGCGGTCAGTCCGCGAATGAACGCGAATGAACGCAAATATCACAGGGAAACTTGAGACGGGTTTTTCTATTGGCGTTCATTTGCGGACAATGGTTTTCCTGATTCGCGCCACATGCCAGCAGACACCTTTTATCTCGTCATTCCGGGGCGCCTGCGGCTTCATCGTAGGCGAACCCGACTGCGGAAGCAGGATGCCGGAGCGCACATCGGCGAAGCCCGATGCCCGAAGGGCGAGCCGCGGGACGCGGTGAGTCCATCCATGTTGCTGTCTGGCAAAGATCAAGATGGATCCAGGGTTCCGCCCGCAAACGGCGTGGGCGGCCCCGGAATGACGACAATTTTCGCTGACATGCGACGCTTATCAGGATGTTTTTTTTGCCTTTACTGGGTCAGATGGATATGCCGCGCGCCCGAATCGGCAAAACGTACCGCGCCGTGGCTGGTGACCAGCGCCGCGCCACCGTTCGCGCAATGGCCGACGATCAATGCATTGACGAGGTCGATCCCGTGGCGATCGAGGTTGGCGTACGGCTCGTCCAGCAGCCACAGTTCGCCCGGCGACAACAACAGGCGAGCCAGCCCGACACGCTTTTTCTGGCCGGCCGACAGCGTGCGCAGGGGTTCGTCGATCCAGGGGCCGATTCCGGCATCGTCCAGCACGGATTCGGCGGTGACGCCGCTGCGCATCCCGTACAAACCGGCAAGGAAATCGAGATTCTCGCGCGCACTCAGCGAATCGTTCATGCCCAACCGGTGCCCCAGCAACAACGCCCGCCCGTTGCGGCTGTCGCGCGAGGCCAGTGCGCCGTCAAACCGGATTTCACCGGCGCCGGGCGGCAGCATCCCCGCGAGCACCCGCAGCAGCGTGGTCTTGCCGGAACCGTTGTCGCCTTCCACCAGCAAGGTCTCGCCGCGGTCCACGGTGAAATCCAGTGGCCCGAACACGGGTTCGTCGTTGCGCGAAAACGCAAGACGCTGCGCCGAAAGCAGCGGCGCGACGGTGGCGGTCGAGGGCGTCATGATGGCAGCCGCATATTGTCGCGGGCAGCGGCGGCACTGTCCACGGCGGCGCCCGGCCAAGTCAAATCAATTCGTGCAGTTCCGCGGGCCCGGCGCCGATTCCGCGCACCACGCCAAGCTGCCCGAACCGGGTCGCCATGGCGTCGAGTCGCGCATGGGTCATGCCCGGGACGAAAAGGCTGGGCTCGCGCCAGTCGTTGGGGCCGACCCCGACACCGACGACGTAGGGTTGGCGGTCGGCCTTGAGTTCATCGCGCAGCCGGCGTTGGCGGATGCGGTTGGAGGCGAGCGGCAGCCGAACCCCGGCCGGGTTCCAGGCCGTGATGTAACCCCACGGCGCGTCGCCATGGCGCAGCAGCGCCAGCAGCGACGCCGGAAGCGGCGCACCGCACCAGACGCTTGCGTATCCGCCGTAGGGGCAACGCACGCGGTACTCGGTTTCGGTCCAGGCGCGCCGGATCGATTCGGGCAAGGACATGCGGTCAGGCACCTGCTGGCAGAAGTGGGAGGGTTGCGCGCGCCCGCGCCGCGGCAGCATCGAGATCGATGCTGCCGAAATCTTCGTGGCCTGCCAGGATCGATTCCATCAATGCTGTCTGCTGGCGTTCGCGTGAAACACAAGTCGCGTAAGGCAGCGTGGTGAAGCTGACCATCCGGTACCGCGACATGAAACGGTCCGGCATGCGTTCGGTCAGTGCCGCGACGAGTTCGCGCTTGAGGAGATAGTGCGGATCGGCAACGCCATCGCGCATCTCGATGTAATTGGCCAGCGACATCGAGGCGATCGCGTCCGCGTTGGGTTTGCGCCGCGTCTCGAATTCGTCGAACACGGCCGCGGGATCGCCGGGCCGCGCAGCCAGCAGCGCGGCGAGTTCCGCGGCGTCCTCGAAACCGGCGTTCATGCCCTGGCCGTGGAACGGCACGATCGCGTGTGCGGCATCGCCCAGCAACACCGCCCGGCCGTCGAGGCGCCAGCGATCGAGGTACAAGGTCGCCAGTTGCCCGACGGGGTGCGCGTCCCAGTCGTCGTCGAAGGTTGGCATCAGGACCAGCGCATCGGCGAACTGTTGCTCGAAAAATGCGCGCGCGGCCACCGCATCGGGCAGCGTCGCGAAGCTCGGGCGGGTGCCGTCGCTCGGCAGGAACAGGGTGACCGTGAAGTTGCCTTCGGTGTTGGGCAATGCGATGCACATGTAGTGCCCGCGCGGCCAGATGTGCAGGGCGTGGGGTTCCAGCGCGAAATGCGGCGCGATTGGTTGGGGTGAGCTCGACGTCATCCCGACCATGGGCTGGCCGGGACCCAGTGCCAGGGACGGCAAGACCGGAATTTCGAGTTCCTTGTAACCGTGCCCCAGCGGCTCGGTGCGTTCGCCAAGAGGGGTCACGCGCGCCATCGCAGCGCGCAATGCCGAGCCCGCGCCGTCGCAGCCCAGCAACGGACCGGCCGGTCGTTCGCGGACGGTACCGGCGGCGTCTGCCAGCCTGATCGAACCCGCGGCAAAGTCGACATCCACGAGCGCCGCGTCGAAATGCAGTGTTGCGCCGGCGCGCTCGGCCGTCTCGAGCAGCAGCACGTTCAGGCCACCCCGCGAAACGGAGTGGATCACCTCGGAATCGTCCAGTCCGTAGCGTTGCAGGTTGGTCGCGCCGTCGAGCGCGTGCACCATTCGCCCGCGCATCATGACGGCCTGCGCCAGCACCGCGTCGGCAAGCCCTGCCGCGCGCAGCGCGGCGAGGCCGCGTTCGGCCAGCGCAAGGTTGATCGAACGGCCACCCAAGAAACCGCGCACGCGCGGATCCGGCCGGCGCTCGAAGACCTCGACGTCGAAGCCGCGCTGCGCCAGCAGGGTCGCCAGCAGCGATCCGACCAGGCCAGCGCCGATGATGGTGACGGGCGGACTCGCGCTCGTGGTCATGGTCGTGCGTTCACCGTGCCATGCGCCACGCGCGCGCCGCGTCGGCGTAGCGCAGACAATCGGTGAAGGTGTTGTAGAGCGGCGCGGGGGCGATGCGCATCACATCGGGTTCGCGCCAGTCACCGAGTACGCCGTGGGCCACCATGTAATCGAAGAGCGACTGGCCGGCGTTGCGCCCGGCGCGCACGCGCACGGAAAGTTGCGCGCCGCGGCGTTCGGGTTCGGCGGGTGTCAGGATTTCGAGGGTGCCGGCAAGTTGCGTTTCGATCAGCCATGCGAGGTACGCGGTCAGGCGCCGCGATTTCGCGCGCAGGTTCGCGATGCCCGCGCGCCGGAACAGGTCCAGTGACACCCGCAGTGGCGCCAGCGCGAGGATCGGCGGATTGGACAACTGCCAGCCCTCGGCACCCGGCGTCGGATCGAAATCTGGGCGCATCTCGAAGCGGGTGGCCTCGTTGCGGCCCCACCAGCCTTCGAAGCGCGGCAGGTCGGCGCGCGCATGCCGGGCGTGCACGAACGCGCCGGCAACTGCGCCGGGGCCCGAATTGAGGTATTTGTACGAACACCAGGCGGCGAAGTCGCAATCGCTGTCGTGCAGGCGCAGGTCGATGTTGCCCGCGGCGTGCGCGAGATCGAAGCCGACCATGCAGCCTCGCGCGTGTGCGAGTTTCGTGATCGCCGCGAGGTCGAAGGCCTGTCCCGTCAGGTATTGCACACCCGGCCACAGCACCAGCGCGATGCGCTTGCCGTGCTCGCCGAGCGCGCGTTCGACGGCCTGCATCGAGATCGTGCCGCCGGGTTCGTCGGCGTCGAGTTCGATCAGCGCCTCGCGCGGGTCGTAGCCGTGGAAGCGGATCTGCGAGGTGGCGAGGTCGCGGTCGGAGGGGAAGGCGTTGCGCTCGATCAGGATCGCGTGGCGTTCGGGCGTCGGGCGATAGAAGCCCACCAGCAACAGGTGCAGGTTGACCGTCAGGGAGTTCATCGCCACCACTTCGAGGGGTTGCGCGCCGACCACTTCGGCGAGTCCGGCGCGCACTTCGGTGTGATAGGGCAGCCACGGATGCCGTGCGCGGAGGTGGCCTTCCACGCCCAGCCGCGCCCAGTCGTCCAGTTCGTCGACGACGGCTTGCCTTACGCCGCGCGGTTGCAGGCCCAGCGAGTTGCCGACCAGGTAGGTCTGCGCGCCTTGCGTGTGCGGCGGGATCAGGAACTCTTCGCGCAGCGCGTGCAGCGGATCGGCGTCATCCTGGGCACGGGCCCACCCGGGGTCGGCGCGGAATTCGATGCTGGTCGGCATGCTGGAGTCCCTGGAAACTTGAATCAGCGTCGTTCCCGCCGCCGCCTGCGCGGCAACAGGCTTCACGGAAAGGGCAAAAAGGGGCCGATCGTCCTCAGTGGACCACCGCGGCCACGATCGACTGGCACCCCGCGTCGAAGGTGTTGCGCCAGTCGGCGGGGGCGTTGGCAGGACGGATGCAGCGCACCTGGATGGCGAGATTGGAGCGGTACGCATAGTGCTCGGAGTAGGCGTTCGTCTCGTGGTTTTCGGTGGCGGTATAACGCAGGCTGGACGAACTGGCGGCGGTGTTTTCGGCGGCGTAGCCGGGCAATTTGCGCGCGCGAGCCGTGCCCGTGTCGACAAACTTCCGGAAGCCCTGCACGCCGCTGACCTGTTCGGTCGTCACGGTGATGCGGGCAAGCGCGTTGGTGTCGGAGGGATCCTTCACCTGCAGCGCAATGAACTGGCGCGCACCGTCCTGCTTTTCCATCAGCATCGGCCAGGCGTCCGGCGCGGAAAAGGTCACCGCGCCGTTGTTCAGCGAATAGTCTGCAGCGAGTGCGACCGGCGGGATCGCCAACGCGCAGGCGCAGAGCAGGGCGGACAGCGATCGGATCTTGGGATTCATTGGACCTCCGCAGGGGTGGTGAATCGCTGTATCGGCAAGCCCAGCCATTCCAGCGCGGCGCCATGGTAAAGCCGCTCGCGCTGGTTCGGGCCGAGTTCGAGCGCTTCGATGCCGCTGCCGGGTTGCTGTTCGCCCAGCGGGAACGGGTAATCGGTACCCAGCATCACCCGGTCGGCGCCGACGACGTCGAGAAGATAACGCAGCGCCTGCGGATCGTGCACGCACGAATCGAAGAACAGGCGCCGGAGGTATTCGCGCGGTTCGCGGGTGTTGTCGACCGCGACCAGGTCCGGGCGCATCCGGAAGCCGTGTTCGATCCGTCCGATGGTGAAGGGGAACGAACCGCCGCCGTGCGCGAACGCGATGCGCAGGGACGGCAGCCGTTCCAGCACGCCGCCGAAGATCAGGCAGCACGCGGCACGCGATTGTTCGGCGGGCATCCCGACCAGCCACGGCAGCCAGTATTTCGGCATGGTGTCCTTGCCCATCATGTCCCACGGATGGATCAGGATCGCGGCGCCAAGGTCGGCCGCGGCCTCGAAGAACGGGAACAATTCCGGCGCGTCGAGGTTCCAGTCGTTGACGTGCGACCCGATCTGCACACCCTGCAGTCCGAGTTGCTCCACGCAGTGCTCCATCTCCTCGATCGCGAGGCGCGGCGACTGCAGCGGTACCGTGCCGATGCCGGCGTAATGCCGCGGATACCGCCGGCAGGTTTCCGCGGCGTGCTCGTTGAGGAAGCGGTGCAGTTCGCGCGCCTGGTTGGGCTTGGCCCAGTAGGAAAACAGCACCGGCACGGTCGAGATCACTTGCACATCCACGCCGAGTGTCCGGCATTCCCCGGTGCGGAATTCGGGATCGAAGGAGTTTTGCCACACCTCGCGAAAGAACTTGCGGTCCTTGTAGATGCGATGGTGCCCTCCCGCGTTCACCATCACCGGAAAGCGCGGATCGCCGTATTTCTCGGCGAGGTCCGGCCAATCCGGCGGCAGGATGTGCGAATGGACGTCGATCTTC
>DASUKQ010000012.1:0-56839 GCA_036278635.1 Rhodanobacteraceae bacterium
CAACATCCATCCGTCGTTGCTGCCGAAATACCGCGGCCTGCACACCCATCGGCGCGCGCTCGAGGCCGGCGATGCCGAACACGGCGTAAGCGTGCACTTCGTCAGCGCCGAACTGGATGGCGGGCCCGTGATCGCGCAAACGCGCATCAACGTTCGCACGGACGATACCGAGGACTTGCTCGCGGCGCGCCTGCTGGATCGCGAGCACGAATTGCTGGTCGCCTGCGTCGACGCCATCGCGCGGGGCACGGTTTCCGAACGTGACGGCAGCGTGCTGTTCAACGGCACGCCCATCAGCGAGCCGTTGCGGCTCGATGCATCACGACAATTGGCCGTCGCGTGAGCGCGCGTTCAGGCGCGCCGCGTCAGGCTGCGACAATGTTCCGTCACGCTGAATGCCATGCGCCGCCATCTTCCTTCCGGATCGTTCCTTGCCATCGTGCTCGCCACGACGTTCGGGGTCGCCGTCGCCGCGACGCCGCCGCTTCCCGCTTTCACCGCGCATTACCGGGTGCTGCACAACGGCTCGCCGATCGGCAAGGCGACGCTCACATTGTCGCCGGACGCAGACGGCACCTGGACGTTCACCACGCAAAGCCGGGGCACGGCGGGGTTGGCGTCGCTGCTGGGCGCGGGTACGCATGAGGTTTCAAGGTTCAAGTGGGTAGGCAACTCACCGCAGGGCATCAGCTACGACTACACGATGAAAACCGCGCTCAAGCAGAAGCATCGCAGCGTGCGCTTCGACTGGAATGCGCACACCATCGATGTCGAGGACAACGGCACCCATCACTTCCCCACCCAGTCGGGCGCGGTCGAACGCCACACGGTTCCGCTGGCACTGGCGGCCGGACTGGTCGCAGGCGAAGCCAGCTTCACGCTGCCCGTCGCGGTGCGCGACCGCATCGACATGCAGCATTACACGGCGCACGGCAAGCAAAGCCTGACCGTTCCCGCAGGCACCTTCGACGCAATCGGCGTCAGCCGCACCGATGGCGGCGACGGCTTCGAGGCGTGGTTTGCGCCGGACAAACTGCCGATACCGGTCAAGATCGAGCAACGCGGCAAGAATGTTTTTTCGCTGGAACTGGAGAACTGGTCGGCACACTGACCGGATTCGCCGTCAAGCCGGTCCCGCCAGGCCGCTTTCGTCGTAGGGGCCAGCCGGCGCGCAGCGCCTGCTCTTTCCTTTCTGGCGACCAGAGCACCAGACACGACGATCGCGCGCAGGCGCGCTCCTAACCCAGCCGCAAGTGAATCGCGCACCGGCAGACTGTTGGCAGAACGTTTTCGCAGAAGCGCGCCTGCGCGCGATCGGTCGCCCCGGCGGAGCCGGGATGCGCAGATCAGGTCGGCAACCGCCGGATCTGCGCGCCGAGACCGCCCAGCTTTTCCTCGATGTTCTCGTAGCCGCGGTCGATATGGTAGATGCGGTCGACGGTCGTTTCGCCTTCGGCCACCAGCCCGGCCAGCACCAGTGACGCGGACGCGCGCAGATCGGTCGCCATCAGTTGCGCGCCGGACATCTTCGGCACACCGCGCACGACCGCGGTGTTGCCCTCGAGCTTGATGTCCGCGCCGAGGCGGTGCAACTCCTGCACATGCATGAAGCGGTTTTCGAACACGTTCTCGGTGATCACGCCGGTGCCCTCGGCGACGCTGTTGAGCGCCGTGAATTGGGCCTGCATGTCGGTCGGAAACGCCGGATAAGGCGCGGTCGTCACGTCCACCGCGCGCGGCCGATGGCCGCGCATGTCCAGCTCGATCGAGCCATCTTCGGTGTTGATGTGGGCGCCGGCATCCTCGAGCTTCGACAACACCGACTTCAGCACGTCTGGGCGGGTGCGTTTCGCGCGCACCCGGCCGCCGGTGATCGCACCGGCCACGAGGAAGGTGCCGGTCTCGATGCGGTCGGGCAGTACGTCGTAGTCGGTGCCATGCAGGCGCTCGACCCCGTCGATCACCAGCCGGGTGGTGCCGATGCCGCCGATCTGCGCGCCCATGCTGTTGAGGCAGTGCGCGAGATCGCACACCTCCGGCTCTTCGGCGGCGTTCTCGATCACGGTGGTGCCCTGGGCCAGCACCGCCGCCATCATGATGTTTTCGGTCCCGGTCACGGTGACCATGTCCATCGCGACACGCGCGCCCTTGAGCCGCTTCGCGCGTGCGCGGATGTAACCGTTCTCGACGCTGATGTCCGCGCCGAGCGTCCGCAATCCCTTGATGTGCTGGTCGACCGGCCGCGAGCCGATGGCGCAGCCGCCGGGCAGCGACACCTCCGCCTGGCCATACTTGGCGATCAAGGGTCCCAGCACCACGATCGAAGCGCGCATGGTCTTGACCAGGTCGTAGGGCGCAAAGAACCGGTGGGTGGGGCGTGGATCGACCTTGATCCGCATGTGCTCGTCCACCACCAACTCGGCGCCCATCTGGCCGAGCAGTTCCATCGTCGTGGTGACGTCGTGCAGGTGCGGCACGTTGCCGACGGTGACCGGCTCGTCGGCCAGCAGGCAGGCTGCGAGGATCGGCAGCACCGCATTCTTGGCGCCGGAAATCCACACATCGCCATTGAGTGGCTTGCCCCCCGAAATCACGATACGGGCCATCAGGCTTGTCCGGGTTCCGGGTTCCGGTTCCCCGGTCCCGCTTCCCCGGGCGTCAGGGTGCGCAACGACAATGCGTGGACCTCGCCCCCCATTCGCTCGCCAAGCACCGCGTACACCATCCGGTGCCGGGCCAGCGTGGCCTTGCCGGCAAACGCGTCCGACACGACGATGGCCTGGAAATGCACGTCGTCTGGGCTGGCGACCTCGATCCGGGCATCCGGAAACGCGGCTTCCAGCAAGGATTTCAATTGGTTGGATTGCATGAACCCTGCTCGAACCGGAAGGATGGCGCGGAAACACCCGGGCCGCGTCACGCGGACAAGCGGCCGGTCGCCTATACAATGGCAACCCGTGATGTTACTGGAAATCGCGTGATGGCTGAATGCCGGCCCAGGGGTATGGACACATGAACGCGCGCACCGCCAAATCCACTACGGACGTTTTCCCCGGCCACGACCCGGCCGCGCTGGTTGCCAGCGCGCGCAAGGTCATCCGCATCGAGTCCGATGCGATTGCCGACATGGAAAAGCGCATCGACGGGGATTTCAGCAAGGCCTGCCGCCTGATCCTCGCCTGCCGGGGACGGGTGGTCGTGTCCGGGATGGGCAAGTCCGGGCACATCGCGCGCAAGATCGCCGCCACCCTGGCTTCCACCGGCACCCCTGCGTTTTTCGTCCACCCCGGCGAAGCCAGCCACGGCGACATCGGCATGATCACGCGCGACGACCTCGTGCTGCTGTTGTCCAATTCGGGCGAGACCGAGGAAGTGCTCACGATCCTGCCGTTCCTGAAACGCCAGGCCAATCCGCTGATCGCGATGACCGGCAATCCGCGTTCGACACTGGCGCGCGATGCCGATGTGCACCTGGACGCCAGCGTTGGCAACGAAGCCTGTCCGCTCGGCCTCGCGCCTACCGCCAGCACCACGGCCGCGCTGGTCCTCGGCGATGCGCTCGCCATCGCGTTGCTGGAGGCGCGCGGCTTCACCGCCGACGATTTTGCCCACTCGCATCCGGCCGGTGCGCTGGGCCGGCGCCTGCTGAAGATCGCCGACGTGATGCACACCGGCACCGCGATACCGAGTGTGACGACCGACGTCACGCTGACCGTGGCGCTGATGGAAATGTCGCGCAAGGGTCTCGGCATGACCGCGATCGTCGACGACGACGGGCATCTGCAGGGCGTGTTCACCGACGGCGACCTGCGCCGTACCCTGGACGACCACGGCATCGACCTGCGCACCACGCCGGTCAGCCAGGCGATGAGCCGCCAGCCGAAGGTCATCGCCGCGGACAAACTGGCCGCCGAAGCGGCACAGTTGATGGAAACCTACAAGATCCATGCGCTGCTCGTGGTCGATGACGAGCAGCACGTCGTCGGCGCGCTGAACATCCACGACCTGTTGCGCGCGCGGGTGGTTTGAGGGCCGGGACCGGGGACCCGGGACTCGGGACTCGGGACTCGGGACTCGGGACTCGGGACAGCGTAAAACTTGTCGTCATTCCGGGGCCGTTTCCGGCCTCACCGGAAACGGAACCCGGAATCCATTTTGATTTTTCTGTTTTCTTTCACAACAAAATGGATTGCTGCTCGCCGCTGCGCGGCGTCCGGAATGACGAAGCTTGTTATTCTTCGCGTCTCGCATTTACCGAACGCCATGGCCGCTCCCATCGACATCCCCCAGGACCTCCTCGACCGCGCCGCGAAGATCAGGCTGGTCGCCTTCGATGTGGACGGCACGCTGACCGACGGGCGTTTGTGGCTGGCGGAAGACGGCCGGGAAATCAAGGCGTTCCACGTGCACGACGGACTCGGGATCAAGCTGCTGCGCGCGCAAGGGATCGAAGTCGCCATCATCAGCGCGCGCATCAGCCATGCGGTCGAACTGCGCGCCGAACAGCTCGGCATCGATCATGTCTACCAGGGCACGGCCGACAAGCTGGCCTGCCTGCGCGACATCCTGGATGCGTCGGGACTGTCCGCCGAACAGGCGGCCTACGTCGGTGACGACCTGCCCGACCTGCCGTCGATGCGCGCCTGCGGCCTCGCCATCGCGGTCGCCGACGCGCGTCCCGAGATCGTGCGCGAGGCGCACTGGCAAACCCGCGCCAGGGGCGGCAAGGGCGCCGCGCGCGAAGTCTGCGACCTGATCGTCGCGGTGCGCGCGCGGCTGCAAGGGCCGGCATGAGGGATCGCCGCACCGTCACGTGGTTGACCGTGCTCGCGATCGGGGCCGCGATCACGCAGCTGCTGGTCTGGTGGCTGCGGCCGCCGCCGAAGCCGGTCGCGATGGTCGGTCCGCCGCGCTCCAGCTATCAACTCGACGACTTCACGCTGCACGCGTTCGGGCAGGATGGCAAACTCGCCTTCACGATGACCGCGCCGCATCTCGCGCGTCGCGAAGGCAATGATTCCTTGTATGTCAACGCGCCGAAATATTTCTTCGTCGGCAGCGACGGCTCGGAATGGTACGGCACCTCGCAATACGCGTGGATCGATTCCGACAACGACCTCGTCAAGCTGATCGGCAAGATCGACATGCGCCGACCGCCGACCACCGACGTCGAGGCTGCGCAAATCCACACCGCCGACGCCACCGTCTGGACCAGGGACAAGCGCATGGCCACCGCGGCCCCGAGCGTCATCAGGGAGCCCGGCTCTATACTGCGCGGCGTCGGCATGAAGGCCGACTTCGACACCCACGAACTGGAGTTGCTCTCCGATGTCCACGCCACGCTGTCGCCCCGCCACGACGCGCATTGAACTGCTGCTTCTTGCCATGGCCGCGCTGGCCGCGTGCGGCGTGGCCCAGGCCAGGCAATCGGACAAGTACCAGCAACTCCACCTCAACGCCAACCACCTGAAAGGCAGCCAGGAGCACGGGAAATTGGTCGTGACCGGCGACGTCACCCTGGACCAGGGGACTTTCCACGCCGATGGCGCGCAGGCCACGGGTTACACCGACCCGAACGACGGCAGCCAATGGCAACGCGTGGTGCTGACGGGTTCGCCCGCGCATTTTCGGCAAACCCTGGACAGCGGCAAACTGGTACGCGGCCAGGCACGGACGCTGGACTACAAGGTTTCGGAAAACACGGTGATCCTGACCGGCGATGCGTCCGTCACGCAGGAGGGCCGAGGTTCCTTCAACGGCGCCAGGCTGACCTACAACACCGAGACCGGCGCGATCGAGGGCAGCGCCGCCGCGGGAAGCCGCGTGCACATCACGCTGCAGCCACACGCACGGCCGGCGGCCGGGGCCGCTCCCGCGACCTCGGCGGCAGCGCCGGCAACCAGCGGCGGGCCCGCTCCGGCTCCCGCACCGGCACCCGCTTCGACGGCCGGGATCGACTGATCCATGCTGGTCGCGCAAGGGCTGCAGAAGAGTTTTCGCTCGCGCGAAGTGGTGCAGGATTTCGGTTTCGAAATCCGCCAGGGCGAGGTCGTCGGCCTGCTAGGGCCCAACGGTGCCGGCAAGACGACCTGCTTCTACATGATCGTCGGGCTGATCGAACCCGACCATGGACGCATCACGCTGGACGGCGAGGACATCACCGGCCTGCCGATGCACCAGCGCGCGCGCAAGGGCATCGGCTACCTGCCGCAGGAAGCCTCGGTATTCAGGCGGCTGAGCGTCGCGGACAACGTGCTGGCGGTACTTGAACTGCGCGCCGACCTGCCGGCCGGCCGGCGACGCGGCGAACTGGAATCCCTGCTGGACGAATTGAAGATCACCCACCTCGCCGGCCAGAAGGGCATCAGCCTGTCCGGCGGCGAGCGCCGGCGCGTCGAGATCGCGCGGGCCCTGGCGGCCAATCCGCGCTTCATGCTGCTGGACGAACCGTTCGCCGGCGTCGATCCGATCTCGGTGGGCGAGATCCAGCGCATCGTGCGCCATCTGCGCGACCGCGGCATCGGCGTGCTGCTCACCGACCACAACGTGCGTGAGGCGCTCGGCATCTGCGAGCACGCCTACATCCTCAACGAAGGCAAGGTGCTGGCGCGCGGCACACCCGCCGAAATCCTCTCCCATCGGCAAGTGCGCGAGGTCTATCTCGGCCACGAATTCAAAATGTGAAGACGGCCTCATAATTACAAGCAAAAATCGTGCCCTTCCCCTATTATTGCGGCCTCCCGCGGTATAGTGTTTGGCGACTGCCCTCGAAACGTCGTCATGAAACCAGGCCTCCAGCTTCGCCAGTCGCAGACGCTGTCGCTGACGCCGCAACTCCAGCAGGCGATCAGGTTGCTGCAGTTGTCGCAGATCGAACTGCAGACCGAGTTGCGCGAGCTCGCGGAAGCAAACCCGCTGATCGACCTGGACGAAATGGCCGATGCCGCCTCGGACGATGGCGAGTCGGACGAGCGCACCGCCTCCGAATCCGCCGAGGGCACCCCGGACGGCGAGGCGTCCGCCGACGCGGGCGAAGACAGCGAATACTGGAACGAGCATTCCCCGCAAGTCGTCGAGTGGGCCAGGGCCAATCGTGGTTTCGACGACGACGAAACCCCGGAACAACAGGACGCCGCACCCGAGGGCTTGCGCGAACACTTGCTGTGGCAAGCCAACCTGAGCGGGTTTTCGCCACGCGAACAGGCGATCGCCACCGCGATCATCGACGCCCTCGACGACGATGGCTACCTGCGCGAGGGCATGGAACCGGTTCTCGCGGCATTGCACGCGGTCGAACCTGCCGTCGCGCGGGACGAGGCCGAGGGCGTGCGCCTGCGCGTGCAGCATTTCGATCCGACCGGCGTCGCCAGTCTCGACCTCGGCGATTGCCTCGCCGTGCAGCTCGAACAACTGGATCCGGCAACCGACGGCCGCGAGCTTGCACGGGAAATCGTCGCCGGCGGGCTCGACTTCCTCGCCAAGCGCGAATTCGGCAAACTGGCGCGCAAACTGAACGTGCGCGAAGACGATGTCGTCGGCGCCGCCACGCTGATCCGCGCGCTCGATCCCCGTCCCGGTTCGGCGTTCGATCCCACGCCACCCGAATACGTCGCGCCGGATGCCTATGCCATCAAGTCGGGCGGACGCTGGCGGGTGTCGTTGTCGCCGGATTGCCAGCCCCGACTCGCGATCAACCAGCACTATTGCAGCCTGATCGCGCGTGCACAGCGCAGCGACGCAACCTGGATGCGCGGACAACTGCAGGAAGCGCGCTGGCTGATCAAGAGCCTCGCGGCGCGAGCGGATACGTTGTTCAAGGTCGCGCAGGCAATCGTGAACACCCAGAGCGCGTTCCTCGACTTCGGCCCCGAGGCCATGAGACCGCTGGTGATGCGCGAACTGGCCGAAGAGCTCGGCATGCATGAATCCACGATCTCGCGGGTCACCACCCGCAAGTACCTGCATACGCCGCGCGGCACCTTCGAGTTCAAGCACTTTTTTTCCTCGAGCGTCGCCACCGAAGACGGCGGCACCGCATCGGCCACCGCGATCCAGGCGATGATCCGGAAGCTTGTCGACGAGGAGGATCCCCGCAAACCGTTGTCCGACCAGACCCTCACGACGGAACTCAACCAGCGCGGCATCCGGGTTGCGCGCCGCACCGTGGCCAAGTATCGCGAGCAGATGCGCATCCCGAGTTCCGGAGAACGGCTGCGCGCCCAATAGGCAGAAGCCGCTGAAACGGAAAGTTCACACCGTTTCAGGCACGCTGGCCGCGACGCTCGACGCAGCCATCGATGCAACTTTCCACACCCCCGGCCATCCAAGGAGTACAGGACGAGAAAACTTCACAACGGGTACCGAACGCGGTACCGGTTCCGGGGACCGACCCGGGATTCCATCACCACCTGATGCAGATGCAGAGGAGCCAACCATGCAAATCCAGGTCAGCGGCCACCAGATCGAAATCACCCCGGCCTTGCGCGACTACGTCGATGCCCGCCGCGAGCGACTCGCGCGACGTTTCGACAACCTGACTTCGCTGAACGTGGTGCTGGAAGTGGAGAAGAATCGCCTGGCCCACCGCGCCGAGGGCACGCTGGCGGCGGCAGGCAAGGTATTGCACGCGGACGCGGTGAATGGCGACATGTACGCCGCGATCGATGCCCTGTTCGACAAGCTCGACGCGCAAGTCCGCAAGCACAAGGACAAACGGCGGACCCATGGGCGCGAAGACATCCGCAATCTGGCTTGATTTTTCCGATCATCCCTGATCGCCGCGCTTGCCGGCAATCCGTCCCGACTTTTGGCAAACCTGATTGTCCGTGATCCTGGGCCGGCAAAAGTTCTCTTGATGGTCATTCCCGGGGCCGCCCACGCTGTTTTGCGGGTGGAACCCGGAATCCGGCTTTGGAACTTCGCTGATGCATCAGAACTGGATGCCGGGTCCTGCCTGCGATGGAGCCGCGGGCCGTCCCGGAATGACCAGAATGACCAGGAGGGAAAGGGGCGTTGCCCGCGGCGCGAAATGGATTGCCCGGAGATCGCGACGACCTGCGTGCACTGGCACAATGTCCCGGCCCGCCACCACGGCGGGCGGGGAATGCAGTGAACCGACTCAGCGCACGCGATCTTTTCGACGACATCCAGGAACGCATGGCCCTGCGCTGGGTGGCGGGCAAGGAGGGCGCGGAACGCGCGTTGCAGTCCGGCGGGGCCGGCAAGCGGCGCCCCTCTGAAATCGGCTACCTCAACATCATCTATCCCAACAAGCTGCAGATCGTCGGCAGCGAGGAACTGAATTACCTGGACGGGCTGGATTCGCGCCAGCGATGGGAAACTGTGCAGAAGATCGTGGCGCAGCAGCCAGTCGCGTTGATCGTGACCAAGGACCAGGCGGTGCCGGCCGACCTGCGTGACGCCGCCGAGGAGACGGGCACGCCGCTGTGGGTCAGCGCCCGCAGGGGCCACGACCTGCTGACGTTCCTGCAATACAAGCTGGCGCGCACCCTGGCGCCGCAAATCACGCTGCACGGCGTATTCATGGAGGTGTACTCCATCGGCGTGCTGATCACCGGCACGCCGGGCAGCGGCAAGAGCGAGCTGGCGTTGGAACTGGTCACGCGCGGCCATCGCCTGGTCGCCGACGACGCGCCGGAATTTTCGATGATCGCGCCGGACGTCATCGACGGGACCTGTCCGGAAATCCTGCGCGATTTGCTGGAAGTGCGCGGACTGGGCGTGCTCAATGTACGCGAGATGTTCGGGCATACCGCGGTCAAGAGCTCCAAGTACCTGCGGCTGATCGTGCACCTGCGCACGGTCGGCAACGAACCCGAAGATGCCATGGTGCGACTGGTCGGCGATGTCGGCGTCTCCGAAGTGCTGGACGCCAGGATCCCGCAGATCACGATCCCGGTCGCGCCGGGGCGCAATCTCGCGGTGCTGGTCGAGGCCGCCGTGCGCAGCCACATGCTGAAATCGCAGGGCATCGACCAGGCCCGCATCTTCATGGACCGCCAGGCCGCGCGCCTGCAACGCCAACCCGGTTGAGACGCCATGCCCAGACCCCAATCCCGCGAATCCAGCCCGTCCACCCCCATGGTGGTCCTGACCGGACTTTCCGGTGCGGGCAAGACCGTCGCGCTGCGCGCGTTCGAGGACCTCGGCTTTTACTGCGTCGACAACCTCCCGACCGGGTTGCTGCCGTCGCTGTACCGCGCCCTGACCGATGGCGGCCGCGGTGCGCTGACCGGCATCGCGGTGGGCGTGGACGTTCGCAACCAGGACGAACTCGAGCGGATGCCCGAGGCCTTGTCCAAACTCGCGGAAGCTGGTGCCGACGCCGAGCTGGTGTTCCTCGAATCGAGCGACGCCGTCCTGCTGAAGCGCTACGCCTATACCCGCCGCCGGCACCCGTTGTCCGACGACGGCCGATCGCTGATCGACGCGCTTGCGGAAGAACGCAGGCGCTTGCGGCCGTTGCTGGCCATTGCCAACCGTTCGATCGACACCAGCGACACCAACGTCCATCAACTTCGACGCCGGATCGCCACCGAGTACGGCGCGGCGACCGAAGGACTGACGCTGATGTTCGAGTCGTTCGCCTACGCGCGCGGCCTGCCGGCGGACTGCGATTTCGTGTTCGATGCGCGCTGCCTCCCCAACCCGCACTGGGACCCCCGCCTGCGTCCCTTTTCGGGGCGGGACAAGCCGGTCCGCGAATTCCTCGACAACCAGGGACTGGTAGTACAATACGCAACCGATGTGCAGCGGTTCCTGGATGCCTGGCTGCCACGCTTCGAGAGTGAAGACAAGGGTTATCTGACCGTCGCCATCGGCTGTACCGGTGGCCGCCACCGTTCGGTATACCTTGCCGAACGCCTCGCCGAACACTACCGCGCCAGCCGGGATCAGGTCCTCACCTTTCACCGGGAACTGGAATAGCGCGCCGGCCCCGGTTGGATCGAATCTTGCACACCTCCGGACACCCCATTTCGAGCCATGCCATGACCACGGCTACCGCACTTCGCCACGACGCACCCGATCCGGCAGCGGGCATCCTGCTGCTGACCCACGAGGAGATCGGCCGCGCGCTGATCACCGCAGCGCAGCACGTCCTGCCGCGCCTGCCGTGCCAGCTCGACGCGCTGGAAATCAGTTCGAGCGACGACCCGTCCACGGTACAGGCCGCCGCGGCGCGCGCCGCCCGGGCGCTCGATCACGGCGGCGGCGTGCTGGTGCTGTCTGACCTGTACGGGTCCACGCCCTGCAACATCGCCAACAAGCTTGCCGGTCTCGGCGTACGGGCGCGCTGCGTGTCCGGCCTCAACCTGCCGATGCTGCTGCGCGTGCTCAACTATCCCGACAAGCCGCTCGACGAGCTCGCCGAAGTCGCGGCCAGCGGCGGGCGCAGCGGGATCCGGATCGACAAGCTCTGAAGAGCCGGGACTCGGGACTCGGGACTCGGGACTCGGGACTCGGGACTCGGGACCCGGGACCCGGGACCCGGGACCCGGGACCCGGGAAGAGCGTAAACCCTCCCGTCGTCATTCCGGGGCGGTTGCCGGCTTCACCGGCAACGGAACCCGCCTGCGGAGGCAGGATGCCGGAGCGAACATCGGCGTAGCCGATGGCCCGGAGGGCGAGCTACAGGGATGTAGCGAGTCTATCCATTTTGATCTTGACGGGAATGAACATGGATTCCGGCCTGCGCCGGAATGACGAACTGCCGTGCACTCGCGGGGTCCGGGCTTCTCCCGGGTCCCGGGTCCCCGGTCCCCGGTCCCGGCTTTTGGTAACGTAGCGGGATGCCACCCTCCCGGAACGTTTCGATGGTCGAGCACGAAATCATCGTCAGCAACAAGCTTGGCTTGCACGCGCGCGCGTCGGCCAAGCTGGTCCAGCTGGCGCAGGGATTCAAATCGGCGGTCTGGCTGATCGGCGGTGGCCGCGAGGTCAACGCCAAGAGCATCATGGGTGTGATGATGCTGGCGGCCGGTCTCGGCACGCCGCTGACCCTGCGTGCGGAGGGACCCGACGAAGACGCTGCACTCGAGGCCGTCGCTGCCCTGTTCGCCCGCAAATTCGACGAGGGCGCATGAGGCGCGCGTTCACCGGCAACGTCGCCGCGCCGGGCATGGCGCTGGGGCGCGTGCGCCTTGAACAGCCGGCGCGCTTCAGCATCGACAGCACGCCGCTGCCCGATGCCGAGGTCGACAGCGAGATCGCGCGGCTCGAAAGGGCCTTCGCCGTCGCCCGCGGGGACATGGCCGAACTCAAGCGCAAGCTGCATGGCGCACTGGCGCGCGAGGTCGGCGAATTCATCGACGCCCACGCACAATTGCTGGACGACCCGGACCTGATCGAGGGCCTGCGCGCGATGATCCGCAAGGGCCACTATCGCGCCGCTGCCGCCCTCAAGGCGCAGCGCGACCGGCTGGTCTCGGTGTTCGATGCGATGGACGATCCCTACCTGCGCAGCCGCGGCGAAGACGTCGACCAGGTGATCGCACGCGTGCAGAGCGCGCTGGCCCGCCAGGCCAGCAGCGAGGAGAAAAAGATCGCCACGCGCGTCGGCGAGATCCTGGTCACGGGCAGCGTGGCGCCGGGCGAACTCGCCCACATGGCCGGCCACGGCATCCTCGCCGTGGTGGCCGGGTCCGGGAGCCCCTACTCGCACAGCGCGATCCTAGCGCGCAGCCTGCACCTGCCCATGCTGGTCAATGTCGAAGGGGTGCTCGACGACCTGCGCGACGGCGACCTCGCGCTGGTCGATGGCGTGCGGGGCGAAGTCATCGTGCACCCCACCGCACAAGACCTCGCCGGATATCGCAACTGGCAGCGGGAGTCCCTGCGCGAAGGCCGGCGTCTCGCCCAACTCGCGGGCGCACGGACCCGCACCCGCGACGGGCACGAATTGCGCATTTTCGCCAATGCCGAACGCCCCGAGGACATCGAACTTGCGCGCAACCTCGGCGTCGCGGGGATCGGCCTGTATCGCACCGAATTCCTGTTTTTGGTCAAGAACGGCCTTCCCGACGAAGACGAACAATTCGTGGTCTACCGCGACACCGTGCTCGGCGCGGGCGGGCTGCCGGTCACCCTGCGCACGCTCGACCTCGGCGCCGACAAGGCCGACGACACGGGGTTGGTGATGGCCGCCGAACCCAATCCGGCGCTGGGGGTACGCGGGGTGCGGCTGTCGCTGCGACAAATCGACGTGTTCGTCACCCAGTTGCGCGCGATCCTGCGTGCCAGTTGCTACGGGCCATTGCGCATCCTGGTGCCGATGGTCACCGACGCCGCGGAAATGGTCGAAGTGCGGCGACTGATCGGGGAATGCGCGCGAGACCTGCGCACCGAAGGCCATGAAATCCCCGACCAGTTCGAACTCGGCGCCATGATCGAGGTGCCTGCCGCCGCGATCAACGTACGCGCCTTGCTCGAGGTGTCCGATTTCCTCGCGATCGGCAGCAACGACCTGACCCAGTACGTGCTGGCCGCGGATCGCAACAACGACCAGCTCGGGACGCTTTACCGGCCCTCGCACCCGGCGGTCCTGCGGATGCTGGCCTACGTCATCGGGCGCGCCCGCATGGCCCGCAAACCCGTCTGCCTGTGCGGAGAAATTGCGGGCGATCCCGCATTCGCGCCGATACTGGTCGCACTCGGACTCGAGGATTTCAGCATGTTGCCCGATCGCATCCTGACCCAGCGCGACGCGTTGTCCCGTTGCGACCGAAAGGCGCTGCGCGCGTTGGCTCCCCGTCTGCTGCGCGCGCGCGACACCGACGAAATATCCGCATTGATCGACACCGTGGCGGTTTCGGCGTGAACGCGCCGCAATGAAGCCCAGTTCAGTCATCGCGTTTATCATCGAAATTCGTCGCCACGAGGAAGAAACGCCATGCCACGCCGACTGCTTTGCTCCACGCTCGCCGCGCTGCTCGCCGCGCCCGCCGCGCTTGCCGCCGGCGGCACCACCCTGACGATCTACCACGCCGACAACGACGCGCTGTTTTCCGGCGGATCCCAGGGCACGCTGGATGCCGGACACGCGCTGGTGCACGAACAGCGCAACCTGGGCCTCCAGGCCGGCGATCACGAAATCCGGATCGGCGGGCTGCCTGCAACGCTCGACCCCGAAGCCATTGCTGTGGGCTTCGGTTCGGGAGCCGCGGTGACCGTGCTGGGGCAGCGCGTGGCACTGGCCAACGCCAGTGCGAACGGCGCACTCGACAGCGCCATCGGCAGCCAGGTCAGCGTGCAGTCCGGCGGGGGTGGCTTTTCCGGCGAATTGCTGGGCGCCTCCGACAACGGCGTGCTAATCCGCACCGGCGACGGCAAGGTGCACCTGGTGCACGATTACGCGTCGGTGACGCTCCCCGCGGACGCGGTTTCCGGCGGCAGCAGCCTGCTGCTGGACGTCAGCTCGAAGACATCGGGCAATCGCAATGCGCTTTTGACCTACACGACGTCCGGTCTCGGCTGGCGCGCGGCTTACACGGCGAATTTGTCGAGCACCGGCGCCTGTCGCATGCAATTCAAGCCCGATGCCAGCATCGCCAACCGCAGCGGGCGTGATTACGAAGGCGCGAGCATCAAGCTGATCGCGGGGCAACCCAATCTCGGCAACCGTGGGGTGCGCATGTACAGCATGGCCGCCCCGGCGCCCATGGCGGCCAAGGCGATGCCCGAGCAGGCGTCGCTGGGCGATTACCGCAGTTTCACCCTGCCGGGAACCGTGAATCTCCCCAGCGGCACGGTGACGCTGACACCGTTGTATCCGACGCAGTCAATTGGCTGCCAGCGCGAATACGTGGTGGAGGACGGTGGCGCGGGTTACCCGCCCAGGCCCAACACCAACGATTACGGCTCGCAGAATTATCAGGATCGCGCAATCGCGAGCACGCTCGCCTTCACCGCACCCGATGCCCTGCCCGCCGGCACCCTGCGTGCATGGATCGCCGATCGCGACGGCGCGCCGGCCCTGCTCGGCGAAGGCGGAATCGCGGACACGCCCAAGGGGCAACGCGTATCCGTCGAACTGGGTCAGAGCTTCGACCTGCGCGCCAGCCGCGACCGCACCGCATTCCACGTCGACACCAAGGCGCACACGATGAGCGAGTCCTACAGGATCACGCTCGGCAACGGTGGCGACACGGCGCGTACCGTCACGGTACGCGAGCACCCTAATCGCTGGCGCGAGTGGAAGGTCACTGCGTCGAGCATCAAGCCGTCGAAGCAGACGCCGCAACTGCTGGAGTTCCACGTGCCGGTGCCGGCCAACGGAAATGCCACGCTCACCTACAGCGTGCAATACGAGTGGACCGCGCAGGACATGTAGACGTGCGGCCTGAATACCGCGATCCGCCCGCCGGACGCGACGTGGGAGCGCGCCATGCGCGCCACGCGAATGCCGCGGCATTCAAAACCCGGCGCAGTGTCGTTGGACGCGCGACGCGTGCACGACAACGATGCTAGGCCGTGCAGGCGATGCCGAAGCCGGTGTTGCGTGGAACGGGATGCAGGCCCGGTTGCACGCCATGGTGCGCAACCATGAAACCGGCGATCCGGGATCCGCGCAATTGCTCCTGTTCGAACCCGAAGCGCCGCGAGAATGCGCTGGCAGGCACCGGATTCGCGCGCGCGTCCGCAAGTCCGCGCGGCAACACATCTTCCCTCAGCCGCTCCAACAGCCGCAGGCGCAACGGCACCACCGGGTGATTCTTCACCATCGGATAGCTGGTCGGCGCCGCGAATTCCTCGAAGCCGTAACAACGGACGTAGAACTGCGAGTGCCGCGGATGCACGCCGATCACGATGTCGGTCAGGCCGGTGTGCAACGCGTAGTGGATGGCCCAACGCATCATGCTGAAGAGCGCCCCGAGACCGCGCGAGACACTGCGGCGGCGATCCGCCAGCATCCCCACCTCGAGCAGGCGGCGCCCCTTGTACCTCATCTCGTCCAGACGGGGTCCGTAGACGCTGTCCAGCGCAAGCCCCATGGGATTGTCGCGGAACAGGGTCATCGTGTATCCGACTTCCGGCCCTTCCGGCCCCCAGATCACGCACGCATGCTCGCCCACCGCGGTGGACGTCGCATGGATTCCAAACGGATTCTCGTCGATCAATCCCATCTCCGAGTAGCGCCGGTAGACCAGGCTCCAGGCCGATTCCACCTCGGCCAGACTGCTCGCGCACGCACACGGCGGTTCGCTGCTGCGCTGGGCCGGGCGCGCGAGACGCGCGGTGATGTCGATGATTACTGTGTCAGGCATGTCTTCGGTCTCGCCGCGTGCATGTTCAGGAAGCGACGCCGGCTGCGGCTGCCGGCGTCGGCCAGGATCAAGGTGCGGATGTGGCAACGGACGCGTCGTCGAAAAGCGGCCTGGCACGCGTCGCGGCCGGCCAGGCGCATGCTGAGGCAGGCGTTGGCGGAACGCGCGTTGCGTGGTGGGAACAGGCTTCTTGCGATCCTGCGCTGCTTGCCTCGGCGGTGGACGCAGCGACGGCAACGCCAACTGCGGAGTGCCTGGGGAACAGGCGTGGGTGGTGGGTGTTGCGGAAGGACCGGCCGGTCATGCGCGGATGCACGTCGCGCCGAACGGTTGCAACGTCGATCGGCGTATCCACGATGCCGCAGTGCCGACGCGGCTGGTGTACACCAAGGGCTCCCTGGAGCCTTGCCCCGGACCGGGTTCGCGGGCGGAAAACTTTCATGACTGAAGACAAACCTGGTCAGGGGACACCGGAAGACTCATCCATCCCCTTGGCCGTCCGAAGACGACCAGTCAGCATCCATTCCGAAAACCCGCTCCCTTTGTTGCATTTTGTAACAATGAGGGCACGGCGGTGTGAAATATACGCTATAAACCTGTAAGTCGGCTGCATTGATTGTGTGAACTGCGTCCAAGTTCGGCGATCGTGCACGCGCTCGGCCATTCATCGGGCTGTCATACTCGACGACTCGCCTCCTGCATGCGGCGCCAGGACACGGCCCGACGTCTTCACACGCAGGTCCGCGCCCGGGCGCCGCCTTCTCCCGGCGACCGCCAGTCTGTGGGTCGGGGATAATCAGACCATCGACCAACTCGTACGGGACGGGCGAGCCGTGGACCAAGGCACCAAGGCAGGCATTCTGCGCGCGGGCATCGCCGCGCCGTCGGCGGATAATTCGCAGCCGTGGCGGTTTGCCTGGAGCGGCGACGACCTGGATCTTAGGATCGACGCGGACCGCAGCGGCCGCGTATCCGATACCCGGTACGTCCTCAGCGACCTGGCCGCAGGCGCCTGCGTGGAAAACATGATTGTCCGCGCCCGCTCGCTCGGTTACCTGGCGGACCTGCAGAGCTTTCCGCAGCACGACGACGAGTTGTGGGTCGCCCGCATACGTTGGCGCCGCAACTCCGGGAGCGATCAGGCTGAACCATTGGCTGCTGCTATCGAGCAACGCCACACCGACCGTCGTTTCCCCTGGCGCGGCCCGATCGACAGTGCGGCGCGGGCCCGCCTGGATGCGCAAGCCCGGACGATCCCGGGGGTACGGCTTTGGTGGCCATCGAATTCGCGCGAACGAAAGGCTGCGCAGCATCTCATCCGTCGGGCCGAGGCCCTGCGTTTCCGGAGCCCGGCGCTGCACGCGGAATTGTTCTCGAGCATCCGTTTTTCCGCAGGCTGGCACCACGCCTGCGAGGAAGGCCTGCCCCCGGCCGCGCTGGCCGTGGAGCCTCCGCTGCGCCCCGCCTTCCAGGCCATGCGCCACCCCGCGGTGATGGCCGTGCTCAACCGTCTCGGCGGCGCGTCGATGCTGGGCTGGCGCTCGGCCTGGCTGCCGATCCGGCTGTCGCCGGGCCTGTGCCTGGTGCTCGTTCCGTCGACGGAGCGATCTTCGGTGCTCGCGGGCGGCCGCACCCTGGAGCGGGTCTGGCTCCAGGCCACCATGGAGGGGCTGTCCGTGCAGCCGTATGCGGCGCCGGGGGTGCTCGGCCTGGGCTTCGTACCGGTGGAGCCGGGATTCGAAGGCCAGCGCGCGCGGCTGGCCTCGGCCTTGCGCGATCTCTGCGGCGAGGGACACGGACTGGTGTTCCTGCGCCTCGGCCGTTCGCGTGCGACGCCCCCCGTCCGCAGCGCGCGGCGGGCGCTCGCGAGCTTCGGCGCTTTTGACGGCGGCGTCGCGTGATGGGTGCGGCAAGCGTAGCCATCAGCGCGATCGTACCGAGAGTGGCCCAAGCTCGCACCGAGGCTCAATCAGTGGCAGCGCCTGTTTGCGCGCATAACGACGACAAGCCCCACAAACAAAACTGCTGCCGCAGGAATCTACGGCAGCAGTAATGAATCCGGTGTACGTGGCTGATCCGTTACCAGTGCCGAGGACGAATCCGTAGTCCGTGGCCGCTCATCTCATCCATGGGGTCGGTCGCGCTGGTCCGCCTACTGAATCAAGCCGCTTTCTTCCCTTTGCGCCGTCGGGTCGATAGCCAGGCAAGTCCTGCCAAGCCGAGCCCCATCATGCCGAGGGCATTGGGCTCGGGAACGGCAACCGACTTTGCTGTTGCCGAGCCGCAAATGTTGTAGGGGCTGGGGGCACGGGTGCCTTCGCAAGTGTTGGGCGAGAAGTCGCTGATGAACTGGATGTCCGCGAATCCAAGCAGGTTGTCCACAAATGTGTTGCTGTCGAAAATCGACTGGGCATCACCACCCGTGACGTCGAGCAAGCCGTTTCCGTTGCCCTGAAACTGGTCGGAGAGGAAACTGCTGGGGAACGAGGTGGTCGCAATCAACGTTCCGACACCATTGACGGGGTCGCTGAATGTGTGGCCCTTCGTCTCAAGGAACACGCTACCCATGGAAGCGGTCGATGGGTCGGACGGATCGAATACATATGAGTCGTAGGCATAGAACGTGATCTGTCCGCCTGAAAACACGACTTGCGTGGGGCTGATGCTGGTTACGGTGTAGCCAGTAAAGGTGAACGTCAACTGGCAATCCGCCCCTCCACCTGCGCAATAGTGGGTATTGCCGTTGATCGAGTTGATCATTCCAAATCCCGTGAGGTTGTCGCCGTTGGCGCCGACCTGGGTCTCGTACAGTTGGGCGCTCTGGAAGACCGCGCCGGTGTTGAATTGAATGTTATCCACGACGATGGCCAGTGCCGAGCCGGACACCATCGTGGCGACGGCGATGGCGCTGCCCAAAACGGTTGCCTTGAGATGTTTCATGTGACGCCTCCTATGGAGCCTGCCTGAACGTGCAATTTTCGTACACTGGCTCATCGAATCCTTGTCCCTGCAGCCAGATGAGAAGCACGACCCGTGCCACCACAGGAATATTTCCGACAAGACTTGGTAACACATTGATATGACACGTGAATCGAGTGCAATTTCTTTGGGCGCGTGGTCGTCGCCGGACCTCGTTGAACCATGAAAGCGTAAAGTATTCCGGCATACATTTGCCCGTGTGCCGAGCACAGCTCACGAGCCAAGTCCAAGCTGGCTAAATTTGCACCGAATTATCAATGAGGTGCGTGCGCATGCCGACTGTGACGGACCGGTTCCCGGGCTGGTGCAGCATGTAAGGTTGTTCGACGCCGCGTGCCGGACCGTGGTCCGGCGTCGGGAAATCACCCGCAAGGCCCATCATCACGCGAGGCAATGGCAAGCAGCTGCAACACGGTGGCGTTGAGCGCCGCAGCAAGCCGGTGTACTGTGATCCGTACGGCGGCGGCGTGGTGCAACAGCGCCGAAGACAGGTATCGCATGAGTTCCGATGAACCGGTCGCGACCCAGCCGTTCGACTACGCAACCGCTTTCAGCCGCACGATTGGCTGGATGACCGCCGCCGAACAGCCGGAGCTTCGTTCCCGGCGGGTGGCGATTGCCGGGCTCGGCGGGGTTGGCGGCGCCCACCTGCTGACCCTGACCCGGCTCGGCGTCGAGTCTTTCAACCTTGCGGACCTCGACCGTTTCGGTACGGAGAACCTCAACCGACAGGCCGGGGCGTTCCAGTCGACCATGGGCCAACCCAAAGTCGACGTAGTGTCCCGAATGGCGCGGGACATCAACCCGAACCTGGACATCAACGCCTTTCCGGCCGGCGTCACCTTCGACAACATGGAACAGTTCCTGTCTGGCGTGGACCTGTACGTGGACGGCCTGGACTTCTTCGTGCTCGACATCCGCGCCAGGCTGTTCGCGATGTGCGCCGAACGAGGCATCCCTGCGATCACCGCCGCGCCCCTGGGCATGGGCGCCGCCGTGCTGGCGTTCCTGCCGGGTCACATGACCTTCGAAGAATATTTCCGGCTGGAAGGCCAGCCGATGAATGAGCAGTTGCTGCGTTTCATGGTCGGATTGGCGCCTGCCGTACTGCACCAGTCCTATCTGGTCGATCCGTCTGCGGTGGATCTGGTCCATCACAAGGGACCCTCGACGCCCATGGCGTGCGAAATCTGCGCCGGGATCGCCGGGACCCTGGCATTGAAGATTCTGCTTGGCAGGGGCAAGGTGCTCGCGGCACCCCACGGCCTGCATTTTGACGCCTACCGCAACAAGCTCGTACGCACGTGGCGGCCGGGGGGCAACCACAATCCGCTGCAACGACTGCTCTTGTTCCTGGCGCGCCGGCGATTCATGCGCCGGTAGAGGCGGCGACGTCCGCCGCGCAAGCCGGACTGCCAAGTCAGGGATGCCCAAGCGAACATCGGCGAAGCCGATGGCCCGAAGCGGGCGTCGCAGGAGCGACGCGCAGTCCATATTTGATTTATCTTCGCGTCGGAACCACGATTCCGTTCCGCACTCCGCGACCGGCATCCAGGAATGAACATGCTCGAACGCCTCGAACACGAACACGGCATCCTTGAATTGCGCATGGCGCGTCCGCCGGTCAACGCGCTGAATCCGGAACTGGTCGCGGCGCTGAAGCAGGCGGTCGAACAAGCGCCGGATGACGGCGCCGAAGCGCTGCTGCTTTCCGGCTCGCCGGGGTTGTTCTCGGCGGGACTCGACATCCCCGCGTTGCTGCAACTCGACCGTGACGCGATGCGCGCGTTCTGGATCGAGTTCTTCGGCGTCTGCGCGGCGCTGGCGCGTTCGCCGATCCCCATCGCCGCCGCGGTCACCGGCCACAGTCCCGCCGGCGGCGCGGTGCTCGCGATTTTCTGCGACTACCGGGTCATGGCGCGCGGCGAGTTCAGGATCGGGCTCAACGAAGTGCAAGTCGGCCTGACCGTGCCGGACTGCATCCAGGCCGGACTGCGACGACTGGTCGGGACCTACCGGGCCGAACGCATGCTGGTCGCGGGCGCAATGCTCGACGCCGACGACGCACTGGCGGCGGGCCTGGTGGACGAACTGACCGACGTCGACCATGTCGTCACGCGCACACTCGCGTGGCTGGAGCCGCTGCTGCAATTGCCGCGTCAAGCCATGTTCAACACGCGCGCGATGGCGCGCGCCGATCTCGCGCGGCTGTTCGATGATCCCGCATCATTGCCGGTCGAGAATTTCCTCGACGGCTGGTTCGCGCCCGAGGCCCAGGCCACCCTGCATGCACTGGTCGAACGCCTGCGCGGCAAGAAACCTGGTCAGGGCTGATTCCAGACAGCGCGTACCGGGTTGGCCCGGTGCCTGCCGGGCGTGCCCCGCGTTCCGCGTCAGGCTCATCGTCATTGATGCGGACGGCCGCGTGTCACCCATGACGCCCATCGTGGTACGCGCGTTCGATGGGAACAACCGCAACCAGCTTCGACCAGGTTGATGGATCCAGGTTTTTCAATCAAGGAGAAACACAATGACTGACGTTCGCTTGGCAGTGATTTACTACAGCACCTACGGCACCAACCACGCGATGGCAGAAACCGCTGCCGAATCCGCGAAATCGGCAGGCGCCGAAGTGCGGCTGCGCAAGGTGCGCGAAACCGCACCGCCGGAAGTCGTGAAGTCCATGGATGACTGGGCGGGGCATGCCAAGAAGACCGCGCATATCCCGGTCGCCCAGCCCGAAGACATGGCGTGGGCGAACGCGTTCCTGTTCAGCGCACCGACCCGTTTCGGTACCGTGGCCAGCCAGATGCGCGCGTTCATCGACACCCTGGGACCGCTCTGGTTGAAGGGCGATCTCACCAACAAGACGGTATCGGCGATGACCAGCGCCCAGAACCTGCATGGCGGCCAGGAAACCACCCTGCTCGGGCTGTATGCGACCTTCATGCACTGGGGCTCGATCATCGTGCCGCCCGGTTATGCCGACCCGTGCATCTATGCGTCGGGCGGCAATCCGTATGGCGCCAGCAGCCTCGCGGTCCGAGGCGAGCTGACCGACGATCTCCGCAATTCGGTACGGTTTCAAGCCAGGCGGTTGGTCGAATTCGCAGGCAAAATTGCTTCCTGATTCGTGTGTGGCGGAGGAGCACTGCGGCCCCATCGCGAATGATCGCGCCTCAGGGAACCTCTGATCAACGTTCTTGATCGTCGCCCGGCGCGTAGCGCCGTCTTGTCTTTTGCGCAGGCCGGGGCCCAGTTTGAATTTGCATGGCAGCCACAGGTCCGCGATCTCCTTCTCTACCGGATTACTCGCGCCGTCCCTGGCGCTCGCCCTGCGGGCCGCCTGCGGCGTTCGCGTTTTCAATCCTGCAAACGCAGTCCGGCCTGCGCCGGCATGACGAGCAAAATCAGAGCTTCCTCAATGCCCGCCGGACGCCGGACCGCCCCGCTTGACGAACGGCGGTTTGGCCAACCACACCACGGCGATCAGGGCAAAAAATCCGAAGCCCAATCCGTTGAACAGCTGATTGAAGGAAATCTGGGTCGCCTGCTGGGAGATCACCTGGTTGATGCCCAGTGCGTAGTGTTGCAATTCCCCGCCCATTGCCGCGACGCCATGGCGGACTTCGGCACTGAATGGATTGATGTGCTCGACCAGGTTCGCGTGGCTGACGACGCTCCCCCGCGACCACAGATAGGTCACGATCGACACGGCAAAGCTCGCGCCCACCGTGCGCAGGAAGGTTGCCGAGCCGGAGCCCTCCGCGACTTCCGGACCTTCCAGGTCCGACAGCAGGATCGTCAGGATCGGCATGAAGAACAGCGCGATCCCCAGGCCCATGATCAATTCGGTCAGCGCCACCGCTCCGAAATTGACTTCCGTGTTGAAGCTGCCAAAGCGGAAGCACACGAATCCCATCACGGCGAAGGAAAACGCCGCGAGCCAGCGCAAATCGACCTTGTGCGCGTACTTGCCCACCCAGAAGGTCAACAGGATCGGGATCACGCCGACCGGTGCGGCGGCGAGACCCGACCAGATCGCCGTGTACCCCAGCGTGTTCTGCAGCCACAGCGGCAGCAGCAGCGACATCGAGAAAAACAGCGCGAAGGCCAGTACCAGCGCCAACGTACCGGCGGCGAAATTGCGATGCCGGAACAGGCGCAGATCGACGATCGGCTCATCGTCGGTCAACTCCCAGATCACCCAGATTGTGAGCGAAATCGTCGCGACGATCGCCAGCGTCACGATGGTGGTGGAGTGGAACCAGTCGAGTTCGTTGCCCTTGTCCAGCAGGATCTGCAGCGAGCCCACGCCGAGGATCAGGGTGGCCAACCCGACCCAGTCGATCCGCGCGCGGCGCAATTGCTCGACCCGCTTGCCGAGCTGTGCCGCGACGACCACGCCTGCAAACAGCCCGATCGGCACGTTGATGAAGAAGATCCAGCGCCACGAATACGAGTCGGTGATCCAGCCACCCGCCACCGGCCCGACGATGGGCGCGACCACGGTGATCATGCTGATGATCGCGAGCGCCATGCCGCGCTTCTCGCGGGGATATATCGAGACCATCAGGCTCTGGGTGATCGGATACATCGGCCCGCACACCGCGCCCTGCATCGCCCGAAACATGACCAGCATCGCGAGGCTGGTGGCAAAGCCGCAGGCCAGCGAGAACAGTGAAAACAACAACACCGCCCACACGAACACCTTTACTTCGCCGAACCGGCGCGACAGGAAGCCCGTCATCGGCAGCGTGATGGCCTGCGCCACCGTGAACGAAGTGATCACCCAGGTGGACTGGTTCTGGCTCGCACCAAGGTTGCCCGCGATGGTCGGCAACGAAACGTTGGCGATGGTCATGTCCAGGACCTGCATGAAGGTCCCGAGCGACAGCCCGATCGTTGCCAGCGACAGGCTGGCAGGCCGGAATTCACCAAACGATTGGTTTGCGCTGGTCGCGGTCGAAGCCACGTGGATCAGTGTCCGCCCGAGGCCGCAGGTCCCTGCTTCTTGATGAACGGCGGCTTGGCCAGCCACACCACCGCGACCAGCGCCAGGAAGATGAACCCGAGCGCATCGAACAGGTGGTTGAACGAGATCTGCATGGCCTGCTGGCTGATCACATCATTCATGCCCGCCGCGTATTTCTGCAGGTGCCCCCCGGCAGCGGCAATGCTGTCGCGGACCTCGCTGCTGTAGGCGTTGATGTGTTCGGAGAGGTGGGCGTGGCTGACCGCCGCGCCCCGCGTCCAGACATAAGTGGTGATCGAAGCCGAAAAACTGCCGCCGACCGAGCGCAGGAAGGTCGCCACGCCCGAGCCTTCCGAAACTTCCTGGCCTTCGAGATCCGACAACAGGATGGTCAGGATCGGCATGAAGAACAGCGCCACCCCGAGGCCCTGGATGAACTGCGCCATGGCCACGTGGTAGAAATCGACCTCTGTGGTGAAGCGTCCGCGCATGAAGCAGGTCAGTCCCATCACGATGAAGGCAAATGCAGCCAGCCATCGCAAGTCGAAACGCGGGCCGTACTTGCCGATCCAGAAGGTCAGCAGGATCGGCAACACCCCGATCGGTGCGGTGGCGAGTCCTGCCCAGATCGACGTGTAGCCCAGCGTGTGCTGCGTCCAAAGCGGCACGATCAGCCCGATCGAGAAAAACGCCGCATACGCCAACACCAGCGCGAGGGTGCCGGCCGCGAAATTGCGGTGGCGGAACAGGCGCAGGTCGACGATCGGATCATCATCCGTGAGCTCCCAGATCAGGAAAACCGCCAGTCCGATCGCCGAGATGATGGCCAGCGCCACGATGGTGGACGAATGAAACCAGTCGAGATCGTTGCCCTTGTCCAGCAGGACCTGGAGCGAACCCACGCCAAGGATCAACGTGATCAGGCCGACCCAGTCGACACGCGCCCGGCGCAACTGCTCGACCTTCTTGCCAAGTTGGCCCCAGACCACTGCACTCGCGAACAGGCCGATCGGTATGTTGATGAAGAAGATCCAGTTCCATGCGTAGGTGTCGGTGATGTAGCCGCCCAGCACCGGCCCGGCAATCGGCGCGACCACCGTGACCATGGCGATGATCGCCAGCGCCATCCCGCGTTTCTCGTGCGGATAGATCGACACCATCAGGCTTTGCGTCACGGGGTACATGGGCCCCGCCACGGCGCCCTGCAGGACCCGGAACAACACCAGCATGTCCATGCTGGTGGAAATGCCGCACAGGAAGGAACACAGGGAAAACAGCGCGGTCGCGGCCACGAACAGCTTCACTTCGCCGAAGCGCCGCGTCAGGAATCCCGTCAGCGGCAGCGCGATCGCGTTGGACACCGCGAACGAGGTGATGATCCAGGTCGACTGGGTCAGGCTGGCGCCAAGGTCGCCGGCGATGGTCGGCAGCGACACGTTGGCGATGGTGATGTCCAGCACCTGCATGAACGTCGCCAGGGACAATCCCATCGTCGCCAGCGGCAGGCTGGAAGGACGGAACTCGCCGAACGAGGCGGCGGTGGCGGCGTTGGATGCCATGCCGGGAGCGGCGCGTCAGTGGCCGGAGTTTGCGGTCGAATGTGCGGCCACGCGTGGCGTGGGCTTGCCCGCCTTGCTGTTGGCATGGATGATCCGCGCGATCAACGCGTCGGCCTCGGCCTTGTCGTGCGCATACACGTCGGTGCTGAGCACCGGATGCTGGGGCGATTGCGCCGAGAGCATCGCGCCGGACTGGTCGTGCAGGTTCACGTCGACGTTCATCGACAGGCCGATCCGCAGCGGATGTTTGTCCAGTTCCTTCGAGTCCAGCGCGATCCGTACCGGCAGGCGTTGCACGATCTTGATCCAGTTGCCGGACGCGTTTTGCGCAGGCAGCAGCGAGAATGCGCTTCCGGTTCCGATACCGAGGCCCTGGACATGGCCGTGGTAGGTCACGCCGCCGCCGTACACGTCCGAAGTCAGCGTCACCGGCTGCCCGATGCGCATGTCCTGCAACTGGGTTTCCTTGAAATTGGCGTCGACCCAGACCTGGTGCAACGGGACCACGGCCATCAGCGGCGTGCCCGGCTGCACCCGCTGGCCCACCTGCACCGTGCGCTTGGCGACATACCCGGACACCGGCGCCACGATGGTCGTGCGCTGGTCGTTGAGCCAGGCCGCCCGTACCTTTGCCGCGGCCGCCTTGACGTCGGGGTGCGAGGCGATCTCGGTATCGGAAACCAGCGCAGAGGTCGTCGCGAGTTGCGCCTGCGCCGCCGCCAGGGCGCTTTGCGCGGTGGTCAGCGCGTCGTGCGCGTGGGCCAGTTCCTCGGCCGAGATCGCACCGGATTCGGCCAGCCCCTTGCGGCGCTGGAAGTCGGCCTGGGCCTGCTTCACGGCAGCTTCGCGCGCGGCCACGTCGGCTTTGGAACTATGCACAGTGCTGTACAGCCCGCGAACCTTGCGAACCGCCTGCGCGAGCGCGGCTTCCGCCTCGTCCAACGCGACGTCGGCGTCGGATCGGTCGAGCTTGACCAGGATCTGGCCTTGGCGCACGTAATCGTTGTCTTCCGCGCCAATGCTGATCACGGTACCCGGTACCTGCGGGGTGATCTGGACCACGTTGCCGTCGACGTAGGCGTCATCGGTGCCTTCGTACCAGCGTCCGACCAGGAAGTGATACAGGCCCCAGACGATGGCGACCACCACGACGACGCCCACGAGGCCCCGCAGGAGCCAGCGTCGCTTGCGCAATCGCTTCGCCTGTTTCTGCGCGGCTGCGTCGTCTTCGGTAACCGGGTTCGGATTGATGGGGGAAGTCATCGAATTGCCTTGTGCTCGGATTGGGTATCAGTGGTGGCGGCAAGCGGGGGCGCGTCGCCGGCTGGTTTGAACCCACCGCCGAGCGCTTCATTGAGCGCCGCCCACGCATCGCTGCGATGCGTCTGCAGGGTCGCCAGTTGCTGTTCGGCCGCGATCAATTCCTGGCGCACGCTCAGCGCTTCGAGAAAGCTGCCGACGCCCGCGCGATAACGCTGCATCGCAAGCTTGTAGGCTTCGGCGGCGCTGCGGCGTGCGGTTTCGGCATCGTCGACCTGTACGTCCAGCGAACGCAGGTCGTCCACTTGCGTCGCGACCTGGTTGATTGCGTGCACGAGCGTCTGGTTGTACTGCGCCACCGCGATGTCACGGGCCGCATCCTTGCCCGCGAGGTTCGCGCGCAACGCGCCACCCTCGAAAATGGGCAAGCTCACTGCGGGTGCAATCGTGTAGAAGCGATTGCGCAGCGAAAACAGGTTCATCGATGAGGGCGCGATCAAGCCCGCCAGCGAGCTGATGCCGATGTTGGGAAGGAATTTCGCCTTGGCGGCCTCGATGTCCTGGTTGGAAGCCTCGACACGCCAACGCGCGGCCACCACGTCGGGGCGGCGTCCCAACAGGTCCGCGGGCAGGTCGCTGGGCAGCGCCAGGGCAGGAATCGCCGGCAGCGCGGGACGCTCGATCGACAGCGCCCGATCGGGACCCTTGCCCAGCAATGCCGCCAACACCAGCCCTGCGGACGTGGCCGCGTTGTCTGCGGCTTCGAGGTGCGCGCGGTCGCTTGCGACTTCCCCCCGGATCCTTGCCAGCGTGAACCGGCTGTCGATTCCACGGGCGACGCGCTTTTGGGTCAGGTCGAGAAAATCCTGGGCGCGCTCCAGCTCGGCCCGCGCAAGATCACGCTGCGCATGCGCACCGGCAAGGTCGAAGTACGCTTGCACCACGTCGGCGGACAGCTTCAACCTCGCGGCCCGGGCGTCCACCTCGGCGGCCCGCGCATTGCCGACCGCGGCCTCCCATGTTGCGCGCTTGCCGCCCCACAGGTCGAGATCCCACTTGAAGCTCAGGTAGCCGTACTGGATGACGCCGAAATGACCATCGGCGATCGGCGGCAGCAGTGGCGGCACCCGCGCGCCGGAGACACTGGCGCCCGCATTGAGGGTGGGTTTGCGCGCGGCGTCGGCCGCACCCGCAGTGGCCAGCGCGGCACGCACGCGCGCATCGACCAGCGTCATGTCGGGATTGTCCGACAGTGCCTCCTCGACAAGTTTGTCGAGTTGCGGATCCCCGGCTGCCTTCCACCACGCCTGTCGGGGCCAGGCGGCAGGATCCAGCTTTACATCGGCGAGGCTCCGTTCCGCGTGCAGGCTTTCCGGGGAGACCCGCGCCGCCTCGGGGTGCAGGCCACCGGTGCTGGCGCAGCCACCCAGGACAATGGCGATCAACAGAAAAGGGGCGCCGGCACGGCGTCTGGAAACCGGGAGGGTCATGGTTTGGGCCGGGAAAAGTCGTGGAGGTTGGGGCTGCGAACGATCGAATCAATTCCGCACGGATTGCTTGCGGCGGCTGCGGATGTCGTCCAGCGTCCGGGTCAGGATTCGATCCAGCTGTTCACGTTCGCGCGCAGTCGTGCCCGTGAAAATGCACTCGGCAACCGCATCGCAATAACCGATCACGCGCTTGCGAAGCGATTTTCCGCGAGGCGTCAGTTCCAGCCGCAAGGCGCGCCGGTCGAGCGGATCCGGCACCCGCCGCAAGTAGCCGCGCTGTTCGAGTTTGTCGAGCAGACGGGTCAGCGCACCCGGATTGTAGTGCATCGCGCGCGCCAGCTCGACCGGCGTCATGGGTTGCTCGTGTCCCAGCAGCTTGAGCGCGAGAAACTGGGTGAAGTTGAGTTCCACCCCCTGCCGCGCCATCTCGTTTTCGAGGCTGTTGACGAATTCCGCCCGCACCCGTGCGATCAGGCGGCACAGTTCAAACGGACGGTCGGCAGGGGTCACACCAGGATTCACGTCGAGGATACTACTGTCTTGGCTTTAATTGTCAAGGCAATTATAATTGAGGCAATCACAACGGCAATCGCGGTCCTTGTCGCACTCGCGTCCCGGCCGCACGAGGAGCGAGAGGCAATGAAGGCTGGATCGCGTGGATGGGTGGCCTTGGCGTGTCTCGCATTGTGCGGGCCCGCACTGGCGGCCGGATTCGATATCGTGGCCGGTCCGAGCGTGACCTCCCTGGGGCGCGTCACGGGTGCTGCGTTCGCCAGCGTGTTCGGCGAGGTCCCCGCCGACCACCGGCGCCATCTCGAGCCGATCGGCACGCTGGGATGGGTCGGTTCACGCAACACCCGGATCGATGACCTGGAACACGATGTGTTCCTCGTTGCGGGAGGCGTGCGCCTGGTTGCAGCCAACCGCCACTGGTTCCTCAGCGAGCAGCTTGCAGCCACCCACGGCCATACCGATGCGCTTTCCACCCACGTCGAGTTCATGACCAGCGCCGGGTGGCAGGACGGTCATTTCATCGTCATGCTGCGGCACGTCTCCAACGCGAACCTGTTCGGTGGCGGCAAGAACCTCGGCGAAACCATGTTGCTGGCGGGATTGCGCTGGTAACGAAGCGCGAGGGGCCGCGGCACCCTTCTGTCGCGCGTCCCGGGACGTGGCTCCCGGGAATCGTCAAGCAGACGGTATCGATCCCCGGTTCACGCGTCGCCCTTCGCGACGGGCCGCGCGGGATCGCTGGACCATCCGCTCCACGACGGCGCGAACAGCCGCGAGCCGTGCAAACCTGCGGCTTCCATCGCCAGCAGGTTGTGGCAAGCCGTCACGCCCGATCCGCACATGTGTACCACCTCGTTCGGCTCGTGCCCACCAAGAACCGCGGACCATTCCGAGCGCAGTTCGACGACCGGCTTGAAGCGTCCGTCCGGACCGAGGTTCCCGGCGAACGGACGGTTGTGGGCGCCCGGCACGTGTCCACCGACCCGATCGATGGGCTCTGAGTCCCCGCGGAAGCGCGGGGTCGCGCGGGCATCGAGGATCAGCTTCGCCGGATCGTGTCGCAGGGTTTCGAGTTCCGCGTAATCCACCACGCGCAGCGGGTCGAACCCCACCTCGACCGGCGTTGGCTCGCGCGGCGCCGCCGGACCCGCTTCGACCGGAAGCCCCGCCGCGCGCCACGCCTTCCAGCCACCGTCGAGCACGGCCGCGGCGATGCCCGCGCTCTCCAACATCCACCACAACCGTGCGGCGGCCAAGGCGCCGCCCGCGTCGTCGTACGCGACCACGCGTTGCCCGTCGCGCCAACCCCAGCGCGACAGGGTTTGCGCGAATGCATCCGGGTCGGGTAGCGGGTGCCGTCCCAGCCCCTGCCTGGACAGGTCCGACAAATCGCGGTCCAGACTCGCATGGACCGCGCCCGGGATGTGCGCCTGCAGGAAATCGCGTTCGCCCTTGCCGGGGTCGCCCAGCGCGAACCGGCAATCCACGATCAGCACGGCATCGGGCGGCAACGCCGCCAGCGATTGCGCATCGACCAGGACATCGTGTGCATTCATGGCATCCTTCCCATCCGCTGCATCAGGTTCACCAGCATCGACGCCGTCGCACCCCAGATCCGCGGCGCGACGCCCCTGTATTCATACACCTTCCGGCGCATGCCGCGCAGGGTGATTTCGTACTCGCGCAGGTTCGCTCGATCCAGCAGAAAGTCCAGCGGCACTTCGAAGATGCGCGCCACTTCCCCGGGCTGGGGCGAAAGCACCGCATCCGGCGCCAGCCTTGCGACCACCGGGGTGACGCAAAACCCGCTGATCGTTTCAAGCGTGTCGAGGTAACCCAACGGCTCGACGACGCCGGCATCCAGCGCAACCTCCTCGCGGCTCTCGCGCAGCGCCGTGGCCACGGCATCGACATCGCCCGCATCGGCGCGCCCGCCCGGAAAGCTGACCTGTCCCGCGTGGCGCGTGAGGTCGTCGCGCCGCAGCGTGAAAACCACGCCCGGCTCCGGGGCGTCACGGATCGCCATCAATACCGCCGCGTCCGCGCGCGACACGTCCCCGATCAGCCCCGCCAGGGCCGCATGGTTCCAGCCGGGTGGCCGCGGCGGCGCCTCCAGCGGGTGCAATGCGCGGCCCACTTCGTCGCGCCAGCCCTTCATGATCGTGCCGGCGGCCGCGACGGCTGCACCTCCGCGATCCAGTGCCGGCGGTCGTCGTTGCTCATCGTGCCCCAGCGCGCGATTTCCGCCAGCGTGCGCCGGCAACCCAAGCACAATCCGGTCGCGTCCATCCGGCATATGCCGGTGCACGGCGTCAGCGGCTCGTCGGAGGTCGGGCGGCGCGAATCATTGGACATGCCGCAAGCGTAACCCAGTTGCCGCAAACGCGTGCGGCGCATTCGCGCTGAGTCAGGGGTCCACGTCCAGCAGGTGAATATCGAACACCAGTGCCTCGTTCGGACCGATCCGTGGAAGATCGCCGCGGATTCCGTAAGCCTGGTCGGGCGGGATGAACACCTGCCAATGATCGCCAACGTGCATGCGCGTGATGATCTGGCGCCAGCCGGGGATCATCTGGTTGACGGGGAACACCACGGGCTTGCCGCGATCCTCGGTGTTGTCGAAGACCATGCCGTCCAGGAATTCGCCACGGTATTGCAACGTCACCTTGCTGTCGATGGCCGGGCTCTTGTTGCCCTTGCCGTTTTCCAGCACCTTGTACTGCACGCCGGACGGCAGCGTGACGATCCCCTGCTTCGCCTTGTTTTTTGCAAAGAATTCCCTGGCCTTCTGCAGGTTGGAGGCCGCGAGTTTCTCGTACGCGGCGCGCGCTTCGGCGACCATCTTCTGCTGCATCGCATGGATCACCTGCTGCATTTCCTGCGGCGCGTACGCGGGCTTCCGGCTCGAGTAACCATCCTGCACGCCACGCAGTACGGTCGCGATGTCGATGTCGAGCTTGCGTTGACCGAGGTCGCGGCCGGCTTCGTAACCCAGTGCATAGGACAGTTCGGCGCGGTTGGACGGCGGCGGCTCCGGTTTCTGCGCGGCGGCGCGCTCGAGCGGCCACAATGCGCCCGCCACCAACACCATCACGATGACGATCCTGTTCATGCCGATTCCAAGTCCATGATCCGTGGCCCGCCCGTAGCGGTGCCCGTTCGCGCAACGACGCAGGATTGGAGCCCGGCAGGCATCAAAGGTTCCCGAATGTCATTGTTTTTCCCGGTACTTCTTCTCGCCGGCCACGATCCGCAAGTCCAGCCGATTCTCGGGCGGCGCCAGCGGACAGGTCGCGTAAGGCGTGAAGGCGCATGGCGGGTTGTAGGCCTTGTTGAAATCCAGCACGATCTTCCCGTTCCGCGGCATGTCGGCGTACAGGAAACGCGCGGCGCCGTAGGTTTCCTTGCCGGAGGTGCGGTCGGCGAAAATCAGGAACAGTTGCGGATCGTCCGGCGCTTCGAGCACCGGATACACGACGTGGCGGCACCCGTCGAGTTCGAACACGGCGCGGCCGGGCGCCGGGTAATTCTCGATGGTGCCGATGACCGTGCCGGTGGCGAGCTGGAACGCCGGGTCGAGTGGTTGCCAGTCGGCAACGATCCGCCATGCCGGGTCCGCCGGAAAGCGTTCGATGCCGGCAAACCGGGTGCGCGTGGACGCTTCGGCGTCGCGCACCCGGAGTCCCTTGCGGTCGCCCCGCGCCACGGCGATGAAGCTGACCGTACCGAACGCGACGACGCTCGGGTGCGGATGGCTGTCGTCGAGCAAAGTCGCATGCGGGACGGATTCGCCGTTGACGACTGCGTGCGCGGCAGGATCGAGGGTGACGGACAGCGTGCCGTCGTCGGCCCATTCGACGCTGCCCAGATGCGCTGGCGCCTTCGCGAGCACGATGTCGTTGTCCCCGGCACTGCCAACGCGATTGGCGCCCGGCTTCAGCCATTCGAGACCGACCACGCTCAGCCACCCATCGGGCGCCGTGAGCCGCGCGGTGCGCGCAGCGTGCCAATTCTCGACTTCCTGCCGATACGCCTTGTCATTTTCAACGTTCAACATTTGCAACTCCGCGAATATCCGGTGCAGTAGCCCGGATGGAGCAAAGCGCAATCCGGGAGCGGTCGTCCCGGACTCCGGTGCCGCTCACCTGCGCCCGCGCTACCTGCTGCAACAACCACCCGAGTCCCGGGTCCTGGATCCCAGGTTCCGAGTCCCGGATCTTCTCACCGGCCACGGAGGAACAACTTGTCCAGTTCGGCGATCGAAAGTTGCGTCCACGTCGGCCTGCCGTGGTTGCATTGGCCCGAACGTTCGGTCCTTTCCATGTCCCGCAGCAGGGCATTCATTTCGGGGACGGTCAGCCGTCGATGGGCGCGCACCGAGCCATGGCAGGCCATGGTCGACAGCAGTTCGTTCTGCAGTTCCGCGAGGCGTCGCGAATTGCCGTGCTCGGCGAGTTCGGCCAGGACATCGCGCGCGAGTTGCGCGGCATCCGCGCCGTCGAGCAGCGCGGGAATGCGCCGCGCGGTGACCCGGCGCGGTCCGCTGCGGTCGAGTTCCAGTCCGCACCCGGCGAGGGCCTCGGCAAACTCTTCGGCGGCCGCCGCTTCGCGTTCGCTCACCGCGATCGCCTCCGGCACCAGCAAGTGCTGCGAACGCACGTCGTTGCCGTCGCACGCCGCCTTCAACTTCTCGTAGGTGATGCGCTCGTGCGCCGCGTGCATGTCCACCAATACCAGGCCGCGCGCATTCTCGGCGAGGATATATATGCCGGCAAGCTGCGCCAGCGCATAGCCAAGGGGCGGCGACTCGTCGGGTCGGTCTGCGGGCAATCGGGCCAGCGCTGCCGAAGCCGTATCACCCGTGCCGAGTAGTGCCGCGTAGGGATCGACAGGCGCCTCGCCCACACCGAGTCCGAACTGGCGTGAAATGGTGTGGAAAACGGGGTCAGGTTCACTTTTCCCCGCCTGAGATTGGTCTCCCGCAACCCGCGAGCGGGAAAGTGAACCTGACCCCGTTTCACCCGACCCCGTTTCGCCCGCGCGGGTTTCCGCCACCGCGTCGTGCAGGGCGTGGAACAGGAAGTCGTGCACCAGCCGCATGTCGCGGAAGCGCACCTCGCGCTTGGCCGGATGCACGTTGACGTCGATGGCCGCGGGATCGAGTTCGAGGAACAGCACGAATGCCGGATGCCTGCCATGGAACAGCACGTCCGCGTACGCCTGCCGCACCGCGTGGGCGACGCTGCGATCGCGCACCAGACGCCCGTTGACGTGAAAATACTGGTGATCGGCCTGCGCGCGCGACGCCGTCGGCAGCCCGATCCAGCCGGCGAGCCGCAGTCCCGCCGCAGCCTGTTCGATGCGCAGGCAATTGCCCGCGAAAGCGTCGCCCAGCAATTCGCCCGCACGCACCAGTTGGGCCGACTCGTCGGTGGCGGGTTTGAGCATCCGCACCGGCTTGCCGTTGTGGACGAGCCGGAATTCGACGTCGGGACGCGCCAACGCCAGCGAGCGCACCAGCTCGTCGATGTGCCCGAACTCGGTGCGTTCGCTGCGCAGGAACTTGCGGCGCGCCGGCACCGCGTGGAACAGGTCGCGGACTTCGACGGTCGTGCCGACCGGGTGTGCCGCGGGCTGTGGCACAGGTGTCGCCCCGGCTTCGATGCGTGCTCCGTGCCCATCAGGCAGGCGGCGCGAAGCGATGCTCATCCGCGACACCGACGCGATCGAGGCAAGCGCTTCGCCGCGGAAGCCCATGCTGGCGACACGCACGAGGTCGTCGAAGCTCGCTATCTTGCTGGTCGCGTGCGGCGCCACCGCCAGTGCCAATTCCCCGGCCGCAATTCCGGCGCCGTCGTCGCGCACTCGGACCAGGCGCATCCCACCCTGCTCAATGTCGATGTCGATGCGACGCGCGCCGGCGTCGAGGCTGTTTTCCGCAAGCTCCTTGACCACGGAGGCCGGGCGCTCGATGACCTCGCCCGCGGCGATCTGGTTGACGAGTTCGGGAGAGAGCGGACGGATCGATGACATCGAACGAAGCATACCCGACGTGCCACCGGGTGTGCGGCTACCCCGCGTGCGATTGCCCAACGGGCGGACCGGCGACGATCCTGTAGCACGGCACATACTTGCTGCCGGGAAGCATCATGCGATGCTGCGCCACGAAACTTTGCAGCAGGGTGTCGAGGGCGCGCATGAATTCCGGATCGCCGTGGATTTCGTACGGACCGTCCTCGTCGATCTGGCGCATGCCCTCTTCCTTGACGTTGCCGGCGACGATGCCGGAAAACGCGCGACGCATGTCCGCCGCAAGTTCGTGCGGCTGCCGTCCGCGCTGGAGGTCCAGCGCCGCCATCGCCGCATGCCCCAGCGGGAAAGGCTGCTGGAACGGCAAGTCGATGTTGATTTCCCAATTGAAGAAGAACGCGTCGTGCTGTTCGATGCGATGGTTGCGCACTTCCTCGATGCCGTGCTGCATCGCATGGGCAACGGCAACAGGATCGTCGATGATGATCCGGTAGCGGCTGGCGGCAGCCTGGCCCAGCACCAGCCGCAGGAACCTGTCGATCTGCTCGAAATACGGGGCCGCCGAGCGCGGTCCGGAAAAGACCAGCGGGAACGGCAGGTTGGCGTTGGCCGGGTGCAACAGGATGCCCAGCAGGTAAAGGATCTCTTCGGCCGTACCGACGCCGCCCGGAAACACGACGAATCCATGGCCGACGCGCACGAAGGCTTCCAGCCGCTTCTCGATGTCCGGCATGATCACCAGGCTGTTGACGATCGGGTTCGGCGATTCGGCCGCGATGATGCCGGGTTCGGTGAGCCCTATGTACCGGTTCTCGTAATGACGTTGCTTCGCATGCGCGATGGTCGCGCCCTTCATCGGACCCTTCATCGCCCCGGCCCCGCAGCCGGTGCAGATGTCCATCCCGCGCAGCCCGAGCTGGTAACCCACGACCTTGGTGTAGTCGTATTCCTCGCGCGATATGGAATGGCCGCCCCAGCACACGACCAGATTGGGATCGAAGCGCGCTCGCAGCACCCGGGCGTTCCGCAGGATGTCGAATACGGCGTGGGTGATCCCGCTGGAATTCGTGAGATCGAACTGCCCGGCATCCATTTGCGTGGACACGTAAACGATGTCCCGCACCACCGCGAACAAAAGCTCGTTCGTACCGCGAATGATCCTGCCGTCGACGAATGCCTGCGCCGGCGCGTTCCTGAGGTCCAGCTTCACGCCGCGGTCCTGCTGCAGCACCTCGATGTCGAAGTCCGGGTACTGGTCGAGCATCGCCCGCGCGTTGTCCTGCATGGCCCCGGAGGTCAAAACGGCCAGCGAACACGAACGCAACACCCCGTGCAGGCCCGATGACGTGGCATCACGCAGCCGCGCGATCTCGTTGCGCGACAGCACATCGAGCGTTCCCGCCGGCGCGATCTGGGCGCTGACCGTGGCCGGCTTCGCGCGTCGTGGTGTTGCAACATCATTCATGCCGGAAGTTTCCCGCCCAAGGTGCAGCGCGTCCTGCAGCGATCGTGGAGGATCGCATCAGGCATGCAAATAGGCCTCGACGCCGCCCAGGATCATTTGTGCCGACAACGCAATCAACAGCATGCCCATCACCCGCTCCACCGCGGCGAGCACGCTCTCGCCCAGGAACTTGAACAACCACGTGGAGCCCAGCAGGATCACCGCGGTGGCGAGCCAGGCGATCAACAGCGCGAGGCCCCATTCGATCTGGCGGCCCGGCTGTGCGCTGGTCAGCAGCAACAGCGTCGCCATCGCGGACGGACCCGCGATACCGGGAATGGCAAGCGGCACGATGAACGGTTCGCCCTGGCCGACCGGGCCGAAAATGCCGCCGTCCCGCGGCGGAAACACCATCTTGATCGCGATCAGGAACAACACGACGCCACCACCGATGCTGATCGCTTCCTGGCGCAACTGCATGATCGACAATAATTCGCGTCCGCCCACGAGGAACGCGACCAGCACCGCGAGCGCGATCAGCAATTCGCGCACCATGACCCAACGTCGGCGTTTGGGCGGCACATCCTTCAGGATCGACAGGAAGAACGGCACGTTGCCGGGCGCGTCGAGCACCAGGAACAACGTGATGCACGCCGAGACGATCGTCATCCTGGTTTGCATGGGCTAGCCCTTGCGGGAAACGGGTTCGCGAAGATCCAGCAATTTGCCGCGCGTCGCGAGCGCGTCGGGCGACAACAGATACAACACGGCCTGGGCCGCGGCCTCCGGCGTCGCGACGCGGCTCGAATCTTCCCCCGCCCACACCGTACTGCGCAGCGCCGTGCGCATCGGCGCGGGCAACAGCGCATGCACCCGCAGGGACGTGTCTTCGGTCTCCTCGTGAAGGATCGACGCCAACCCTTCCAACCCTGCCTTGGCGACGCCGTACGCGCCCCAGTGGGCACGCCCCATGCGTTCCGGGTCGTCCAGCACGAACACGACGGCGCTGTCCTCGCGCGCCAGCAGCAACGGCATGCAGGCCTGGGTCAACAGGAACGGCGCCGACAGGTCGACGTGCAACGTAGTGATCCATTCGTCCGGTGAAAGCATCGCGAGCGGCGTCAGACCCTCGCACTTCACCGCGGCGTGCACGAGCCCGTCGAGACGTCCCAACTGACGCTCGATGGATTCGGCGAAGGTCTGGTATTCCAGCGGTGAGGCGCCCTGCAGGTCCATCGGCTGCAATACCGGCTGTGGCCTGCCGGGGAGCGCCGCGATTTCGTCGTAGACGGGCTCCAGGGCACGCGTCTTGCGGTCGGCCAGCAATACCGTGGCTCCAGCCCTGGCGCAGGCCAGCGCGGAAGCGCGACCGAGGCCGCCGGCCGCGCCGGTGATCAACACCACCCGTCCCGCCAGCGACTCCGCGGCGGGCGTCCAGTCCACCGGCAGACGCGCCATCGGAAGGGTCATTGCGCAGCGGCTTGCTTGGAGGCCTCCCCGACCATGCGCTGCAGCTCGCCGGACTCGTACAGTTCCAGCGTGATGTCGCAGCCGCCGATCAATTCGCCGTTGATGTACAGCTGCGGAAAGGTCGGCCAGTTGGAGTAGCGCGGCAAGTTGGCGCGAATTTCTGGATCTTCAAGCACGTTGACCGAAAAGTACTGCTCGCCGATGGCGTTCAGCGCTTGCGAGGTTCGCATCGAAAACCCGCACATCGGGTAATCGGGCGTGCCCTTCATGTACAGCACGATCGGGTGCCGGGTGAGTGTCTGCTTGATGCGTTCGATTACGTCCATGGCGTTGCGAAACCCGTGTTGTGTGGCTTGGAGGTATCCCCTGGACTTCCCTCGGGTCGAGGCTGGAACTGCCAAACCGTTGCCCCGCAATGGTTTGGCGTACGGGGAATGTGGGCGCATGAGCCGCGCGTGAACAAGGCAGGCCCGGGCGGATTATTCAATGGCGGGTGATCGGTCTAGAATGGAGGATGGTGTCGTGCGGACGTCGCGTATTGTATCAGGCGCGCATCCACGCATGCCCCATTCCCGCCCCTCGAACTCAAGGAGAACTCCATGGCGATCGAACTTCCCCCGCTTCCGTACGAGCGCAGCGCGCTGGCCCCGCATATCTCCGAGGAGACGCTGGATTACCACTACGGAAAGCACCACAAGGCCTACGTCGACAATTTGAACAAGCAGATCGAGGGTACCGACTTCGCCGACCTGAACCTCGAGGACATCGTGAAAAAGGCCACCGGCGGCATGTTCAACAACGCCGCCCAGGCCTGGAACCACACGTTCTACTGGAACTCGCTTGCACCCAAGGGTGGCGGCGATCCGTCCGGCAAGCTGGCCGATGCCATCGGCAAGGCCTTCGGCAACATCGGCAAGTTCAAGGAGGAATTCGCGAAGGTCGCAACCGGAACGTTCGGCTCGGGATGGGCCTGGCTGGTGCAGCGCTCGGATGGTTCACTCGGCCTGGTCAGCACCTCCAATGCCGGCACGCCGATCACCGGCAGCGACCGGCCGCTGCTGACCTGCGACGTGTGGGAACACGCGTATTACATCGACTATCGCAATGCGCGCGCCAAGTACATCGACGCCTACTGGAATCTCGTGAACTGGGATTTCGCCGCGACGCAGATGGCCTAGGACCCGGACCCGGGGACGTCCCGCTGGGCAACGCCGCGGACGCCCCGGGTTCGTGCCGCCGTCTATGCCGAGGCGGCGCTTTCGACAGCGGTCGCGAGCCTGGCAGCGAGACTCTGCACTTCGTCCGCGTCTTCGCCTTCGATGGTCACCCTGACCAGCGGTTCGGTGCCGGACGGACGCAACACCACGCGTCCGCGCCCGCGCAGGATCTGCTGCACCTCCGCCAGCGCGCGCTGGACGGACGGCGCGGCAACCAGCTGCCGTCCGCCCTTCACGCGGACGTTGCGCGTGATCTGCGGCAGCTTCCGCAGTTCGACGCGCGCTTCCGACAGGTCTTGCCCGGCGCGGATCAACGCATCCAGCACCGCCAGCGCCGACACGATGCCATCGCCGGTGCTGGCACGGTCCAGGCACAGGATGTGGCCTGACGTCTCCCCGCCCAGCACGCCGCGGTGTTCTTTCAACTGCTGCAACACGTAGCGGTCCCCCACGTCGGCGCGCAGGAACTTCACGCCCGCGCCGGTCAGCGCGCGCTCCAGCCCGTAATTGCTCATCAGTGTGCCGACCACCGGTCCTTGCAGACGGCCGGCGGCCAACCAGTCACGGGCCAGCACGTACAACAGGTCGTCGCCGTCCACGAGTTCGCCGTTGCGGTCGATCATCTGCACGCGATCGCCATCGCCATCGAAGGCGATGCCGAGGTCCGCGCCTTGCTCGATCACGGCGCCGCGCAGCGCCACCGGGTTGGTGGAACCGACCTCCCGGTTGATGTTGAACCCATCCGGTTCGCAGCCGATGCGCGTGATCCGCGCGCCCAGCGACGCGAATACCTTGGGCGCGACGGTGTAGGTCGCGCCGTGCGCGCAATCGATCACGACGTGCAGACCGGAAAGATCGGGGGGAGTCTGCAACGTGCCCAGGCAAAAGCGCGCATAGCGCTCGACCGCATCGTCGATCCTTCGCGCCTTGCCGAGGCGTTCCGGCGCGACGGTCACGAACGACGCGTCGATTTCGCGTTCGATCGCGGATTCGACCTCATCTTCCAGTTTTTCGCCACCAGCGGAAAAGAACTTGATGCCATTGTCCTGGTAGGGATTGTGCGAGGCGCTGATCACGATGCCGGCGCTGGCACCCAGCTCGCGGGTCAGTTGCGCCACGCCCGGCGTCGGCAACGGGCCGAGCAACCCCACGTCGGCGCCCGCCGCCACCAGCCCGGATTCGAGCGCGGATTCGAACATGTAGCCGGACACGCGCGTGTCCTTGCCGATCAGCACCAGCGGGCGCCGGCCATTGCCAAGCACCACGCCGGCGGCGCGCCCGAGCTTCAGCATGAACTCGGCGGTAATCGGCCAGTCGCCGACCACTCCGCGCACGCCATCGGTACCGAAATAGCGGCGGGGCTCGGGACTCGGGACTCGGGACTCGGACATGGGGTCGAAACCTGTGAATCGCAAAGAATATACCCTGGAGGAGCGCACCCGCGCACGAACACCAGGCCGCAGGAACGGAAAGAGTACGGGCTGCGCGCCGGCCGGCTCCTGCAAGGGTCGATGCCGTGGTCGCGTCAGTCGTCGCCGAACCGCTGCGAACCGAACGGCCTGGACTCGCGCTTCACGGGGGCATCGCCTTCGTGCACCGCCTGCCATACCGCCAGTGCATCGTGGGTCGCGGCCACGTCATGCACGCGCACGATAATCGCACCACGCTGAACGGCGATCATCGCGGCGGCGGCCGAGCCCGCCGCGCGTTCCGCGCCGCCTCTGCGGCCGGTCAGTGCGCCGATCATCGCCTTGCGTGAAAGCCCGACGAACACGCCGGCGGCAAGGTCCGAGAAGCGATCCAGGGCGCGCAGCAAGGCAAGATTGTGTTCCAGCGCCTTGCCGAATCCGAAGCCGGGATCGACCAGCACGCGGCGTTTGTCGATGCCCGACATCTCGCACGCGAACACGCGTTCGGCGAGGAACCGGTGCACCTCGGCCACCACGTCGTCGTAGTGGGGATCGTCCTGCATCGTGCGTGGCTCGCCCTGCATGTGCATCAGGCACACCGGCACCTTCAGTTCCGCCGCCACGTCCAGCGCGCCTTCCTGGCGCAGTGCGTACACGTCGTTGATCAACCCGGCTCCTGCGGCGACCGCCGCGCGCATGACTTCGGGCTTGGAGGTATCGATCGAAATCGGCACCTCGACGCGTTTCCCCAGCGCTTCGATCACCGGTACCACGCGCGCGAATTCCTCCGCGTCCGAAACCGGCTCCGCCCCCGGGCGGGTCGATTCGGCACCGACGTCCAGCATGTCCGCGCCTTCCGCGACCATCGCCACGCCCCGCGCGACGGCGGCTTCCACATCGTCGCGAAGCCCGTCGCCGGAAAACGAGTCGTCCGTGAGATTGAGGATGCCGCACACCCGCGGGCGGTCGAGCTTCAGCGAGCGGCCGTTGCAATCGAGCGTGGGAACGGTGTCGAACATCCGCGCAGTGTATGGCATCCGTCCACGCCGGACACCTTCGCGAACCGCCCCGGTCCCCGCGGCATCATGGATTGCGTGGCGCCGCGATGATGCCCTTCAATGCGCGGTGTGAAGCAGCCTCAACCGCCGGGATCCTCGAGGTGGGCCATGATCCCGCGATAGCGCGGCAAGCTGCGCAGGCTGTCCAGGTCGGAATCGTGCTCGATCCAGTCCCGGAACCCGTGTCCCACGGAAATTGCGCGTTCGAGGAGATCGAAGGCCCGCTCGGGGTCGCCCATTTTCGCGTAGGTACACGCGGCGTTGTAGAGCGTGCCGAAATCATCCGGCTGCAGGCGCAGTGCCGCCTCGATGTTGCGGCGCCCACCCTCGATGTCGCCAAGGCGCACTTGCATGCCGGCGGCGAGATACAGCGCACGGCCGTTTTCCGGATCGCTGGCGACTTCGGCCAGCGCCGCCGGCAACCCAAGCCGCGTCAGCGCATCGCCGCGAGTCTTGTCGCCCAGCGAATCCGCTGCATTGCAGGCCAGCGACAGCGCCTGGAATTCGTCGGGACGCACGCGATGCGCGGCCTCGAATTGCTCGATCGCCGGCGCGTAGTTGCCGCGCGCGTAGCAATGCCGCCCGAAATAATAGTGGGCTTCATACAGTTCGGGGTTGAGTTCGATGGCGCGCCGGAACGCGGCGACCGCGCCTTCGTGGTCGCCGGCCAGTGACAACGTGTTGGCATGCGCGACATGGGCCTCGGCGAGATTCGGCGCCAGCTCCAGCGCGCGCCTGGCGGACCCGACCGCTTCGGCCAGCACCGGTTCCGGCTGGATGATCCGCCAGATCAGCAATTGCGCAAGTGAATCGGCGAGGCCGGCGTGCGCATGCGCGTAATCGGGATCCAGCGCGATGGCGCGACGGAACATCTCCGGTGCCTTGGTCCAGTTGTCGCTGCTCTTCAGCGACTGGATTTGCCGTCCGCGGAGGTAGAACTCGTAGGCGCGCATGTCGCGCGGTGCATTGCAGGTGCAACTGTCCAGTTTCGCGGCCCCCTTCAGCGAAACGCGCAACGCACGCGCGACATTGCGCGCGATTTCCTCCTGGATCGCGAAGATGTCTTCCAGCCTGCGATCGAAGGTCTCCGACCACAGTTGGTAGCCGTCGCCGGCGTCAATCAACTGCGCGGTGACGCGCACCCGGTCGCCGGCCTTGCGCACGCTGCCTTCCATGATCGCGGCGACATTCAGGACCTGGCCGATTTCCCGTGCATCCACGTCGCCGCCGCGAAAGCGGAACGACGACGTGCGCGACGCCACGCGCAAATCGGGAATCGCGGCCAGCACATTGAGGATTTCCTCGGCAAGGCCATCACAGAAATAAGCCTGGTCGTGCGCCTCGCTGAGATCGTTGAACGGGAGGATCGCAATCGAGGCCCCGGGAGCCGCCACACGCTTCGCGTCCGGCGGAACCCTTGCCGTGCCCGCCCGCGGCGTCCGCTCGATGCCACGTGGCCCAACGTCGTAAGCCCAGGCCAGCACGCACGCCAGCACGAAACCCAGCACCAGCAGCACGACCAGCAGCCGCATCGACCAGGATGGCAATCCGAGCGGTTCGAATACCGCACTGCCGAGCTGGATCAGGATCCAGCCCGTCAACACATAAACAGCGACCACGCGAAACACGCGTCGTCGCCGGAATTCGGCGAAGGATTGCTTCAATAATCCGACCCAGTCACTCATGCTGGTCGACTCCGGCTCCGCCCGGCGCGCGTGCGCCTCGGGCGGGGCATGTTCGCCGCCCGGGAATGCTACACGCATGGTGCCGCAAAATGCGAAGGCCGCCCAGCGGCGGCCTTCCCCTCGTCATCGCAACAAGGCGCGGTCAGTGCTGCCCGGCCGGGTGACTCGACGGCGGCACCGGCGCGGTGCCCGGTACGGTGGCCGGCTTGCCGCCACCCGTGCCGGAGTTGTCCCCATGCGGACGCCAGTCCCTGGGCGGGCCAGGCTCGCGGCCTTCCATGATCGCGGCGATCTGTTCCCTGTCGATGGTCTCGTACTGCAGCAGCGCGGCAGCCATCGCGTGCAGCTTCTCGATGTCGTCGGTGAGGATTTGCCGCGCACGGTTGTACGCGCCGTCGATGACTTCGCGCACCGCGATGTCGATCTTGCGCGACGTCTCGTCGGAGACGCTCTTGTGCTGGCTCACCGAGCGGCCGAGGAACACCTCTTCCTCGTCCTCGGCATAGGTCATGGGGCCGAGTTCGGAAGACAGGCCGTACTTGGTGACCATGTCGCGTGCGAGTGCGGTCGCGCGCTGGATGTCGTTCGAGGCGCCGGTGGTGACCTTTTCGCTGCCGAAAATCAGTTCCTCGGCAACGCGTCCGCCGAACAGGCTTGCCAATTTGCTTTCCAGCGACAGCTTGCTGTGGCTGTAGCGGTCCTGCTCGGGCAGGAACATCGTGACGCCGAGCGCGCGTCCACGCGGGATGATGGTGACCTTGTGCACCGGGTCGTGGTCGGGCACCGACAACCCGACGATGGCATGGCCCGATTCGTGGTACGCGGTGAGTTTCTTCTCGTCCTCGCTCATGATCATGGAGCGCCGCTCGGAGCCCATCATGATCTTGTCCTTGGCGCGCTCGAAATAGTCCATGCGCACGTCGCGCGCGTTCTCGCGAGCCGCGAACAACGCCGCCTCGTTCACGAGATTGGCAAGGTCGGCGCCGGAGAACCCGGGTGTGCCACGCGCGATCGTCAACGGATCGACGTCGGCCCCGATCGGAACCTTCCGCATGTGCACCTTGAGGATCTGCTCGCGGCCCTTCAGGTCCGGCAGCGGCACCACGACCTGGCGGTCGAAGCGGCCCGGGCGCAGCAGGGCGGGGTCAAGCACGTCGGGGCGGTTGGTCGCGGCGATCACGATCACGCCCTCGCTGCCCTCGAAACCGTCCATCTCGACCAGCAACTGGTTCAACGTCTGCTCGCGCTCGTCGTGACCGCCGCCGAGGCCGGCGCCGCGGTGGCGGCCGACCGCATCGATCTCGTCGATGAAGATGATGCACGGCGCGTGCTTCTTGGCCTGCTCGAACATGTCGCGCACGCGCGCGGCGCCGACGCCGACGAACATTTCGACGAAATCGGAACCGGAGATCGAGAAGAACGGGACCTTGGCCTCGCCGGCGATGGCCTTGGCCAACAGGGTCTTGCCCGTACCGGGCGAACCCACCATCAACACGCCGCGCGGTATCTTGCCGCCCAGCTTGGTGAACTTGGATGGGTCGCGCAGGAAGTCGACCAGTTCGGAGACTTCTTCCTTGGCTTCCTCGCAGCCAGCCACGTCATTGAAGGTGACCTTGATCTGGTCCTCGCCCTGCAACTTGGCGCGCGATCGCCCGAAGCTCATGGCTCCGCGGCCGCCCCCGCCCGACTGCATCTGCCGGAAAATGTAGAAAAGCAACCCGAACACCACGATGAACGGCAGCCACTCGATGATCAGCCGCATCAGCGAGAACCCGTTGTCGCCCGGCTTCTGGGTGGTCTTGACCCGATGCGATTCGAGCAGCGGCAACAGGCTGCTGTCCCCCACGGCGGGCAGCACCGTGTGCAGGCCGCTGCCGTCCTTGAGCTTGCCGGTGATGACGGGCGGCATGTTCGGGCTGAGGGTGATCGAAGCGACGTTGTCGTTCTTCACCTGCTGCACGAACTCGGAGTACGACATCTGCTGCTCGTTGCCGGACATGCGCGGGCTCAGGCTCTGGTAGACCAGAACCACGATCACGGCAACCACCAGCCACAGCAGGATGTTCTTGGTCAGATCGTTCATCGGGGGCTTCATCCTCGCACGCCTCCGTCGCAGGCCGCATGCACCGGCGCGCGACCCTCGCGGACGATTTTCCTGGAATGGGTTTCGGGACGATTCATGATTCCATCTTCCTGCCGGTGGCCAGCGCGTACACCTCGCGCGAGCGCGCGCGCGATGCCTTCGGCTTGCGCAGTGTCACCCGCGCGAAGCCCGTGCGCAAGCCGCGCACGTATTCATCGAAACCCCGGCCCTGAAACAGTTTCACCAGCAATGACCCTCCGGGTCGCAAACACTTGTGGGCGAAATCTTCCGCGAGTTCGGCAAGATGCATGGCGCGTGCCTGATCCGCCACTTCTATACCGCTGATATTGGGCGCCATGTCCGACAGCACAAGGTCGACGGGGGCGCCTTCCAGCTTGTCCATCAGGGCCTCGAAGACTGCCTGTTCCCTGAAGTCGCCCTCGAGGAACTCGACGCCGCCGATGCCTTGCATGGGCAGGATGTCCAGCGCGAACACCCGGCCCGATCGTTCTCCATTTTCCCGGCCCAGGCGCTGGCGCACCAATTGCGACCAGCCGCCCGGCGCGGCACCCAGATCCACCACCACCATCCCGGGTTTCAACAGGCGGTGCCGATCCAGCAACTCGTCCAGCTTGAATGCCGCCCGCGAGCGAAGGCCTTCGGCCTGGGCCCGCCTGACGTATTCGTCGCCGAAATGTTCCTTCAACCAGCGCGCGCTGCTTTTGGTCCTCGCCACGGAGCTCTTTCCATGGACGGCTGCAGGCGCCGCCCTTTCACGGTAATCGACGATTTGTGCCCATGATACCCTGCCAAGCTGTACCGCCCCGGTTGAATGCTGAACACATGCCCCTGACCGCATCCCAGACCCGCTACCTGAGGGGCCTCGCCCATCCGCTGAAGCCGGTTCTGCTGTTGGGCGACAAGGGCGTGACACCGGGTGTGCTGGAGGAATTGGAACAGGCCCTGGACGACCACGAACTGATCAAGGTCAGGCTGGCCGGCGCCGATCGCGATGCGCGCGCCGCCGCGCTCGATCAATTGCTCGAATCCAGCGGTGCCGAGCAGATCCAGACCATCGGCCATGTCGCCGTCCTGTATCGGCGCCATGACGAGCAGCCGCGAATTGCGTTGCCGGCATGATTTTTGCGATCGTCCCTGATCGCCGCTTGACAGTTTGACAGGCAATCAAGCCCGACCCAAGCCATGAACATCAGAACGGCCATCCCTGGCCTGACTTTTCACAACGGCCGCTCCGAACCGGGCGCACCAAACGCGCCACACGAGCGCATTCCAGGTTGCCATGGAACTGAACCTCGAACGCCCGCGTGATTTCCTGTTCGTGCGCAAGGCCGACGCGCATGCGGTGACCGTGGTCGATCGTTCCTTCACGGCCAGCCTTATCCTTGCGCGGGAAACCGTCATCGACGACTGGGCGATCACCGACGCCGCGGCAATGACGCCGGCGCACATCGAGCCAATCCTTGCCATGCACCCCGACGTGGTGTTGCTCGGCACCGGCGGTCGTCAGCAGTTCCCGTCGCAAGCCGTGCTGGCCGCGTTCCTGCAACACGGTGTCGGCGTCGAAGTGATGGACAATGCGGCCGCGGCGCGTACCTGGGACATCCTCGCCAGCGAGGGTCGCAACGTGGTTGCGGCGTTTATCTTGTGCGATCGTCCCTGATCGCTGCTCCATGCCTGCGCCTGGTTGACCCTGTTCTCCGGATCATCACAACGGCCAAAGAGCCGCCATCCCTGGCCAAAAACTCCGTGGCCTGACTTTCCGCAACAGCCGCTTCGGGCCACACGGGCGCGCCATTCGAAAAATCAGCGCTGCGGGAGGTAGCCCAGCGGATCGACGGGCTTGCCGTCCTTGCGTATCTCGAAGTGCAGTTCCACGCGCGGAGCGCCACTCGCACCCATCAACGCGATTTCCTGCCCCGCGTCGACGTGCTGACCTTCCTTCACCAGCCGCCGGCTGTTGTGGCCGTACGCGGAAAGATACGCATCGTTGTGTTTGACGATGATCAACTCCCCGTAACCGATCAGCCCGTTGCCGCTGTACACCACCGTCCCGCCAGCCGCAGCGCGCACGGGATCCCCCACGTTGCCGGCGATGTCGACCCCGGCGCCATCGCCGCCGCTCCCTGCTCGGAAGCCCCCCACGACCTCGCCACTTGCCGGCCATTGCCAGGTGATGCCGGCCACCGTCCGCTTCGCGCTGGAGGCGGGCGCGGGCGTCGTTGCGACCATCGGCTGCACGGGCGCCGGGGGGGGCATCGGCACCGGAGGCGCGGTGGTCGCCGCCGCGACCGGGGCCGACGCGGCTGACGCCGGCGCCACGCCGTTGGCGGTCATGTCCTGCGTGGTGACCGGCCCGAACACGGGGGCGGCGGGCTGCGTTTGCGGCGCGGGCGCGGGTGCGACCGGCGTCGTTGCGACCGCGACGGTGCCGGGGGCCGCCGTCGGCGACGGCTGCAACTGCAGCACCTGTCCCGGATGGATGACGTACGGCGGCGGGATGTTGTTCTGGGCAGCCAGCGTACGGAAATCGATGCCGTGCGCGAACGCAATGCTGTACAGCGTATCGCCTGGCGCCACGGTGTAGCCGGCCGCGCTGACGGTTCCGTTGGCATGACCGAGGCCGAAGGTCCGGGTCCCGCTGTCGGTCGCAGCAGGCTGCGCGGGCGGGCTTTCGGCGGATGACGGCTGTTGACCCGGGCTGAAGGAATGGTTGACCACCGGCGCCGGCGTCGATGCGCAGCCCGCCAGCAGCGCCACCGTTGCAATCGCGGCACACAGCAGTTTCAGCAAATTCGTCGTTCGCATGATGCGCGCAAGGATAACCGACACGCGACCGCGTGCGACAGATGCCATGCCCGGCAGGATGAACGCCATCCGCCACGCAACCGAAAAACCCGGAACGTCCGGAAGGTGTCCGTCATCGCAACCAGAAGTACAAGGCCAGTGCCACGACGATCGCAACGATCACCCATCCTGCGGTTTCGATGTGCTTGTGCAGCGCCTTTTCCGCGCGCTCGCCACCCAGCCGGATCGCGCCGGACACCAGGTACACACGCTTGCCACGGCCAATGGCGATACCGCCGAGGAACGGCAACATCGGCACGCCGACGATGCCGCAGGCCCAGCTCGCGACCTTCATCGGAATCGGCACGAAGCCCGCCGCGACCAGCAGCCAGAACGCTTCCCACGGATGCGCCTTGGCGTCTGCGCCGAACTGATGGACCAGCGATTCCAGGTGCGGCAACCAGCCAAGGCTTGCCAGTGCCGGCTTGAGTGCCTCGAACGCGTAATGGCCGAGCGCGTAGCCGACCAATGAACCCAGCAACGAGAAGAACAGGCTGATCGAGGCGAACTGCCACCACTTGCGTGGCCGCGCCAGGGTCATCGGCGCCAGCATGATTTCCGGTGCAATGGGAAAAATGAAGGCTTCGACGAAACTCAACAGCGCAAGCCCCACGTCCGCGCGCGGTTTTGCCGCCCACTCCAGGGCTTTCTCGTACATCGGACGGAACAGTTTCATCGGTGCGAACGTTCCCGATCACCGCACCTCCAGACGGGTTGGCCATTGCCACCTTCACGGTCGACGAACCGCCATCCGCAGCCTGACTTTTCACGACAGCCGCTTCGAACAGCGCTGCACGCGCGGCACGCAACCATCACCCCAGTCCGCCCAGCAACGGCACGAAACTGACGGCTTCGAATTCCTCGCGCGGCCAGGCGTCGCCGTCGCGGCGAAAACGCGTCAGGCGCTGGCTCCCCGACGGCCCGAGCGGCGCGACCAGCAGCCCGCCGTCGACGAGCTGTTCGCACAGGGCTCGCGGCACCGATTCGCCGGCCGCCGTGAGCACGATCGCATCGAACGGCGCTTCGGCGGGCCAGCCGATGTTGCCGTCGTCGTGGCGCGTGCGGATGTTTTCGATCTTCATGGTCCGGAACAGGCGGCGCGTCTTGCGCAACAGTTCCTCGATGCGCTCCACGGTGTAGACGGTGCCCACCAGTTGCGCCAGCACGGCCGCCTGATAGCCGGAACCCGTGCCGACTTCCAGCACGCGCTGCGGCACGCCGTGCTCGATCAGCAATTCGGTCATGCGCGCCACCACCCAGGGCTGCGAGATGGTCTGGCCGAGGCCGATCGGCAGCGCGGTGTTCTCGTAGGCGCGCGACGCCAGCGCTTCGTCGATGAACAGGTGCCGCGGCGTGGTGCGGATCACGTCGAGCACACGCGGATCGGCGATGCCTTCCGCGCGCAAGGTCGCGACCAGGCGGTCGCGCGCGCGTTGCGAGGTCATGCCATGGCCGCGCGCGGAAGCCGCCGCAGCGCCATACAGGATGCTCATGCCGCCTGTTCCCTTTCCATTTGCTCGGTCAACCCCCCGATCCAGCTCGACACTTTTTCGAGCGCCTGGAAGCGCGTGAGATCCACGTGGATCGGCGTCACCGACACGAAACCGCGCCGCACCGCATCGAAATCGGTGCCGGGGCCGGCATCGTCGGCTTCGCCCGCCGGCCCGATCCACCACACCGTGCGCCCGCGCGGGTCGCGCTGCGGTACGCAGGGTTCGGAACGATGGCGGCGGCCGAGACGTGTCACCTCGAAACCATTGATCTCGCCCCACGCACGATCCGGCACGTTGACGTTGAGGATGGTGTCGGCGGGCAACGGGTCGACCAGCAGGCGCCGCGTCAGCAACAGCACCGCACGCGCGGCCGAATCGAAATGGTGGCTGTTGCCGTCGTGGCGTTCGCACGGGCCGGCGAGGGATACGGCAATCGCCGGCAATCCGAGGAAACGCCCTTCCATCGCGGCCGACACGGTGCCCGAATAGATCACGTCGTCGCCGAGGTTGGCGGAATTGTTGATGCCGGACACGACGATGTCGGGTTCATGTTCGAGCAGGCCGCTGAGCCCGAGGTGCACGCAATCGGTGGGCGTCCCGACCACGCGATAACGGCCATCATCCAGGCGCGTGATCCGCACCGGCGCATCGAGGGTCAGCGAATTGCTGGCCCCGGAACGATCGCGGTCGGGCGCCACCACGGTCACGTCGCCGATTTCGGCAAGGCGATCGGCCAGCACTCGAATCCCCGGCGCATCCACGCCATCGTCATTGCTGAGCAACACCCGCATCGCCGATTCCAACCCCGGAACAAAGCCTCGCGCAGCGCGCGCAGACCGCCAGTCTAGCCGATTCGACCGGATCGAACGACGCGCATCTAATGATTCGACGCGGGTGGCGCGGTCGTCGCCGGCGGTGGCGGGGCGACGCTGGCTCCCGTCGGCGGCGTCACCACTTGATAGAACACTTCGCCGGGCTTGACGAGGCCGAGCTGCGAGCGGGCTCGCGCTTCGACGGCGTCCTGTCCGTGCTTCAGGTCCTCCACGTCCGCACCGAGCGCGTCGTTGCGCTGCTTCAGCCTGGCGTTTTCGGCCTTCTGGTCGGATACTCGGGCGCGGATCGCCCGCAGGTCACGCATGCCGCCGTCGCCGACCCACAGCTTGATCTGCAAACCGATCAGCAAGGCGATCAGGATCAGCGCGAGCCATTTCAACATATCTGGTGCGATCGTCCCTGACGATCCTTGTGCGATCGTCCCTGATCGCTGCTCCGTTCAACGTTCACGCAAACGAAATCGCTTCGGCCCAGGAAAGACCAGAACGGCCATCCATGGCCTGACTCTTCACAACAGCCGCTTCGAGCGTGGCTCATCTATGCCTCAACCGGGAAGCACCGCAAGGTTCGGGAAAGCATCGCGGCCAGCATACTTCGCGTTGACACCCAGTTGTTCCTCGATCCGCAGCAACTGGTTGTATTTGGCGATGCGGTCGGACCGGCACAGCGAACCGGTCTTGATTTGCGTCGCGGTCGTCGCGACCGCGAGGTCGGCGATGGTGGTGTCTTCGGTCTCGCCGGAACGGTGCGAGATCACCGCGGCGTAATTGGCGGCATCGGCCATCGCGATCGCTTCCAGCGTTTCCGACAGCGTGCCGATCTGGTTCAACTTGATCAGGATCGCGTTGGCAATCCGGTTGGCGATGCCTTCGCGGAAAATTGACGGGTTGGTGACGAACAGGTCATCGCCCACCAGTTGTATTTTTGCCCCGAGCTTTTCGGTGACGAGCTTCCAGCCGGCCTGGTCGCCCTCGGCCAACCCATCCTCGATGCTGATGACCGGATACTTGTCGCACCAGTCCGCGTACAGTTCCACCATGCCGGCGGCGTCGAGCTTGCGGTTCTCGCCCTTGAGGTCGTACACACCATTCTCGAAAAATTCCGACGAGGCGGGGTCGAGCGCGATCCAGATCTGTTTGCCAGCCGCATACCCCGCGGCGTGAACGGCCTCGAGGATCACCTCGATCGCTTCCTCGTGCGAACGCAGTGCCGGCGCGAAGCCCCCCTCGTCGCCCACCGCGGTGTTGAGGCCGCGCTTTTTCAATTGCGACTTCAATGCGTGAAAACATTCGACACCCGCGCGCAGCGCATCGGAAAACCTGTCGAAGCCCGCCGGCATCAGCATGAATTCCTGCATGTCGAGCGGATTGTCGGCGTGCACGCCGCCGTTGATCACGTTCATCATGGGCACCGGCAGCACCGGCGCACGGTCGCCCGCGAGGTACTTCCACAGTGGCAGTTTGCGCGATGCGGCGACGGCATGCGCCGCCGCCAGCGACGCTCCCAGCGTTGCGTTGGCGCCGAGGCGCGATTTGTTGGGTGTGCCGTCCAGCGCGATCAACCTCGCGTCGAGGCCTCGCTGGTCGGCGGCATCGAAGCCGAACAGCGCTTTCGCAATCTCGCCGTTGACGTTGGTGACGGCTTTTGTCACGCCCTTGCCGCCGTAACGCAACTTGTCACCGTCGCGCAGTTCCACCGCCTCACGCGAGCCGGTGGACGCGCCGCTCGGCACGATCGCGCGGCCGAATGCGCCGTCGGCCAGCGTCACTTCGGCTTCGAGGGTCGGGTTGCCGCGTGAATCGAGCACTTCGCGGGCGTGGAGGGTCTTGATCGTCGTGGTCATGCTCAAGGCTTCCGTACTGTTGTAGGAGCGCGCCTGCGCGCAACCCATTGTTGCAAAAGCGGTCGCCTGCGGGCAGGCTCCTACAAAAGCGACGAACGTTTCGCTACCGCGTCGAGTTCTTGCAGCGTTCCCAGCAATGCTTCCATCTTCCCCAACGGCCAGGCGTTCGGTCCGTCGGAGAGCGCCTTGTCCGGATCCGGGTGGGTTTCCATGAACACGCCCGCGACGCCGACCGCGACGGCCGCGCGCGCCAGTACCGGCACGAACTCGCGCTGGCCTCCGGACTTGTTGCCCTGCCCGCCCGGCAACTGCACCGAATGCGTGGCGTCGAATACCACAGGGCAATTCGTCTCGCGCATCACCGCCAGCGAGCGCATGTCGGAGACGAGATTGTTGTAGCCGAAACTCGCGCCGCGCTCGCAGACCAGGATGTCGTCGTTGCCGACCGCGCGCGCCTTTTCGACCACATTCTTCATGTCCCACGGCGAGAGGAACTGGCCTTTCTTGATGTTGACCGGCTTGCCTGCACGCGCGACCTTCTGGATGAAATCGGTCTGCCGGCACAGGAACGCCGGCGTCTGCAATACGTCCACCACCGCCGCGACCTCGTCGAATGGCGTGTATTCGTGCACATCGGTCAGCACCGGTACGCCGATCTGTTTTTTCACTTCGCCGAGGATGCGCAAGCCCTCTTCCATCCCCAGCCCGCGAAAGCTCGATACCGAGGTCCGGTTGGCCTTGTCGAAGCTGGACTTGAAGATGAAGGGGATGCCGAGCCTTCCGGTGATTTCCTTCAATGTCCCCGCGGTATCGAGCTGCAACTGCTCGGACTCGACGACGCAGGGGCCTGCGATGAGGAACAACGGCTGGTCCAAGCCGACTTCGAAACCGCACAATCTCACGTCAACACCTCATCGTCATCCCGGCGAAAGCCGGGATCCATTTGTGCAACAAACGAAAGATCAACATGGATTCCGGCTCTCGCCGGAATGACGGCAAAGCGGAAACGTGCGACGAGACCCGACCTCATCCCGCCGCTTCCTTCGCCAAGCGCGGCGCGTCGCGTACGGCCTTGTATTCGCGCGCGGCTCGCACGAAGCCGTTGAACAGCGGATGGCCGTCGCGCGGCGTGGAGGTGAATTCCGGGTGGAACTGGCAAGCGAGGAACCACGGGTGTTCCTGTTGCGGCAATTCGACGATCTCCACCAGATCGTCCTCCGACAAGCCCGCGATCACCAAGCCGGCTTGTTGCAACCGCTCGCGATAGCGGTTGTTGAATTCGTAGCGATGGCGATGGCGCTCGCGGATGGTATCGGTGCCGTACAACTCCCGCGCCAGCGTGCCCGGGCTCAAACGGCATTCCTGCGCGCCCAGGCGCATGGTGCCGCCGAGGTCGGAAGCCTCGTTGCGGTGCTGCACGTCGCCGCCCTGCGTCCACTCCGTGATCAGCGCAATCACGGGATCGGCGCAGTCGCCGTCGTTCTCGGTGGAACATGCGCCGGGCAGTCCGGCGACGTTGCGTGCGAACTCGACCACCGCCGCGTGCATGCCGTAGCAAATGCCGAAATACGGAATGCCGCGCTCGCGCGCGTGGCGCACGGTCTGGATCTTGCCTTCGAAGCCACGCTTGCCGAAGCCGCCCGGCACCAGGATCGCGTCGGCGTCGTGGAGCACCGCCTCGGCGCCCCGCGTCTCGATGGTTTCCGAGTCCACCCATTCCAGATGGACCCGGGCCGCATTGTGGATGCCGCCGTGGCGCAGCGCTTCGCCCAACGATTTGTACGCGTCCTTGTGTTCGACGTACTTGCCGACGATGTAGATCCTGACCTCGTCCCTCGGATTCTCGATCGCATCGACGGTGCGCTGCCATTCGGCCAGGTCGGTCGGCTTGGCGTCGAGACGCAGGCGCTCGACCACGATGTCGTCGAGACCTTCCTTGTGCAGCCACAACGGCAGTTTGTAGACGATGTCCGCATCGGCGGCGCTGATCACCGCGCTTTCGGGCACGTTGGTGAACAGTGCGATCTTGCGGCGCTCGGATTCGGGCAGCGGCTCCTCGCAGCGGCACACCAGGATGTCGGGCTGGATGCCGAGCGCGCGCAGTTCCTTGACCGAATGCTGGGTGGGTTTGGTCTTGATCTCGCCGGCGGCCTTGATGAAAGGCACGAGCGTCAGGTGCATGAACAATACCTTGTCGGCGCCGCGCTCGATGCGCAACTGGCGGGCGGCTTCGAGGAACGGCTGCGATTCGATGTCGCCCACCGTGCCACCGATCTCGACCAGCGCCACGTCGAAGCCCCGCGTGGCCTCGTCAATCGCGTGCTTGATCTGGTCGGTGATGTGCGGAATCACCTGCACGGTGGCGCCGAGATAATCACCGCGGCGTTCCTTGCGGATCACGGCTTCGTAGATCTTGCCGGTGGTGATGGAATTCTTGCCGGACAACCGCGTGCGCACGAAACGCTCGTAATGCCCGAGGTCCAGGTCCGTCTCGGCGCCATCGTCGGTGACGTACACTTCGCCGTGCTGGAACGGGCTCATCGTGCCGGGGTCGACGTTGATGTACGGATCGAGCTTCATCAGCGTCACGCTGAGGCCACGGGCCTCGAGAATGGACGCCAGCGACGCCGACGCGATGCCCTTGCCAAGCGAGGACACCACGCCGCCGGTGACGAAAATCAGGGAGGTCATGATCGGGCCGTGTGTGGAAAGCGTCATTCTAGCGGCACGTCCCCGCGCACGCGAGTCCGCCACGCCCGCGCGCAACCACAATACGGGTTGGCTTTTTTGCCGGTGGCAACAAGCGCCGCAGGCCCGAACCCGCGAAGCGGTTTCCGCCGGACCGCCATCGGCGGAAGCGGCTGCACCGATTCCGTCCTACCCGGCTGTTAACATCAAGCCATGAAAACACCCATCCCCGAACGCATCGCCGCATTGCGCGGTGCGATGCAACAGCGCGGCGTCGCTGCCTGCATCGTGCCCACCGCCGATCCGCATCTTTCGGAATACCTCCCCGCGCACTGGCAGGCGCGCGAATGGCTGTCGGGGTTCACCGGCTCGGCCGGCACGCTGGTCGTCACCGCGGACTTTTCGGGACTGTGGACCGATTCGCGCTACTTCTCGCAGGCCGAACGGCAGCTTGCCGGCAGCGGCGTGGAACTGATGAAGTTGAACGTGCCGCACACCCCCGAGCACGTCGCCTGGTTGTGCGAATGCCTGCACGCCGGCGACAAGGTCGCCTGCGCCGCCGACATGTTGTCGCTCGCATCCGAACGCGGCCTGCGCGACGCGTTTGCGAAACATGATGCGCAACTGGTGGAGGACGACCTGCCCGGCAAAATCTGGAACGATCGCCCGCCGCTGCCGCACGCGCCGGTATACGAGCACCCGATCGAATACGCGATCCGCGCGCGCGCCGAAAAACTGGCGGACGTCCGCCAAGCCATGCACGACGCGGGCGCGACGCACCACGTCGTTTCGGCGCTGGACGAAGTCGCCTGGGTGTTGAACCTGCGCGGCAGCGACGTCGATTACAACCCGGTGTTCCTTTCGCATCTCTTGATCGACGCCAACGCCGCGACCCTGTTCGTCGAATCATCCAGACTCGACCCCGGGTTGCACAAGACGCTCACCGATGACGGCGTTTCGCTTGCGCCATATGCGGATGCCGCCGCGAGCCTGGCGAGGCTGCCCCGGGACGCACGGTTGCTGCTCGCACCGGCGCAGGTTTCGGCCGCACTGGCGCACGCGATCCCCGGGCACGTCGCACTGGTCGAAGCGCCAGGCCCGATCACCGCGGCCAAGGCGCGCAAGGGCGAACGCGAACTGGAACACGTGCGCGAGGCGATGCGCCGCGACGGCGTGGCGCTGGTGCGGGGCGCCCGCTGGCTGGAACAGTCGCTCAAGGGCGGCAAGCGACTGACCGAACTCGACGTCGACACGAAATTGCGCGAACTGCGTTCGCAGCAACCCGGCTTCGTCAGCGAAAGTTTTTCCACCATCGCGGGCTACCAGGCCAACGCCGCGCTGCCGCACTACCGCGCCATGCCCGAATCGCATTCGGAGTTGAAGCCGCACGGCATGTTGCTGATCGATTCCGGCGCGCAATACCTCGGCGGCACCACCGACATTACCCGCATGTGGGCGCTGGGCGAAACCACCCCGGAACAACGCCGTGACGTGACGCTGGTGCTGAAGGGCGTGATCGCGCTGTCGCGCGCGAAATTTCCGCGCGGCGCGTCCGGCCAGCAACTCGACGCGTTGGCGCGCGCACCGATCTGGTCGGCAGGCATCGATTACGGCCACGGCACCGGGCACGGCGTCGGCTATTGCCTGAACGTGCACGAGGG
>DASUKQ010000013.1:0-3943 GCA_036278635.1 Rhodanobacteraceae bacterium
GCCGGGCCTGACCGGCCTTGAACTCGCACAGCGCATCCAGCGCCACGAGCTGCCGGTGAAAGTCGTGATCGTGACGACGTTCGCGCGTTCGGGCTATCTGCGCCGCGCACTCGACGCCGGCGTGTCGGGGTACCTGCTGAAGGACGCGCCAGCGGAAAAGCTCGCCGACAGCCTGCGCATGGTGCACCGGGGCGGTCGCGCGATCGACCCGGAGCTGGCGCTGGAAGCGTGGACGGAAGCCGATCCGTTGAACGATCGCGAACGCCAGGTGCTGCGCCTGGCCGGCGAAGGGCAAAGCGCGTGCGATATCGCGCAGCAACTGCACCTTTCGCATGGCACGGTGCGCAATTACCTGTCCGAAGCGATCGGCAAGCTCGGCGTCGCCAATCGCATCGAGGCGTACCGGATGGCGCGGCAGAAAGGCTGGTTGTAGGAGCGCGCCTGCACGCGCCGAGTCGCCAGCAGGCTGGCTCCTACAGCGGGCACGCCGTGTGGGTTTTCGTAGGAGCGCGCCTGCGCGCGACCGGTTGTGCAGGTACCGCGCATCTACAATGAAAAGCCATCCTCGCGTGACGCACCTTGAAGAAATCCGACTTCAACTACGACCTGCCGGTCGAACTGATCGCGCAGCAGCCGCTGTCCGAGCGCAGCGCCAGCCGTCTGTTGGTGGTGGATGCCCCGCGGCAGTCGCTGGCGGATCGTGGCTTCAACGACTTGCCGCAACTTTTGCAGCCTGGTGACCTGCTGGTGTTCAACGACACCCGCGTGTTGCCGGCGCGGCTGTTCGGCCGCAAACCCAGCGGCGGCGCAGTCGAGATCATGCTCGAGCGCATCACCGGCACGCACACCGCCACCGCGATGCTTGGCGCCAGCAAGAAGCCGCGCGCGGGTGGTGTGATCGAACTCGACGACGGGACGCGCGTGCAAGTGCTGGGCCGCGACGGCCAGTTCTTCGAACTGCGTTTCGAGTGCGCCGAGCCGTTGGAGAAGCTGCTGCTGCGCATCGGCCACATGCCGCTTCCGCCCTACATCGCGCGGCCCGACGACCCACGCGACAGCGAACGCTACCAGACCGTGTATGCACGGCGCCCCGGCGCGGTCGCGGCGCCGACCGCCGGACTGCATTTTGACGCCCCGCTGCTGGACGCGTTGCGCGACCGCGGCGTCGAATCCGGTTACGTCACGCTGCACGTCGGCGCCGGCACCTTCCAGCCGGTCCGCAGCGAAAAGATCGAGGACCATGAGATGCACCGCGAGTGGCTCAATGTCGGCGCGGAACTGGTCGAGAAGATCCGGCGCGCGCGGGAGCGCGGCGGCCGCGTGATCGCGGTCGGCACCACCGTGGTGCGGGCACTGGAAGCCGCGCAGGGCGCGCACGGGCTGCAGCCGTTCGCGGGCGAAACCCGCATCTTCATTTTTCCTGGCTACCGGATCACCAGCGTCGACGGTCTGGTCACCAACTTCCACCTGCCGGAATCCACGCTGCTGATGTTGGTGTCGGCTTTCGCAGGCCGCGGGTTCGTGCTGGCGGCATACCGGCATGCAGTGGAGCAACGCTATCGTTTCTATTCGTACGGGGATGCGATGCTGGTGTGGCCTGAAAGCCGGGACACGGGACCCGGGACCCGGGACTCGGGCGCGCGATGATGTTTTGTTGCCGTCATTCCGGACGCGACGCAGTCGCGACCTGGAATCTGCGGTGTGTGTGGCGCAAGCAGAGCAGGGCAGGGTAGATTCCGGGTCCCGGCTCCGCCGGCCCCGGAATGACGACGTGGTTTGTTAGCCTTACCGAGTCCCGAGTCCCGAAAAAAGATCATGCACTTCGAACTGCTCGCCACCGAGGTCGCCGCGCGTCGCGGCCGCATCACGCTGCCGCGTGGCACGATCGACACGCCCGCGTTCATGCCGTTCGGCACCTATGGCTCGGTCAAGGCGATGACGCCGCGCGACCTGCACGAGGTCGGCGCCCAGATCGTCCTCGGCAACACCTTCCACCTGTGGTTGCGCCCGGGTCTGGACGTGATCCGCGAATTCGGTGGACTGCACCGCTTCATCGGCTGGGATGGTCCGATCCTGACCGACTCGGGCGGCTTCCAGGTGTTCTCCCTGGCGCACGCGCGCAAGCTGACCGAGGAAGGCGTGAACTTCGCGTCGCCGGTGGACGGCGCGCGCGTGCTCCTGTCGCCCGAGGAATCCATGCGCATCCAGACCGTCCTGGATTCCGACATCGTGATGGCGTTCGACGAATGCACCCCGTACACGGTCGACGGCAAACCGGTGGATGCCCCGCGCGTACGCGAGTCGATGGAGCTCAGTTTGCGCTGGGCCGGGCGTTCGCGGCGCGCGTTCGACGAGCTCGGCAACGGCAACGCACTGTTCGGGATCGTGCAGGGGGGCGTGCACGACGACTTGCGTGCGCGCTCGATCGACGGCCTCCTGGAAATCGGTTTCGATGGCTATGCCCTGGGTGGGCTGGCGGTCGGCGAGCCGGAGTCGGAACGCAACGCGACGCTGGAAGCGTGTACGCCGCGGCTGCCGGTCGACAGGCCGCGTTACCTGATGGGCGTCGGCCGGCCCGAGGACATCGTGGAAGCCGTGCGGCGCGGCATCGACATGTTCGATTGCGTGATGCCGACGCGCCATGCACGCAACGGGTTCCTGTTTACGGGCGAAGGCACCTTGCGCATCCGCAACGCGCAGTATGCGAACGACACGCGTCCGATCGAAGAAGGCTGCGGCTGCTACACGTGCACCAACGGGTTTTCGCGCGCGTACCTGCGCCACCTCGACCGCTGCGGTGAAATACTGGGATCGCAGCTCGCAACCCTTCACAACCTGCACCATTACCTGACGCTGATGCGCGAGTTGCGCGAGGCGATCGAGTCACAATCACTGGACCGCTATGCGGAAGGGTTCCATGCGCGGCGCCAAGCCCATGAACAACCCATCCCCATCCCGCCTTCCCCTTGAAGGGGAAGGAGAGCAGCGCGAAGTTTTGAAGTCCTGCCCCTCAAGGGGACGAGACGAGCACGACGCTTTCAAGCCCTCCCCTTCAAGGGGAGTGTTGGGTGGGGATGGGGTTTCACCCGCGTCCGGCAAGATCGACGTGGATGATGCGATCCAGCCCCTGCGCGCAGAAGCGGTGCAGCGCGGCGGATGGGGATGGATCGTTTTGCACGCGTTGTGCCCACGCCGCATGACGCGCCAGCAGTGCCGCGGCACAGGTGCGTGCGCAGGTCATTGCCAGTCGCAGCGCGCCGGCCTGCAGCATGTCGGTGTCGTGCGCGTGATCGCGCAGCCAGGCGTCGGCGTGGCGGATCGTGGCGTGCGTGGCTTCGGCATCGGCCCGTGTGATGCCGTCATTGGCGTCCTCCAGCCAGCCGTCCACCGCGTCCAGCAGGGGCGACATTCCGTGGTGTTCCAGCGCGCGCAGGAAGTCCAGCGCCTGGACGTTGCCGGAGCCTTCCCAGATCGGAAACACCTGTGCGTCGCGCAACAGCAACGGGATGCCGCTGTCTTCCAGGTAACCGACGCCGCCGATCGCCTCCACCGTTTCCGACGCGATGCGCACGCCAAGTTTGCAAATCCAGAGCTTCGCGAGTGGCGTCAGCAACCGCTGCAAGGCGGCGTCCCGATCGTCGTTGCTGCCGGCTTCGATGCGGCCCAGCAACAGTGCGGTTTCCATCGCGAGGCCGAACGCCGCTTCGACTTCGGCGCTCCATCCGCCGAGCGCGTCCGCAAACAGGGGCTGTTCTTGCAGCGCACGGCCGAAGACCTCGCGTCGAGCCGCGTAGTCGCGCACGAGGGCGAGGCAGCGCTGCATGGTCGAGAGCGATCCGAATGCGTTCCACAAACGCGTGACCTGCAGCACCGGCGCGATCGCGCGTACGCCGTGCCGGGTGTCGCCGACCAGTTCCGCGCGGGTGTCGTCGAGGTGGATTTC
>DASUKQ010000014.1:0-8524 GCA_036278635.1 Rhodanobacteraceae bacterium
TTGGCGAGTCCGACGCGCTTCCTGACGAAGTTGGCCATGTTGTCGTGAACAAAAAGGGCGAGATCGACAGCCACGGCGGTTTCCTTATGGCGCAAAATGCCGGGGTGGGGCCGGCCATCGTGCGCAGCGTCGTGGTCGAAGTGGACGGCAAGCCGCAGCCGGACTGGGATCATGTGATGAAGGCGCTGGGTCTGTCTGATGTTGCCTTCGTCCAGTCCTCGATCAATCATTCCGTGCTGTCAGCGGACAAGCATGTGAATTTCCTGGTCATTCATGGCCTGGCAGCCTGGAAGCACTTTCGTCAAGGTTATTTTCACGATGTATCCATCCGAATCTGTTACGCATCCACATTGGGTGATGACTGGATGACTGTCCATGACCCCCTCAGCCACGACCATCGCGAGGGTCAGCCGATGGATTCCTGTCCGTACGTGCCCAAGGGTGATCAATTCCATGGTTGATGCAACAACCGTTTTTTTCGCAAGAGGTTTGAAACATGAGCGACGATTCCAGCCAGGGTTTGCCCAAACCGAAGAAATCCGTGGCGCTGTCCGGCGTCGCCGCCGGCAATACCGCGCTGTGCACGGTCGGTCGCAGCGGCAACGACCTGCACTACCGCGGGTACGACATCAAGGATTTGGCCACCAGGGCGACGTTCGAGGAAGTCGCCCACTTGCTGGTGCACGAATATCTGCCGACCTGGGCGGAACTCAACGCCTACCGCGCGAAGCTGCAGAGTCTGCGTGGCCTGCCGCAACCGGTCAAGGTGGCGCTTGAACTGCTGCCAGCTTCGACGCATCCGATGGACGTGATGCGCACCGGCTGCTCGGTGCTGGGAACCGCGTTGCCGGAAGCGCACGATCACAACGTCACCGGCGCACGCGACATCGCGGACCGGATGATGGCGAGTTTCGGTTCGATGCTGCTGTACTGGTACCACTTTTCGCACAATGGCCGCCGCATCGAGGTCGAGACCGACGACGAAACCATTGCCGCGCACCTCCTTCACCTGTTGCACGGCAAGCCGCCCGGAGAACTGCAGGCGAATGCGCTGGACAAGTCACTGGTCCTGTACGCAGAGCACGAATTCAATGCCAGCACCTTCGCCGCGCGTGTGATCGCGGGTACCGGTTCGGACATGTATTCGGCGATCACCGGCGCGATCGGCGCGCTGCGCGGCCCCAAGCACGGCGGCGCCAACGAGGCGGCGATGGAGATCATCAGCCGCTACCGCACCGCGGACGATGCCGACGCCGATATCCGCAAGCGTGTCGCCAACAAGGAAATCGTGATCGGCTTCGGCCATCCGGTCTACACCATCGGCGATCCGCGTAATCCGATCATCAAGGAAATCTCGCGTAAGCTCTGCACCGACGGCGGCAATCCACGCCTGTTCGAGGTGTCCGAGCGGATCGAGAACGTTATGATGGAACTCAAGAAAATGTTCCCGAACCTCGACTGGTATTCGGCCAGTGTGTACAACATGCTGGGCGTGCCGACCGCGATGTTCACGCCGTTGTTCGTGATTTCACGCACTTCGGGCTGGAGCGCCCACGTGATCGAACAGCGGCAGGACGGCAAGATCATCAGGCCCTCGGCAAACTACACCGGGCCGGAGGAGCGTGACTACGTTCCGATCGAGAAGCGCTGAGATCCACCGGCCGACTCGTCTTTCTCCCTCCGCTTCAACGGGAGGGTCGGGGTGGGGATGGATTTTCGGCCCAAGGTGCCAAACGCCACCCCGGTATCGACGTTCCCTTCGAGGGGAGGGCGCAAGCCAAAAGGCCGCGCATCGCGCGGCCTTTTGGCTTGCTGTTTTGATGGGGTTTGGCGATGCCCCCGCCACGGGACGGAGGGGTTACGCCGCTTTCGCCTGGTCGAGCCGTTCGCCTTTCAGTGCCTTCTGCACGCCGGCATCGGCGCGCATCCGCTGCTCGAATTGCTTGAGGTTGTCGAGGCCGGACAAGTCCACCTTGACGCCCCTGGCCCAACGCAACAATACGAACAGATACGGGTCGGCGATCGAACGGGTACCGGCCAGCCAGTCGTGCTTGCCGAGTTGTTTGTTCATCAGTTCGAAATATCCACGCAACTGCTGGCGTGCGTTGTCGCGGGTTTTCTCGATCATGTCCGCATCGCCGAGAAAGTCGGTGGTGCCAAACATGGGCTTGAACGCCGGGTGCATGTCGGAGTTGATGACCGACAGCCAGCGGTTGACCTCGGCACGGCCACGCGGCGAACCGTCGCCACCAAGGTGGGTGTCCGGGTGCTTGTCCGCGAGGTAATTGAGGATCGCCGCATTCTCGAAGAGTATCCAGCCGTCGTCTTCCTCGATGGTGGGCACCTTGCCAAAGGGGTTGAGCTTGCGGAATTCCGGTTTGGACAGGTCGTCCTTCTGGATGAGCTGGACGCTGTATGGCTTGCCGATCCATTCGAGCACGATATGGGTCGCCAGCGCGCACGAACCTGAGAAACTGTAGAGCTTCATCGAATTCTCCTTGGGTGAAAGACGCTCCCGATATGGGCTTCGCGGGCGGCTGTATCAAGGCGTTGCACCAGGGATGCCCTGTCTGCCGGGCGTGGCAACGACGCGCGTTTGCCGGCGGGTCACAACGTGGCCGCGAGCCTCGTGCCTTGTGCGATCGCGCGCACCGCGTCGAGCTCGGCGGCGACATCGGCGCCGCCGATGACGTGGACTGTGACTCCGGCAGCCTGCAGTTCGTCCGCGAGCGTGCGGTTGGATTCCTGGCCGGCGCAGATGACGATGTTGTCCACCGCGAGTATTCGTGGTTTGCCATCGATGGTGACATGCAGGCCGGCATCGTCGATCTTTTCGTAGATCACGCTACCCAGCATCTTGACGCCCTTGGCCTTGAGTGCCGCACGGTGTACCCAGCCGGTGGTCTTGTTGAGACGCCTGCCCGGGCGCCCGGCCGTGCGTTGCAACAGCCAGACCTCGCGCGGCGAAGGCTCCGTGGCCGGTTTGTCGAGGCCCCCGCGTCGTTCGAGCGTGGTGTCGATACCCCATTCGCGGGTCCAGCGTGCGATGTCGGTAGTCGGCGAGGGCGCGTCCTGGGTCAGGAATTCGGCGACGTCGAAGCCGATGCCGCCGGCGCCGACGATCGCGACGCGCCTGCCGGGTGGTGTGTTGCCGGTGATGGCGTCGTGATAGTCGAGCACCATCGGATGGTCCTGTCCGGGGATGTGCGGGTCGCGCGGATGAACCCCGGTTGCAATGATGACCGCGTCGCAAGCGTGCGCCTGCAACAGTGCCGCGTCGGCTCGCGTGGACAGATGCACCTCGACGCCGTGTTGCGCCAGCAGGTTGCCCCAGTAGCGCATCGGTTCGGCGTATTCCTCCTTGCCGGGGATCCGTTTGGCGAGGTTGAACTGGCCGCCGATTTCTTGCGCCTGCTCGTACAACGTGACCGCGTGGCCTCGTTGCGCCAGCGTGGTCGCGCAGGCGAGCCCCGCCGGGCCCGCACCGACCACGGCGAAGCGCTTTGGCCGCGGCACCGGCGCATCCACCAGTTCGGTCTCATGACACGCACGCGGATTCATCAGGCACGACGCGCGCTTGTTTTCGAACACGTGGTCGAGGCACGCCTGGTTGCACGCAATGCACGGATTGATCAGTGTCGCGCTTCCGGCGCGCGCCTTCGCCACCCATGCGGGATCGGCGAGGAACGGACGCGCCATCGATACCATGTCGGCGTCGCCGCGCGCCAGCACGTCCTCGGCGACCTGCGGCACGTTGATGCGGTTGGTGGTGATCAGCGGTATTCCCACCGACTCCTTCATCCGCCGCGTGACCCAGGTGAACGCGGCGCGCGGGACGCTGGTGACGATGGTCGGAATGCGCGCCTCGTGCCAGCCGATGCCGGTATTGATGAGCGTCGCGCCGGCCGTCTCGACCTGTTTTGCCAGCGCGACGATTTCGTCCCACGCCTGCGCGCGGTCGACCAGGTCCAGCATCGACAGCCGATAGATGATGATGAAATCCTTGCCGACCGTCTCGCGCGTGCGCGCCACGATGTCGACGGGAAAGCGCATCCGCCTTTCCGGTGTTCCGCCCCAACGGTCGTTGCGCCGGTTGCTGCGTTCGGCGAGGAACTGGTTGATCAGGTAGCCTTCCGAGCCCATGATTTCGACGCCGTCGTAACCGGCGTCCCGCGCGAGTCTTGCGCAATGTGCGAAGGCGTGGATCGTGCGCTCGACGCCGCGGTCGGAGAGCGCGCGCGGCGTGAATGGCGTGATCGGGGACTTGATCCTGGAAGGCGCCACCGACAACGGGTGGTAGCCGTAGCGCCCGGCGTGGAGGATTTGCAGGCAGATCCTTCCACCGGCCTCGTGCACCGCGTCGGTGATGCGGCGGTGCGAACGAACCTGCCGCCGCGAGGACAACCTGCTGGAGAACGGCTTCAGCCAGCCCGCGACATTCGGCGAGAAGCCGCCGGTCACCATCAGCCCGACACCGCCACGTGCGCGAGCGGCAAAATATTCGGCGAGTTTGCCGAAATCGCGCGCGTGGTCTTCGAGGCCGGTGTGCATCGAGCCCATCAACACGCGGTTGGGCAGGGTGCAGAAGCCGAGATCCAGCGGCGCAAACAAATGAGGGTAGGGGCTGGTCGTGGCGGCGCCCGATGCTGTCATTGCGGCGAGCATGCCTTCGCAATCCGGTTGCGGCAAGTGGATCATGCATTGCGCTATGCTGGTGGAACCGCGCCGCGCGTGGCGTCGAATTGCAGGGGGACGTGCCGTGATTCGTTTGCACCGGTGGTTGTTGCTCGTGGTGGCGCTGCTCGGGGCCCCGATGCTGGCGTCCGCTGCGACGCCGTTCCAGCTCGATGACCTGCAGAAGCTGGTGCAGCTTTCCGACCCGCAGCTTTCGCCGGATGGCAAGGCGGTCGCGATGGTGGTCACCACCCCGGTATGGAAGACCGACAAGCACGACACGGAGCTGGACATCGTCGACGTGGCGAGTGGCGCACGGCGTGCACTGACACACGATCGCGAGGATGTTTCCTCACCGCGCTGGTCGCCGGACGGCACACGGCTGGCGTTCCTGGCCAAGGATTCAAAGACCAGGAAGTCCCAGATTTACGTGATGCCGCTGTCGGGCGGCGACGCCCGGCGCGTCACCGACGCGAAGCATGGCATCGATGAATTCACCTGGAGCCCCGACAGCGATCGCATTGCGTACATCACGCAGGACCCGCCAATCAACGAGGACGCGATCAAGGCGCACAACAAGGTGTTCCAGGTCACCGATGGCAATTTCCTGCTGCGCGAGGCCGTCGCACCGTGGCATCTGTGGGTGGTGGCTGCAGCCGGCGGCAAACCGACCCGGTTGACCGAAGGCAAATATTCACTGCAGACGGATCAGGAAGGCGCGACGCCGCTGGTCTGGAGCCGCGACGGCAAGTCGATCGTGTTCACGAAGTTCCCGAGTCCGTATTGGGGGCCGTCGTATCGATCGGTGATCGCCGAAGTTTCGGCATCCGGCAACGGCAAACCGGCAACGCTCGTGGATGCACAAGGCGCGAGTGATTTCGCCTACGCACCAGACAGCGACACGTTCGCCTTCATGCGCGCGCGCAAGGGCGACCAGAACAACGGCAACGCGGTGTACGTGGGCGGATCCGGCGCGACACGCGATGCAACCGCGGCGCTGGCGCGCAATTTCAATGCCTGGGCGTGGTTGCGGGGTGGCAGGGCGTTGTTGCTGCAGGGCGAACTGGGCACGCGTTCCGTGTTGTGGGAACAGCCGTTGTCGGGCGCCGCGCGGGTGCTCGACCTCGGCGACGTCGAGGCCGGCAATGAATTTAGCGTGGCGAAGAGCGGCGAGATCGCGTTCGTCGGCAGCACGGCATCGCATTCCGACGAGCTGTACGTGATGGCGTCGGCGCACGCAAAGCCGCGGCGGCTCACCCACATCAATGCCTTCGTCGAGAAGCTCGATCTCGGCAAGACCGATTCGGTGCAGTGGAAAAGCAATGACGGTTTCGACGCGGACGGCATCCTGACGTACCCGGTCGACTACCGCAGCGGCAAGAAGTACCCGCTGGTGCTGGTGATCCACGGCGGGCCAGAGGGCGCCTCCACCGTCGGCTTCTCGCCGTTGCCGCAACTTCTGGCTGCGGCCGGATTCCTGGTGTTCCAGCCCAATTACCGCGGCAGCATCAACCTCGGTGACGCCTACCAGCATGCGATTTATCGCGACACCGGGCAGGGCCCTGGCGAGGATGTGATGGCGGGGCTGGCCGCGGTCGAGAAGCTCGGCATCGTCGATATCGATCGGATCGGTGTGTCCGGGTGGTCCTACGGTGGTTACATGACGACGTGGTTGACCGGTCATTACGACAACTGGAAGGCCGCGGTGTCGGGTGCGGCGCTGACCGACTGGGTGATGGACTACACGATTGCCTATTACCAGATGGGCGACCTGTATTTCTTCGGCGGCTCGCCGTGGACGGACAAGTATTGGGACATCTGGCGCCAGCAATCACCGATCACCTATGCCCGCAACGTCAAGGCGCCCACCTTGATCATGGGCGATGTCGGCGATCCGAACGTGCCGCTGGTCAACAGCTACGAGTGGTACCACGCATTGCGGGACAACGGCGTCGCCGTCGAATTCTGGGCGTATCCCGCCGATACGCATTTCCCGCGGGACATCGTGCAGACGACCGACGTGTATCGACGTTGGGTGGACTGGATGAAGCATTACCTGAAGTGATGGCAAGCCGGCGGTGTAGCGGACTCGCGCCGCTTCAGGCACTATTCGCCCGGGACCATCCTCGGGGGATCGAAAGTGGGCAAGTTCGCGCGAACCTGGCAGTTGATGGGCGCGTCCTGGAGGATGCTCCGGGAGGACCAGCGCCTGATCGTGTTTCCACTGATTTCCGGTGCGGCCCTGGCGGTGGTCATCGTCCTGTTCGGGGCACCGTTGTTTACCGCCCTGGGCGCCCATCCCGTGCCGAAAGGCCCGGTGCACCTGTCCGCACCGATGTACGGGGCCCTTTTCGTGTTTTATTTCGTCGTGTACTTCGTGATCATTTTCTTCAATTCGGCATTGATCGCGTGCGTGATGAAACAGATCGACGGCGAGCAGCCGACGCTCGGCTACGGACTCGGTTTTGCCTGGCAGCGCCTGCCGCAGATTTTCGGCTGGGCCCTCCTCACCAGCACCGTCGGTTTCCTGTTGCGGATGCTCGAGGAGCGGGTCGCGTTCGTGGGCCGCCTGATCGTCGCCCTGCTCGGCATGGCGTGGGCCGTGACATCGTTCCTGGTAGTCCCTGTGCTGGTCGTCGAGGGCAGCGGTCCGATCGAGTCGTACAAACGCTCGGTGGAAATGCTCAAGCGCACATGGGGCGAACAGATCATCGGCAACGTGAGCTTTGGGCTGATCTTCGGACTGTTCGGCATCGTGCCGGCCATGGTCGTGTTCTTCCTGGCCTTGCATGCCGGGCCCGCCGTATTGATCACGGTCGGGGCGATCCTGATCGTCTGGCTCGTCGCGCTGGCGCTGGTGCAATCGACGTTGCAGACGATCTATCAGGCCGCGATCTATTGTTACGCCGCGAACGGCGAGGCACCGGCCGGGTTCGACAATCAGCTGGTCGCCGAAGCCTTCCGCGAAAAGAAGTCGGGAAACTGGCTGTGATGCAGGCGCGTCCGCCGCTCCGGGGCGATCCTCCCGGGGGCAGGCAATCGGCGTGCTGACGGGCGGGAGGCGAAATGGCGACGGTGGATGACGTGTTGCGGTTCTGGTTCGAGGAAACGTCGACGGAGCAGCACTTCAAGAAGGACGACGGGTTCGACGCCGCGATTCGCGAGCGATTCGCGGATGCGCACCGGGCCGCGGCGCGTGGCGAACTGTCGACCTGGCGCGGTACGGCGGACGGTCGTCTCGCCGAAGTCATCGTGCTGGACCAGTTTTCACGGAACCTGTTCCGCGGCGACGCGCGAGCCTTCGCCACGGACGGCATGGCACTGGTGCTTGCGCAGGAAGCGATCCACGTCGGCGCCGATCACGAGATGCCGGTCGCTCGGCGCGCGTTCGTGTACATGCCGTTCATGCACAGCGAGTCACGCGTGATCCACGTGGATGCCGAACGCCTGTTTCGGCAGTCGGGCCTCGAACGCAACTACGACTTCGAACTGAAACACAAGGCGATCATCGATCGCTTCGGCCGCTATCCGCATCGCAACGCGGTGCTCGGGCGTGAATCCACGCCGGAGGAAATCGAGTTCCTGCAACAGCCCGGATCGTCATTCTGACGCCCGTGCCCCGCCGGGCTTCCTGCGAGCGCGTCGGTGCCGCAGCCATGCGCCGGCCCCCACCACGCCGACCACCAGGATCACATCGACGAGGTAGCGCAGCGCGTCGTGGGTATCGAACCAGGGTTCGGCAAGCCTGTCGTGGGTAAACATCCGCGCCGCAGTCCAGGCGATGGCCGCCGCGCCGACATAGATGATGATCGGGAAGCGTTCGATCAGCTTCAGCAGCAGCGTCGAGCCC
>DASUKQ010000015.1:0-2416 GCA_036278635.1 Rhodanobacteraceae bacterium
ACCTTGCGCAGGACATCCGCCGCGCCGGCTGGGACGTGCTGTATTTCAACTACCGCGGCTCCTGGGGCACGCCGGGCGACTTCTCCTTCAGCCACGGCATCGAGGATACCGCCGCCGCGGTGGCTTACCTTCGCCAACCCGCGATAGCGAAGAAGCTGCGGCTCGATCCTTCACGCATCGTGCTGGTCGGTCACAGCATGGGTGGCTTCATGGCCATCGAGGCGGCAGCGGCCGACCCGTCGATTAAGGCTATCGGCGACATCTCCGGCGGCGATTTGGGCGCGATGTACGTGACGCTGCAACGGAAGAACCCCGGCCCGGGAGCGCTGCGCAAGCTATCCGCGGGTTTGGCCAGCCAGGGCATGGCACCGCTCAGCGGCTGCACGCCTGACGGCCTTGCCCGCGAAGTTGCCGCGCACGCCACCCATTGGGCCTTCCCCGCGCAGGTGCCGGCGCTGAAGGATCGTACCGTCCTCGTCGTCACTGCCGACGACGGATTGGCCGGCATGAACGACTCCTTCGCTGCCGCCTTGCGCAAGGTCGGCGACGCCCACGTGACCACGCAGCATTTCGCCACCGACCACTCTTATTCGGACAAGCGCATCGAGCTGTCGCAAACGGTGCGGGCGTGGCTGGCGGGGCTGCCGAAGTAAGTGTTGGGCGCGCGATGGAAGATGCGGAAAGGGGATGTAGGTGTAAGCCAGCTTGATTACCTCCGCCTTCTTTTTTGGTCCGATCAAGCCGCGTCAGGTTGGCGCAATAACCTCGAATCGCTCGTCGTTGCGTTTCCCCTGAAATCCAGGGTTCGCACTATCAGGAAGGCCAGGAGCGGGATGGCGATCGCGTAGATGTACTGCGTCCTCGACACGCCTATGCCGAATGGAAACCAGATGCCCGGCACGCCGATCGGATCGAACAGTTCGCCGCCGAACAGCGCGGCCAGGATTGCAGCCAGCGTAACGAGCGCCAGACCCCGCATCGGGCCGCTGCGGACCATACGCGCGCCAATGACGACAAACAGCGCGAGCGATCCGAGCCGGCAGACGCTGGTCATCATTGCCGAATGGACGAAGACGCCGATGATCCCGACGACCGCCAGTACGACAGCCAAGGCGTCGATGCTTCGCCACGGACGCACGCACCAGCGGTTCCAGGCCAGCACCCACGTCGCCATCGTCGGCACCCACATCACGGATGCCAGCCACGAATAGGTCTTGAGGGACTCCAGATCGGTCCACGAGACGATCGCGTTGTTGAGTCGCCTCTCCGCCACAAGCGCAAGCGCGATGCAGGCGAAGACCAGAAAGCCCTTGTGACTGCTGCGTCGCCGGCACCAAAGCGCCAGGCCGACAAGTGCCAGCATCGCGAGCGGCTCGATCGCATCGACGATGTAGCCGGCGATGGTTCGCTCCCAGTGCGCGCGATGGAGTGCGATACCTGTCTGCTTTGGGGCGAGGATCGGCGCGCTGTGCATGCCGCCGCCGGCCGCGCTGTAGCTGGACCTGGCGAGCATGTAGATGCGGATGGCGAGCACCCCACGGGTGCCCGCCGCGTCGGCGGGAAGGGCGAACAGCAACGGTCGCGTGCCGACGAGGCGCGGATGCGGGCCGAGCCTGCCCGACCCGCCCAGCAGTTGCCCGTTCCAATAAAGTTCGTAGCCGTCTTCGACGAGGCTTGGCCCGAGGATGACCCATGATGCGTGTCCGGCCGGCACCGCCACCGCGCGCCGGTACCACGCGTAGCCGTGATAGCCGCGGTGACCGTGCGCCGCCCACCCGTCGACGTAATCGGGCAGGCCAACGTCGCCGTCGTGGCTGCCCGGCAGTGCGGTCATGTCGATCGTCTGCCAACCGGTAGCGTCCATATCGGGGGCTGCCCAGCGCGGATCATCGCCGGTATGGAACTGCCAGTGGCCATCGAGCAGGGTGGCGACAGCGCGCAGTGCCGGAGGATCGGGACGGCCGCCGCGTGCCAGGGAGATGATCACGATGGCGAATGCAATCAGCGTCGTTATGACGACGCCGACAATGAGTTTGCGCTGCGTTGCGTCGAATGATGGCGTTGCCAGGGATGCGGATTCGGGCGCCATGCGAAGAGCCTGTCGTGATGTCTTCGACGTCAGTGGTGAGGTTACCACGCGAAAAAATCTGGGCGGTCACATTTCTTGCGCGATGCGGTGCACCCGTGCCGGAGCGTCGCGTCGGGACGACGACGTATGTGCGCAGCCGGTGCGGGGGAGCACGCAGCGCCGAAGGAGAAATTACTTCACTGACAGAGCCTAAAAAGAGGCGGAGGGAATCCGGTCAATAATTCCCTGCGACCCATTCGATGGCGTCGTCGGCGCAGAGCCGGAGATCAACGCGCAAGAGATCACGAATCGAATCCGGGCGGGCGTTCGTGTGCGACCTTCAGCTTG
>DASUKQ010000016.1:0-27828 GCA_036278635.1 Rhodanobacteraceae bacterium
GTGATCGTGACCCGTGCGCTGGCTGAGCGGTTGTTTCCGCACGGCGATGCAGTCGGCAAGCCAATCTATTTCAACGGCAATACGTCGCCCAGTGTGATCGTGGGGGTCGTGGCCCGCATGCTGACCCCGACACCCGACAACGATGCTGCGTATGCCTGGAACGGCGTGTTGTTGCCACTGCGCATCGACGCTGCCTCGACGCTGTACGCGGTGCGGGCGAAGCCGGAACGCATGCAGTCCGCGATACGCGCGGCGCGCGAAGCGTTGTTCAAGGTCGATCCGATGCGGGTGATCCCGCCGGGAAGCCGCTACGACATGCAGGGTATCCACACCTTCGCGCAAATTCGCGCTTGGGGCTACGCCTCGGACCGCCTGATCGTCACGGTAATGACGGCCATTTGCGTGATCCTGCTCGCGATCACCGGCGTCGGCATGACCGGCCTCACCAGTTTCTGGGTCAACCAGCGGCACAAGCAGATCGGGATCCGCCGCGCGCTCGGCGCGACCAAGGGCAACATCCTGCGCTACTTCCAGTTGGAGAATTTGTTGATCGCGGGCGGTGGTTGCGTTGTCGGCGTATTGCTCGCGATAGGAATCAACCTCGCGCTGCTCAGGATGTTCCAGATGGACCGCATGCCGGTGTGGTACGTCGCAATCGGTGTCGCCGTGATTCTGGCCTTGGGCCAGATCGCGGTGTTCGCGCCGGCGCGGCGCGCCTCCAAAGTGCCGCCGGTGGTGGCGACGCGATCGGTATGACTCGATGCGCGACAGGGCCTCTTGCCAGACCCCGGGCGCAGACCCTCGATCGGACCCACGCACCACACTGCCTGGTGGGTGGTCGAACGCACCAAAAACACGCCCCGGCGTGCGGGGCGTGCAAGCGGACACCGGCTGGAGAGCGGACGGGTGCCCGGGCTACCTGGCAGCAGCCGTGGCGAGGCCCGGCAGGTGACTTCTGGAGAACCGTTCCTCGTAACGCGTCAGGAAATCGGCGTAACGATTCAGCAGGACTTCCCTGGCACCCGTTCCCAGGAGCTGCTGCTGCGTCGCGATGGCCCAATGGATCTGGTCGATCTGGCGCGGAGTGAAGTTGGCGAGGATCTGCTCCTGCAGCTTCCGGCATGCCGGGGAGTTCGCGTCCTGCGAAGGAGTGCATCCCGCGAAGGTGGCACCGGGTACGACGTTCACGGTCTCCAGTGCCGCGTTGGGCTGTCCGGCCGTCGCGGTGACGGCAAGCGCGTTCAACGCGATGAGGGTTGCGGTCAGCATGGCATTCGGTTTCATGGTCTCACCTCCGAAACGATCAGCAGAAGCCCGCAGCGCAAAAACAGGTCCTAGTTGCCGGAGCCGGCCTTGGCCTCTTGTTCCTTCTGCGCACGCAACAACGCCTGTTGGTGCTCGTACGCCTTGGCGTACGCGGTTTTGCACTCGGCGTAGGCGATGCATGCGTTGTACAGCATCCCGACTTCCCGCTGGGTCAGTGGAACCATCAGCCGCGGATCGGGCGGGGCCTGCTTCTGGGCCGGTGCGGCCGGCTCCTTGTACGTGCGATAGCCGATCCTGGGCGTGGCCGGCCCATCCTGCATGGCCTTCTGCTCGATTTCCGCGCTGGTCGGCGCTGGCTGGCTCTGCGGACCGGCGGCAAATGCGGCCCCCGCGACCGTGCCGAGGCCTGCACAAATGACGATGGCAAGAACGGTGCGTTTCATGATCTTCCTCCGTTGACGGCAACCTGCATCGGCAGGTGGCGAGGGGCTGCCCCTCACCGTCTACTTCGGCAACGGCCGTGTGCGATTACAGGCGGCCGGACAGCTCAGAATCCCTGGCGGTACCCCAGGTAGAAGAAGCGGCCGGGGATGTCGTAGTCGGGGAAGAAGGAATTGGCATTCGCCGAGTACGCCACCGGAGGATCGCGGTCGAAGGCATTGCGCACCCCGAGCGTGAAGCGCCCCTGCCATGGGGCGGTCCAGCCGGCCTGCAAATCGAAGTAGGTGACCGCACCGACGCGGTTGAGCGGTGTCGGCCGTCCGTCCTGCACGTGACCGGGATCGGAGCAAAGATCGAGCAACGATGGGTCGCCAACCGTGTCCGCCACCTGGGCCACGACCTGGCAACTTTCGGTGACGGGCGAAAAGTAACGCGCGGCGATCGATGCGGCCCAGGCACCGCGCTGCCAGGCGAGCACCATGACCGAACGCAGCCGCCATACCACGCCGTAAAAGCCTCCCGGCTGCGCGTTCTTTCCGACCACGTTGCCCTGTGCCGGCGAGCCGTCGGGCAGCGGCGTGCCCGTCGCGGGTTGGCCGATTTCGCCGTAATAGCTCACGTAGGCGTTGTCCCAGCGCAGTTGCAGCGGACCGAATGGCGTGTCGCGGCGCCAGCCGAGCGAATAGTCGTAGCCTTCGACCTCGAGGCCCCCCGGGATGTTCTGTTGCGTCGCGTCGACGTTCGACAACACATGATCCGCTGGATCGCGCGTCACCAGCGCGCAGGCGTTCGCATCGCCCAGCGTGTAACACGCATCGAGGATCGACTGCGCCGTGCGCTCGCCGATCGCGTTGGCGATCTGTATCCGGTACCAGTCCAGGCTCATGTCCAGCCCCGGCGCCCACGACGGGGCGTACACGAAACCCAGGGTGCGCGTGCGCGCGGTTTCGGGCCTGAGTGCCGGGTTGCCACCGAGGGTGACCGCGGTACCCCCCCAATCGGTGACATCGGCGGGAACGCCTGCCGCGGCGCAACGCGCCAGGGTGGCTGCATCGGAGTGGCTGTCGGCCGCGCAAGGATCCATGGATCCTTCGCCGGTGCTGATCAGCCCCTGGAACAGGTCCACCACGCTCGGCGCGCGAAAGCCCTCGATGTAGCTGGCCCGCAGCAGCAGGTCGTCGATCGGCTTCCAGCGCAATCCGAATTGCGAATTGGTCGTGCTGCCGAACAGCGAATAGTCGGACCAGCGCGATGCCACGTCGAGACCGAGCTGTCGTGCGAACGCATGCTCCGCCAGCAGCGGAATCTCGAATTCCACGAACGCCTCCTTGACGGAGTACGCGCCTTCCGTCGGACGGTAGTTGATGCCCCCACCGTTGGCACGGCCGGTGGCCAGCAGTTCGTCCGGATCATCGAAGCCGCTTTCATGGCGATATTCCGCACCCACGGCGACGTTCAAGCCACCAGCCGGCAGTTCGGCCAGCGTGGTGGTCGCGTGCAGCAGGAGGTCCCGGGTTTCGGTCTCCATCCGGTTGCTGGCCTGCACATCCACGTAGTCCAGCATCGCGGGCGTGATCGAACCGGGTGGCCCGAACACGTCCAACGGCACGCACCCGTCGATCGGCGCCGCGGGGGTCCCGCAACGCGCTTCGCCGCTTGCATCGAAGAAGGACGGGCCGAGCGCAAGCGCCAGTTTCGTGTTGTCCTGGAACGGATCAATCGTCTCGCGCTGGTCGGCACGCGCATGCGATACGTCCGCGCCCCACGCGATCGATCTGCCCGCGACATCGAACAGGCCATCGAGCGCAAGGTGCCAACGGCTGGTGTCCACCCTCTGTTGCCAACGACGCGAACGATCCTCCAGGAAGCGCCGCTGGAAGGCGGTGACCGGATCATCGAACGGGTTGTACACGCTGTCCGGTGACGGATCGAATCCGTTCGGCGCCCCCCCGCAACAGAACGATCCGAAATTGACCCGCGGCGGCGCCAGTTGCTGCTCCGATTGCCGCCGGTTGAACAGGAAGTCCCCCGATACCGCGATATTCGGCGTCAGCTCGAAGCGGCCCTGCGCAAACATCGCCTTGCGCTCCAGCGGCGTCTGCAGGTAATTCCACGTCGTGTAGTTGATGTTGGCGTCGGTTGCAACATCGAAAGGACGGAAATCGTCCGGCGAGGTGCCGGGGCGTCCCGCAATCAGGGTGCGGCCGCCCTGGTGGCGGAACATCATGTACACGACGCCGGTTGCGCCGAGCGGCAGGCCCGCGACAGGCATCGACGAAATCGTCCGGTCTCCGGCCATGACCGGATCGTCCTTTGCATACTCGACGCCGAACGAGACGTTCCAGCGATCACCGCTGCGTCCGTAGCTGAATTCGACGTCGCGGCGGATGCCATCGCCATGGTCGGTCTGGCCGTATTGACTTCCCAGCTGGGCACCCTTGAAGTCCTTGCGGGTGATGATGTTGATCACGCCGGCGATGGCATCCGAACCGTAGATCGCCGAAGCGCCGTCCTTGAGCACTTCGACGCGTTCGACCAGCGACAGCGGAATGGCGGAAAGATCCACCGCGCCGTCCAGCCCGCTCACCCAGCGCTGGCCGTTCACCAGCACCAGCGTGCGGTTTGGACCGAGGCTGCGCAGGTTGACCAGTTCGCGGGCATCGGTGCCGTTGTTGATGTTGCGGTTCTGGGTCTGCCCGTTGACCACGATGTTCTGCACGATCAACCCGATATCGCTCAGGCCCGTGCGCAACAGGTCCTCGCGTTCCAGCACGGTCAACGGGTGCTGCGTTTCCAGGTCGATGCTGCGGATGTGGCTGCCCGTGACGTAGATCGTTCCGAGCTTTTTTGTCGTTCCGGTGGTTGGGGAAGTCTGCTGCTGTTGCGTGTTGCTGCCGTCGGGCGGCGGAGCGTCCGCGAAAGCGTTCGCGCCACGGCACAGCATCAGCAGAGCCAGCGTACCGATGATCCATGTGCGCGGCGCCACGACGCTGCTCCCTTATTCGGGAACGGCGGGCGACACACGCGCCTTGGCGATGCCGCCATCCGCACGTTCCAGCGTTGCGGCATAGAACAATGGCGCCTCCATCGGCCCGTCGGCGACGTCGAACCGCAGACCACGGATCTTGCCGGCCCCCTTCGGCACCTCGAGCGTCACGGCATACACGGACGATCGTGGTTGCCCGGGGTCCCCGCCGGCACGGATTTGCTGGCCTTCCGTGGCCAACAGCGCAACGCGGGCGCCGCTCGATGGGAACGCCTTCGGACCGAAGGCGTGGGTGATGACATCGCGGATGGTACGGATCTCCAGCGGCGTTTCGTGACCGTCAGCGCCGATCAGCACGACCCGCGCGAACGGCCGCGACGGCACGTCCAGGTTCATCGGGATATGCATGAAGGCCAGCACATGCACGCGACTTGCAACGATGTCCGGTACCGTGACCACCGCGCTGTGCAGCAATGTCGGGCCGATCGCGGTGGCCGTGCCGCCACCGCTCAGCTGCACGCCACCGTCGATGCGGTAGTCCACGCCGAGCAACCGTTGCAGGCCCGGCGCCAGCGTCGGCAGATCGCCGCCGGCGAAGGGCTCGGGCCAGACCCGACCGACCATCGGAACGTTGCTCGCGGAGGCAAGATCGAGCGGCACGAAACGCGGATCGACGCCGGCGCCGGCGACCGGAGCGAATGCGATCGCCTGCGCCGGCGCATCGGGGAGCTCGCGTGGGATGGCGTTGTGCGCGCGCAAACGGCTCTGCATCGCGTCGATCTCGCCGTCCGTCGGCGGAGCGCTCGGATCCGGATCGAGCAAGTGGGCAAGTTGCAGAAGCTCCGCAGCCGACGGAAGCGCGGGCGGCAGGTGCCAATACAGCCAGCGATGGTTGAGCGTACGCGCCACGAGACGGGTGCCATCGGGAGAAAAAACCAGCTTCGTGATGGCGTCGTCCCCGGCGATCGGGGCCATCAGGGGTGCCGACAGGCGCCGGCCGGTACGCGTGTCCAGCAGGTGCACGGAATTGCGTCCGGCCATTGCGGCGCGTTCACCGTCGGCGCTCACGACGAAGGGTTGCATCACTCCATCGATGGCATCGCCCACCGCGGCGATCTGCCGTCCACGCGCGTCAAACGTGATCAGGGCCCGCTTGCCACCGCGGTGGACGACCAATCCGTCACCACGGGGAAAAAACACGGCCTGGTCGCTCAACCTCGGGCCGGCCACCTCGAACAGCTTGCGGCAGGTCGCCAAATCCCATCGGGCGATCGCGGGCGACCCATTGCCGTCTGCACCGTAGTACCAGGCGCTCGGTCCATCGGCAGCGAGGATGGCATACCAACCGTTCGCCGGCCCCGGCGCGCACATTGTCTTGCCGTCGACAAGCGAAATCCACTTGAATTCGGTCGGATGGGAGCGGCTCCATGTCGCCACGAACGCGTGGCGACCGGCTTCGTCGAGATCGAAACTCTGGATCGCGTCGATGCGTACCATTTCGCTGGTCGCGCTTCCGCTCGCAAGACCGATTCGCTGCACGTCCATGTGGCGCTCGCCGCCTTCGTAGGTCGCAGCGAATACGACCAGGGCCGACGAATCCCGGGATATGGCGGCACGTTCGGGCGTCTGCGGCAATACCATGGGCGTACCACGCAGCTTCCAGGTTTCCGTGTCGATCACGCGTACCGTGCGGCCGGCGATCGACACAAGCACGTGTCCATCGGGCGCGAGTTCCGCAAAGCGCACGGGCTCCGGATGCGTCAGGGGCGGTGAGAGTGGTGCGCCCGAGGTGGCATCCACCACGCTCACCACCTGCCCATCGACGGTAGCCAGCCGGCTGCCGTCGAAGGCTTGTTCCAGAGGCTGCATGGGCGCCGCGTGCCCGGCGAGCAATGGCAAGGGCGGCAGGCGCCAAACCTGGATCAGTCGGTCGCCGCCGGTGGTCACCATGAGACGGGCCGAAGTGGACACGTCGAACGCCGTTCCGAAGGCCGTCAAGCCGTGCAGACGCACGGCGCCACGCACGGTTTCATTGTTGAAGGGGGCGTGCGGCACCAGGGTGGCGTACTCGATTTCGGTGTCCGCGCCCAATCCATTGCCGCCGCCGAACACGGTGTCGCCGGCAAAGCGGATCAGCGCCGCAACACCGTCGTTTTTCGCGAACTGCAAAGGCGCCGAGCGCGGCAGGCCGGTCGCGACGTCCCAGCTCCACAGGCGGCCGTTTTCGTCGATGGCGGCAAGGGTGCGGTCATCGGCGCTGAATTCGACGCGGATCACCCGCTCGTCCGGTCCGGAGCCAAGGGTCCTCGCGGTCCCATCCGCGCTGGACACGATCCGCACGGCGCCGTCCACGCTGCCGAGCGCAAGCAAGCGTTCATCGTGGCTGAATTGCCATGCACGCACGACGCTGGAGGCGGGCAGGCGCAACTGCCAGCGCGGCACCAGCGCGGGAACGTCGTACAAGGCAAAGTCCGTGCAATCACGCGTGCCGAGCCACGCCCTCCCGCCCGGCAAGGGCAGCCAGAAGTCGGCCGCCAGGGTCGTGGCCACGGTGTGGCGCGGGCCTATCGGCTTCCAGCCGTCCACTTCGTAGAACTGGCCCGAATCCGGCCAGCGCAGGGATTCGTCCGAGCGGAAGCGGACCAGGGCGTGCTTCAGCACATCGTCGTACACGATGTCCGCCTGGCGCGCCGGCAATCCGGAAGGCCACACCACGCGACCTGTGCCCGCGTCCAGCGCGATCATGTCCGAGTAGCGCGGCGCCGGCACCACCGGCTGCTCGGTCAGCCGCACCAGCAGATGGCGGCCATCGGCCGTGTAATGGAGGCCGCCGTGCGGCGCACCCGCGTCACCATAGGCCATCAGGAAGGTGCGGTTCCTGGTCGAAGTTGCCCAGGTCTGGCGCAGGCTGCGGAGGTCATACTGCCGCACGAAACGTTCCGGGCTGTCGTTGCCCCAGTCCGAAGTCGCGACCGCGAGATGGCGGCCATCGGGGGCGATGGCTAGGGAAGTCACGGACTGCCCGGCAGGCACCCGGAGCAAGCCGGCAAGCTGCGGCGCGTTGGCCAGGATCGTGCCAATTCGCTGCCGCTCGATCCCGGCGCCACGCGTGTTGCCGGCGCGCTCCATTTCCTCGAGATTGGCGACCAGCGGGCGCAGGCTGCGGAAACCATCGCCTTTGGCCAGCGCCTGCTGCGCGGTCTGCGCGCGCGTTGCCCACAAGTTCTCGCGCGAGGTGTTCGCGCTCGCCTCCGCGCGCTTCCACTGCGCCGTGGAGACGACCAGGCCGATCACCAGCGCCGCCAGCGCACAACCTGCGGTCGCGGCCAGCTTCGGTTCGCGCTTGGCCCAGCGCGACGCACGCTGCATGGCATTCAGCGGTCGCGCGTTGACCGGACGCCCCGCGATGTATTGCTGCAGGTCGTCGGCCAGGGCCCGCGCCGAGGGATAGCGCCCGGCCGGGTCGCGATTGAGGCACCGCAGCACGATCGCTTCCAGGTCCGGGGACAGCGACGGGTGCTGGCGCCGCGGCGCGCGGACCTGGCCTTCCAGGACCAGCCGTACCGTATCCTGTGCAGTCTCGCCCCGGAATGGCGGCTCGCCGGTCAGCAGCTCGTAGAGGATCGCGCCCAGGCCCCAGATGTCGGTCGCCTTGGTCAGTTTGTGCGCGCGCACCTGCGCCTGTTCCGGTGCCATGTAGGCCGGGGTGCCGGAGATCTCGTCGTTCTCGATCGCGAGCGCGTTCTCCAGCCGCCGCGCCAACCCGAAGTCGGTGACGTACGGCGTGCCGGCTTCATCCAGCAACACGTTGCCCGGCTTCAGGTCCAGGTGCAGGACGCCCAGGTTGTGCGCGTAATCGACGGCCTCGGCAATGGTTCGCACCAGCGCCGCGGCGGCTTTCGCGGGCATCCGTTCACCACGCCGCAGCTTGGTCGAAAGACTTTCTCCACTCACCAGCCGCATGCTGAAGAAGTGCAGGCCCTCGACACTCCCGACTTCGTAGACGGTGACGATGTTGGGGTGCTGCATGCGCGCGGCGTTCTGCGCCTCGCGTTCGAAGCGCGCGATGAACTCGCGCGACGCCCACGGTCCCGCCGACAGCAACTTGACCGCCACGTCCCGGTCCAGCGAACCCTGGCGCGCGCGATAGACCACGCCCATGCCGCCTTCACCGATGTGCTCCAGCAACTCGTAGTCGCCAAAACGGCGTTGCGCCGGATCGGTGAGGTCCAGTTCCAGGGTCTCCGCCGGCAACAGGGCGAGATGGCGATTCCCGGCACCCACGCTCAAGCGACTGAAGCTGCCGAACGCAAGCGCCGCGAGTCCCTGGGCATCCTCCAGCGGCCCGGGCGGTTCGGGCGCGGTAACCAGATCCGGCGGCCGGGGCTGGATCGACACGTCAGTGACCCCTGTGCAGCGCCGCGAACAGGGCCTGCTGCTCATCCGCCATCTCGTCCGCGGACACGACGGTGTCCGCCAGTTCCTGCTGCACCAGTTCCCGGAAGCGCTGGCGCAACCGCTTCAGCGCCATCACCAGCACCAGCGGGCGGATGCCGAGCTTGTGTCCCAGTTCGTCGTATTGCCCGCGCACCGGGTCGCGGGTCAGGAACGGCTCCAGCGCTTCGCACATGTCCAGGTGCCCGGCCTGGGTCGCTTCCGCGCGCAACCGTTTCAGGCCCCGCATCAGGACCTCCAGCGCGAAGCTGCGCCGGTAGGCCAGTTCCGGTGACTCGCCGGCTGCGTGTTCGCTGAGATTGCGCGATTCCAGCTCCGCCACGGGCGGCGCCCCGGGCACATGGCCGCCTTCGGTCAGATCCCGCCATTCGCCCGCAAGGAACCCGTTGAGTTTCATCAACAGCCACTCGCGAAACCTGCCCGACGGCTGCGCCTGCTCGCCGTGCAGGTCGCGCGCCACCTGCTGCAGGAAGGTTTGCGTGATGTCCTGTGCGATGTCCCGCGAATGTCCGCAGCGCCGCACGTAGGCATAGACCGGGTACCAGTAGCGCACCGCCAGCTCGGCCAGCGCGTCGTGCGCATCGGTCGCCCGCCCATCCTGCAGCCGGCACACCATCGACCAGCGGGTCCGCGTGAACTCCTCGGTGTGCTCGAGGGGCGGGTTCATTCTGGGCAACCGGCAATGCGCATGGAGATCCTTTCGGCGATCCGGCTCCGCAATTACGGCCGGGGATCGAGGCAGTGGTCCATCGAACCGCGCAGCGCGCGCAGTTCCTGCTCCAGGTCGCCACGCCCGGCCGTCGTCTGCGAGAGTTCTTCGCGCACCAGCTCGCGCAACCGATGACGCAGGCGGTGCACCGCCACCGCCAGCGTGTTGCGGCGCAGGTTCAGTTCCTCCGCCGCCCTCGCGTAGTCGCTCTCGTCCGGCGGCTCGACCAGGAACTCGCTGAGCCGCTCGAACAGCGCCAGCTTGTCGGCCGACTGGGCTTCATGGCGCAGGCGCGCAAACGCGGCATTCAGCACGGCCTGGGCCCATTGGCGCTCGAACACCCGATCGGGCGCGTCCGGCAATGCGTCTTCGTCGCCGACCTGTTCGTCGAGGGATTCGAACCGGAAGCCACCGCCGCGTTTCAGCGCCCGTGCTTCGACATCGGCATCGATCAGGAAACGCTTGAGCGCGACCAACAGGAACGAGCGGAATCGGCCGCGCTCCGGATCCGCACTCGCGTGCCACGCGCGCTCGAGGAAGCGCGTGAAGAACGCCTGGGTCAAGTCTTCCGCGGCATCGGCGGCATAGCCGCGGCTGCGCACGAACGCCAACACCGGCGCCCGATAGGTGCGGCACAACGTTTCCAGCGCACGACGCGCGTCGGCAGGCTCGCCGCGCGCGCGGAGCACCACACTCCATCGGGTCGTATCAAATCGGCCCATAGCCACCGCGCCCTCACGCGGCAACCCGGCAGGCACACGGCGCGCCTGACTCGGCACCAATTATCCATGCGCCGGGCTCGTCGGCAACAGCATTTTCAACCGACGTGGAACACGACCCCTGCCCCGCTGCCCTGGTTGCCGCGAGCGGCGCCGCGGGCCCGGCGGACCAGCCGTTCGAGCCGCAGTTCCTCGCTTCGCTCGACTGCCCAGCGGGCGCGATCGATATCCACGGTCGCGGCAGGAATGCCCAGCCGCTCGGCCTCGCCAGCCCGGTAACGGCAAAAGTCCGCATACTCGTCCAGTTCCGCGCGCAACCCCTCCATCGCCAGATCCACCAACAACGCGCGATCAAGCCCGCCCACCACCGGGGCATCCACCGGCACCAGCGCGACCGGTCCGTCCAGGTATCCGATCAGATTCTGCATGCGTCCGAGCAGCGCCGGGTCGATCGTCCATTGCTCGTCCTTCAGCATCGCGCGGATCTCGCCCGCACGGCGCATGCGGGTCTGGATGAAGCGCGATCCGTCGCCTCGGCCCACTGCGCGGGCCAGCCGCCGCGAGGCGCCGGCGATCTGGTCGGCCGTCAGCGCGGGCGTACCCGGTGCCACGCGGGCCGCGCAATCGTTGAATCGGCGAAGGTCCTCGGCGCTGAAATTCAGCACGGCCGTGCCGGGCGAGAAAATTCCGGAACGCTCGGCGTCGAGGTCCAGGCGCGCGCAGGTACGGTTGAATTCGTCATTGACGGTGGGCATGGCGGTTCTCCTGGAGGGTCGGGGCCACGGAGATGCCGTGCCCACTCATCCATTCCGCAATGGCCGCCGGCGATTACCCCCCGCCCACGGCGGCAGAGTGAGTGGGCGGACGCAGCACGATATCCAACCGGCACATGACACAATGCGCGGACTCGTTTCGCGCACGGGATCCACATGGAAACGCTGCAACGTTTCGGTTTCGGCATCGCACTGGCGCTGCTCGTCTGCGCGCCGGCACTCGCCGATCCCGCCTTGTGGACCGTAAAGAGCCCCACCGCGACGCTCTACCTGTTCGGCACCGTGCACGTGCTGCCGAAGGACGCGCACTGGCATTACCCCGCCCTGGACGACGCGCTCGCGGCGAGCGACAAACTGTATGTCGAAGAGGACGACGACGACCCGCTGACGATGCAGATGCTGGTCATGCAGTACGGCATGGATCTGCAGCATCCGCTTTCGGACAGGCTCGACGCCACCGACCGCGCGCGCCTCGACTCCGCCGCGAAGGACTCCGGGGTCATGGGCGGCGCGGCCACCCTGGACGCGATGAGGCCCTGGCTGGCGGCACTGACCATTGCCGTGGCACCCATCGTCAAGGCCGGTTACGACCCCAAGTCCGGCGCGGACAAGCAACTGGAGCGCGCCTTCAAGGCAGCCGGCAAACCCGTCGCCGCGTTCGAAACCGCCGGGGAGCAGATCCGGTTCTTCGCCGACCTTCCCGATACCCTGCAAATGGACCTGCTGCGCAACGCGCTCGACGAGTATGCCGAGGGACCGAAACAGGTCAAGGCACTGATCGAGGATTGGCGGGCCGGTGATACCGCGGCCATCGCGGAAATCGTCAACGGGGGAATGCAAAAGCATTATCCGGACCTGTACAAGGTCCTGCTGGTCGATCGCAACCGCAACTGGGCCAAACAGATCGTGGAATTGTTGAATCAGCACGCCACGATCTTCGTCGCCGTCGGTGCCGGCCATCTCGCCGGGTCCGACAGCGTGCAGGCGCAGCTCGCGAAGCTCGGCATCGCGAGCGAACGCGTGCACTGAATCGCACGCGGACGCGCTCCTGCAACACCTGCTCTTGTAGGAGCCTGCCTGCAGGCGACACGCCATCACCACGCCGTCCGCGCCAAGGCGCGCTCCTACAATGGGCGGCCTGCACGTCACATCGACCCCACAAACCGCAAGCCTTGAGCCATGACTCCCCTGCAACCCGACTTCGAACAAATCCCGCTGCGCGAGTACGCAGAGCGCGCGTATCTCGACTACTCGATGTACGTGGTACTCGACCGCGCGCTGCCCTTCATCGGCGATGGCCTGAAACCGGTGCAGCGGCGCATCGTGTACGCGATGAGCGAACTGGGCCTGGCCGCGACCGCCAAACCCAAGAAATCCGCGCGCACCGTGGGCGACGTGATCGGCAAGTTCCACCCGCACGGCGACAGCTCGGTGTACGAGGCGATGGTGCTGATGGCGCAATCTTTTTCGTACCGCTATCCGCTGATCGACGGACAGGGCAATTTCGGCTCGTCGGACGACCCCAAGTCCTTCGCGGCAATGCGCTATACCGAATCGCGGCTGACGCCGATCGCGGAAGTGCTGATGGGCGAGCTCGCGATGGGCACGGTCGAATGGGCGCCCAACTTCGACGGCACGCTGAAGGAACCATCGTGGCTGCCTGCACGGCTGCCCAACGTTTTGTTGAACGGATCCACCGGCATCGCCGTCGGCATGGCCACCGACATCCCCCCGCACAACCTGCGCGAAATCGCGACCGCGTGCATCCATCTGCTCGATGAACCCGGTGCAAGTGTCGCCGAGCTGTGCGAACACGTGCAGGCGCCGGACTATCCGACCGCCGCCGAAATCATCACGCCGCGCAACGAACTCACCGCGATGTATGCGACCGGCAACGGCTCGGTGCGCTGCCGTGCGGTGTACGTCGAGGAACGCGGCAACTTGGTACTGACCGCGCTGCCGCACCAGGTTTCGCCGGCCAAGGTCATCGAACAGATCGCGGCGCAGATGCGCGCCAAGAAGCTGCCGATGCTGGAAGACCTGCGCGACGAATCCGACCACGAGAACCCGGTGCGGCTGGTGCTGATCCCGCGTTCAACCCGCGTCGACACCGACGCGATGATGCAACACCTGTTCGCAACCACCGATCTCGAAAAAAGTTTTCGCGTCAACCTCAACATGATCGGGCTGGACGGGCGTCCGCAGGTCAAGACGCTGAAGCAGATCCTCGAGGAATGGCTGCGTTTCCGTACCAGTACCGTGACGAAGCGCCTGCAGTACCGCCTCGAGAAGGTCGAGCGCCGATTGCACCTGCTGGAAGGCCTGCGCGTCGCCTTCCTCAACCTCGACGAAGTAATCCGGATCGTCCGCCACGAGGACGAGCCGAAACCTGCGCTGATCAAGCGCTTCAAGCTTTCCGAAGAGCAGGCCGACTACATCCTGGAAACCCGGCTGCGGCAACTGGCGCGGCTGGAAGAGATGAAGCTCGACGCCGAGCGCGACTCGCTGGAAGAGGAACGCGCAAAGATCGACGTCACCCTCAATTCGAAGGCGCGCCTGAAAACGCTCATCAAACAGGAATTGAAAGCCGACGCCGAAAAATACGGCGACGCGCGTCGCTCGCCTCTGGTGATCCGCGCCGCCGCGCACGCCCTGGACGAAAGCCAACTGGTCACATCCGAACCCGTCACCGTGGTGCTGTCGCAGAAGGGCTGGGCACGTGCGGCCAGGGGCCACGACGTCGACGCGAACGGACTTTCCTATCGCGAAGGCGATGCGTATCTCGCCAGCGTACGCGGCAAGAGCGCGCAGCAGGTCGTATTCCTCGATTCCACCGGCCGCAGTTATTCCACGGCCGCATACACCCTTCCCTCGGCGCGCGGCAACGGCGAACCGCTCACGGGCCGTTTTTCGCCACCGCCCGGCGCGCGCTTCGATGCGCTCGCGGCCGGCGACAATGCCACCCGATTGGTCCTCGCCACGGATGCCGGGCGCGGATTCCTCACCCGCTTCGAGGTGCTGCTGGCCAACAAGAAAGCCGGCAAGCAGGTGCTCAACATGGACGACGGCGCGCGCGTGCTCGCACCCGCCCGAGTCGACGATCCGGCGCGTGACCGCATCGTCGCGGTCACCACGCAAGGGCACCTGTTGATGTTTTCCGTCGCCGACCTGCCGGAGCTGGAACGCGGGCGCGGCAACAAGCTGATCGAGATCCCGAAGGCCAGGCTCAAAACCGGCGAGGAACGCGTCGCCGGCATCGCCGTGGTCGCCGAAGGCTCGGGGGAGGTCACCCTGTTCGCCGGCCAGCGCAAACTCACGCTCAAATGGGCGGACCTGGTCGAATACGGTGGCAGCCGCGCGCAACGTGGCGGCCTGCTGCCGCGCGGGCTGCGGCACGTCGACCGGATCGAAACCACCGGCTGACGCAGGACTGTACGCGCACCACGGGGAACAGGCACAATCACACGATGCATGGCGAATACAAGATGCCGGGCGGCAAACTGGTCGTGGCCGACCTCGATGTGCGCGAAGGGAAGTTGACGCAGGTGCGGATCAGCGGTGATTTTTTCCTCGAGCCGGACACCGCACTGACCATGATCGATGTCGCCCTGGAAGGGCTGCCGGCTGCAGCCGAAAGTGCACACCTCGCCGCCATGGTCCGTGCCGCGCTGGGACCGAACGTGAGGATGTACGGCATCTCGCCCGAGGCCATCGCGACCGCGGTCCGGCGTGCCCTGGACGCGCAACCGTGAGCCGAACCGACTGGAACGACTATGCGTGGCGACTGATCCACGCTACGCCGCAGCCGCCGGCGCTGCACATGGCGATCGACGAAGTGTTGACCGACGAGGTGGCCGCGCGTCGCCGTCTGCCCACGCTCAGGGTCTGGGAATGGTCGTCGTCGTGTGTCGTGATCGGACGCTTTCAGTCGCTCCGCAACGAGGTGGATGCCGATGCGGCACGCCGCCACGGCATCGAGGTCGTGCGCCGCATCAGCGGCGGCGGCGCGATGTTCATCGAACCCGGCAACACCATCACCTATTCGCTGTACGCGCCGGAAACGCTGGTCGCCGGGATGAGTTTCCAGGAATCCTACGAATTCATGGATACCTGGGTGATCGACGCGTTGCAGGGGCTCGGCATCGACGCCTGGTACCAGCCCCTCAACGACATCACGTCGCCGGCGGGGAAAATCGCGGGCGCCGCGCAGACCCGTCGCGGCGGCGCCGTCCTGCACCACGTCACCATGGCCTACGACATCGACACCACCAAGATGCTCGACGTATTGCGGATCGGGCGCGAGAAGCTTTCCGACAAGGGCACCGCCAGCGCCTCCAAACGCGTGGATCCGTTGCGCAGCCAGACGGGCCTGCCGCGCGACGAGATCATCGAGCGGATGATCGAGACCTTCCGCGCTTCCCATGGCCTCGCGAAAGACCGGTTGTTGCCCGGCGAACTCGAGCGCGCCGAGACGCTGGCCGCGGCCAAGTTCGCAAGCGCGGCGTGGACCCGGATCGTGCCGTAGGTTGGGCTGAGCGCGTGTTGCGAAGCCCGGCACGCGTTGCGATACCGTTGGGCTTCCGCCGATGAAGCCGTCGTCAGCCCAACCTGCACCCAGCGCGCAGGTTGGCGAGCGCACGCCCAACCGGCACAATGCGGGCATTGCACAAGGACACTCCATGCGCTGGGTTCGGCGGATCGCGGTCGCGCTGATCGTCATCATCGTCATCGCGTTTGCGATCGGCTGGCGCCTGCTGGCGAGCAGCCGCCCCCAGTCGGACGGTAGCGTCGACGTGGCGGGACTGTCGGCGTCGGTGACGATCGTGCGTGATGCCGGCGGCATCCCGACCATCACCGCGCGCAACCGTAGCGATCTTGCGCGGGCACTCGGTTTCCTGCACGGGCAGGAACGATTCTTCCAGATGGACCTGGAACGCCGCAACGCGGCGGGCGAACTTTCGGCGCTGTTCGGCAAGATCGCGCTGAAGGTCGACAAGAACCATCGCAAGCACCGCTTCCGCGCGCTGGCCCAACGCGAAATCGCCATGCTCCCGCTGGAGCAGCGCAAGCTGATCGACGCCTACACCGCCGGCGTCAACGCGGGCCTTGCACACCTGTCCGTGCGTCCCTGGGAATACCTGCTGCTGGGCGTCGAGCCACAACGGTGGACCGACGCCGACACGGTATTGACCATCGATGCGATGTATTTCGATCTCAACCAGAACGGGGACAATGCGCGCGAGCTGAACATCGGGCGTTTGCGAGCCGTGTTGCCGAGGCCGCTTGCCGATTTTCTCGTGGCCCCCGCGCCGCGCTGGGAAGCGCCGATGCTGGGTGGCCCTTCGCAGCCGGTTCCGATGCCCGCTGCGTCCGTCTTCGATTTGCACGCAACACCCGTTCAAAAGGTTGCGTCGTTACGCGGCGCGCGCGCCGTCGCGCGCTCCAACACCACCAATACCGGCATCGGCAGCAACGGCTTCGCGGTGGGCGGCAGGCTCACAGGCGGCGCGGCGCTGCTGGCGAACGATCCGCACCTGCACCTGCGCGTCCCGAACATCTGGTATCGCGCGCGGTTGCGCTATCCGGATCCTGCCGACTCGTCGAAGTTGGTCGACTTGAACGGAGTGACGTTGCCCGGGGCCCCCGCGCTGGTGATCGGCAGCAACGGCCACATCGCATGGGGCTTCACCAACAGCGAAGGCGACTGGATGGACTGGGTGCGAGTGGTCCGCGACCCGCACGATCCGTCGCGTTACAGGACGCCGCACGGCTGGGCGACGATCACCACACACGACGAAACCATCCACGTGAAGGGTGCGCCCGACGTGCACATGACCGTCGAGGACACCATCTGGGGGCCGATCATGGCCAGGGACGTGGATGGTTCGCCGCTGGCGCTGGCGTGGATCGCGCAGGATCCGCGCGCGGTGAATCTCAACCTCATGAAGCTCGAAACCGCGACCACGGTGAGCCAGGCGTTGGCGCTCGCGCCGACGATGGGGGTCCCACCGCAGAACCTCGTGGTCGCCGACGCCCGGGGAAACATCGGCTGGAGCATCGCCGGCAGTGCGATCCCGTTGCGCGCGGGTTTCGATCCGTCCGCCCCGGCCGACTGGTCGCAGCCCGGCACCGGCTGGACGGGGTTCGCCACGCCCGCGCAGGATCCGCGCATCGTGAACCCGGCCGATTCGCGCATCTGGACCGCCAACCAGCGCATCGTCGGCGGCGCCGCGCTGCAATTGCTCGGCGACGGCGGCTACGACCAGGGCGCGCGCGCGCAACAGATCCGCGATGACCTCGGCACGCGCGACCGCTTCACCCCACGCGACATGCTGGCCATCCAGCTCGATGACCGCGCATTGTTTCTCGCGCGCTGGCAGAAGCTGCTGCTGGGCGTGCTGGCGAGCACCCGGGATCCGGAGATCCGTGCGCTGGCGCCGTTCGTGCGCGACTGGAAGGCACGCGCCGCCACCGACAGCGTCGGCTACCGCATCGTGCGGATGTTCCGCGACCAGGTGCGCGAAAACGCGCTGGCGCCGTTCGCCGCGCGGGCCGCGGCGAAATGGAAGGACTTCCGGTGGCCGACCCCCGCGGTCGGCGAGTACGCGGCGTGGACACTGGTGACGCAAAAGCCGGCATGGCTGCTCGATCCGAAATACCGCACCTGGGACGTGCTGCTCGCCGACTCGGCGCGCGAGGTGGCGGAGAAACTTGCAAACATTCCCGGTCCGCTGGCTTCAAAAACCTGGGGCCAACGCAACACCGCAGCGATCGACAACCCGCTGTCGGTCGCACTGCCGGGATGGCTGGCGCGCTTCGCCGACATGCCCCACGATCCGCTTGCCGGCGACAACGACATGCCGCGTGTCCTGCACCCGTCTTTCGGCGCATCGATGCGCATGAGCGTGCAACCCGGCAACGAGGCGCACGGCATCCTCGAAATGCCAGCCGGCCAGTCCGACAATCCGCTGTCACCCTGGTTCGGCAAGGGCCACGAAGCCTGGTTGCACGGCAAGCCGTCGCCATTGCTGCCGGGCCCGGCCAGGTACCACCTTGTCCTGCAACCCGCGCGCTGACGCGCCTCGGGCCGCATGGCTGAACGCACGTCGCGACCGTGGCTTGCATCGCCCCATCCACTACGGTGACCATCGACCCCGTGAAACGGTTTTGCTCCACCATCACCCGTCGCATCGCGCTGGCGTCCCGCCTGGCCCTGATCGCAGTGCTCGCATTGCCCGCCGCGTGCGCGAATGCATCGCACGGCGTCGCCAGCCACGACGTCACGTTCGACAACGTGCATTTTCGGGTCGTGACGATCGACCTCGCCAGGGCGCAACTCGATTTGCACTGGCGCGACCCCGCCACCGGCAAACCGTTCGCCAGCATCCACGAGCTGCAACTTTGGGGTGCGCGGCATGGGCAGCGAATGCTGTTCGCCGCCAATGCGGGCATCTATGACGCGCGCGGCGAACCGCTGGGTCTGCATGTCGAGCAAGGCAGGACCGTCAAGCCGCTCAACACCGCGCACGGCGACCCCGCCGCCGGCAACTTCTCGCTGCTCCCGAATGGCGTGTTCGCGGTCGACGCGAACGGGCGCGCCTCGGTGCAAACGACCGACGCCTTCGCAAAAAGCGGCGTCCAGCCCCGCATCGCCACCCAGTCGGGCCCGATGCTGGTGATCGATGGGCAAGTCAATCCGGAATTCGTGGCCGATTCGGACAGCATGAAGTGGCGCAGCGGCGTGTGCGCGCCGGAACCCGGCAAGGTCGTCTTCGCGGTCAGCACCGCGCCGGTGAATTTCCATACCTTCGCGACGCTGTTCCGCGACAAACTCGGCTGCCGGGATGCGCTGTACCTCGATGGCACGCTTTCGCAAATCTATACCGACGGCAACTACTACGGCGCACCCGCGTTCATGGTGAAACCCTACGCCGGCATCTTCTCGGTGTTTTTGCCGGCCAGGTAGCCGGCCCGCAGGTTCCGGTTCGGCCCACACGGCATGCGCCACGGCAGTCGTCGTCGCTGGCACGTGCCCCGACCAGGAGGCCCGATGGCACCCGACCCATCCGGAGTCCGACGACTCTACGAGCAACGCGCCGACCGCTATCTTGCATTCGTCCGCTTCTTCCACAGTCGCCGCGGGTTGCAGGCGCTGCTGGAGCGCACGGATCTGCTGCGGCCGCGCATGCAGGTCCTCGACGCGGGGTGCGGCGCCGGCTTGGCGACCTTCGCGCTGCTGGACGCACTCGAGGCGCGCCGCGTCGAACCCGGCACGGTGGATGCCTTCGACCTGACGCCCGCGATGCTCGCGCGCTTTCGCGACGAATTGGCGGCGCGCGGCCTTCGCAAACGGGTGGAAATGCGCGAGGCGAACATTCTTGACGAGACCGCACTGCCGGATACATGGACCGGATACGACCTGGTGGTCTCGACCTCGATGCTGGAATACCTGCCGCGCGAGCGGCTGGCGCAGGCCCTGACAATGCTGCGCCGGCGCATGTCGCCGCAAGGACACCTGCTGGCAATGGTCACGCGCAGATCGCCGGAGGCCAAGGTGCTGATCGAATGGGGCTGGCACGCGGAGCGCTACTCGGCCGGCGAACTGCGTGACCGGTTCACGCAGGCGGGTTTCAGGCAGCTCGATTTCGTGCGTTTCCCGCTGCGCCACGGCTGGCTCAACCGTGCCAACCACGTGGTCATCGCGACGCCGCCAGCAGCCTTCGCATGATCTGCAAGTGGATCGCCGGCAGCCGTTCCAGGTCGCTTATGGCAATGCATTCGTCGATCTTGTGGATGGTGGCGTTGACCGGGCCGATCTCGACGACTTCGGCGCCGAGCGGCGCGATGAAACGACCGTCGGACGTGCCGCCACCGGTGCTGGCCTCCGGTTCGATGCCGCACAGCTCGCGGCAAACGGCGATCACGGTCTCCCGCAGGCGGCCGCCTGCGGGCGAGTGGAATGGCTCGCCGGAGAGGTTCCAGTCGATCGCGTAGTCGAGCGCATGCTGTTCGAGGATGGCCTCGGTCCGCTCCCGCAGCGACGCCGCGCTGCTGGCGGTGCCGAAGCGGAAATTGAAGTGCGCGACGAGCGAGCCGGGAACCACGTTGTACGCACCGGTTCCGGCGTTGACGTTGGAGACCTGGAACGATGTCGGCGGGAAATCGTCGTTGCCCCCGTCCCAGGTCGTGCCGGCGAGTTCGGCCAGCGGGGGCGCGAACAGGTGGATCGGATTGCGTGCCAGCTGCGGATACGCGACGTGGCCCTGCACACCGCGCACGGTGAGCACGCCCGAAAGCGAACCGCGCCGGCCGACGCGGATCAGGTCGCCGAGTTTTTCCTTCGCGGTCGGCTCGCCAACAAGGCACCAGTCGATGCGTTGGCCGGTGTCCCGAAAATACTGCGCGACCCGGCGCACGCCATCGAGATTGCTCGGGCCTTCCTCGTCGGACGTCAGCAACAGCGCGACGGTGCCGGCGTGGTCCGGGTGGGCGGTGGCGAATTGCTCCAGCGCAACGACCATCGCGGCGACCCCGGATTTCATGTCCGCCGCACCGCGTCCGTACAACTTGTCGTCGCGAACGGTCGGCTCGAACGGCTTCGATGTCCAGTCGGCTTCGGGGCCGCTCGGCACGACGTCCACATGACCAAGGAACGCGAGCACCGGCCCGCCGGCGCCGTGGGTCGCCCACAGGTTCGAGACCTCGCCGTAGCGCAGGCGTTCGCAACGGAAGCCCGCGCGTTCCAGCCGCGAGGCAAGCAGCGCCATGCAGCCCGCGTCATCCGGGGTCAGTGAGCGGCGGCGGATCAATTCACAAGCGAGATCGACGACTTCGGACATGGGCGGTGGCACGGCGAACAATCATGCGCAGCATAGCAACGACCCACGCAAATCACCGGCGTGCCTGCATGGCAGCATCTTGCAAGCGATGCACGCGGGCACTCTTCCCTCCCCTTGAAGGGGAGGGTTCGTGCTCAACCCGTGATCACCGTACCCAGGAGATAGCCGACGCCGAAGGTAATCGCTGCCGCGGCGGCGGTGATCACGAACTGGCGCGCGATCGAGAACGCCAGGCTGCGACCGGTGAACAGCGAGGTGCCTACCGCGATCAGGCACAGCCCGACCAAGGTGGTGCCGATACTGGCGAGCATCGCGGCACGGCCGCCAAGAAAGAAATATGGCGCCACCGGGAAAATCGCGCCGAACGCGAAGAAGCAGAACGAGGACACCGCAGCGGCCCATGCCGAGCCGCCGAGTTCGGACGGATCGACGCCGAGATCCTCGCGCACCATCGTGTCCAGCGCCGTGCGCGGGGATTCCGCGAGGTGACCGGCAAGGTGCTCGGCCTGGGCGCGCCCGAGGCCCTTGTCGCGATAGATCCCGGCGATGCGGCGCACGCCTTCTTCGGGCGCCACCGCCAGCCGCTCGGCGCGCTCGGTGATCTGTGCCTGGTAGAACTCGCGCGAGCTGTTGACCGACAGCCACTCGCCCAGGGCCATCGAACAGGCGCCGGCGACCAGCCCCGCGAGTCCCGCGAGCAGTACGGCGTGGTTGCCGGTGTTGGCGCCGGCCATGCCCATCACCAGGCTGACGTTGGACACCAGGCCGTCGTTGGCACCCAGCACCGACGCGCGCAGGGTGTTGCCGCCGCCGGCACGATGCCGGTGGGTCCGGCCGATCCGCGCATCGGCCGGCACGAAATGATCGCGATGACCTTCACGATCGACCGGGGTCTCGATGTGATCGGCATGCTCCAGCCGCACCACGGTCGGCATCACGAAGCCGGTGCCGAATGTCCCCGCGAGGGCGCCGAGCACGCGCACCCGCAGGCGCGGGCGCGACGGTGGAATGTCGGCCCCGACTTCGCGCAGCCGCGCCTCCCAGAACTCGGCATTCCCGCGCTCGCCCTCGGCGATGCGGCGATACGCCCGCGCCAGCCGCGGGTCCGTGGCGACCTCGGCGAGGCGCGCGTACAGGGCCTCGTTGTCGCGCTCGACGCGGAGGTTCCTGAGGTAGTGGCGCATGCGTGGATCCGTCATGCCGGTGTCACCCGCCGAACAATTTCTTGAACGCGTTGTCGCTGAAACCCACGTTGACGTCGCCGTCCCCGCGCACGACGACGGGCCGCCGGATCAGGGCGGGATACTCCTTCAGCAGCAGCGTCCACTCGGGATCGCTCGCCGGGTTCTTGCGTTGCGGCAGCAGGTTGCGCCACGTGGTCGAGGATTTGTTGACAAGCTTTTCCCAACCGCCGAGCTGCCGCGCCCAGTCCTTCAACGTCGCCGCCGGAACGGGGTGCGCGCGGTAATCGACGAAGACGTATTCGACGCCGAAACGGTCCAGCCAGTTGCGCGCCTTGCGGCAGGTATCGCAGGTGGGAAGGCCATGGAGGGTCACGGTCATGCAAGACTCCGTCAGATGCAGGCGCGCGGCTGCGCGCGATGAAAGTTGCCGTCCAGGGCGAAAATTCCGGGGTCGCCTGCACGCAGGCTCCTACATTCGCAAGAGATCATTGATGCTCGTCTTTGCGCGCGTCGTTTCGTCCACGCGCTTGACGATCACCGCAGCGTAAAGGCTGTGCGAACCATCTGCGGCAGGCAGCGTACCGGAAACCACCACGCTGCCCGCCGGCACGCGGCCGTACGTCACCGTCCCGGTCGCGCGATCGTAGATGCGCGTGGATTGGCCCAGGTACACGCCCATCCCGAGCACGCTGCCGTGCTCGACGATCACGCCTTCGACGACTTCCGAGCGCGCGCCGACGAAACAGTCGTCCTCGATGATCGTCGGGTTGGCCTGCAGCGGTTCCAGCACGCCGCCAATGCCGACGCCGCCGGAAAGGTGCACGCGCGCGCCGATTTGCGCGCAGGAACCGACCGTGGCCCAGGTATCGACCATCGCGCCGGCGCCGACACAAGCGCCGATGTTGACGTAGCTCGGCATCAGCACCGCGTCGCGTCCGATGAACGCGCCGCGCCGCACCAGTGCGCCGGGAACGATGCGCGCGCCCGTGGCGTCGAAAACACCTGGGTCGGCCCCGGCGAAGCGCAGCGGAACCTTGTCGAACGCGGACATCGGGCCGCCGTCCATCACCCGCGTGTCGTGCGTGCGGAAATACAGGAGGATCGCGCGTTTGATCCACGCATGCACGGTCCAGCCGCCCTGCCCGTCCGGTTCCGCCACCCGCAATGCGCCGGATTCGAGGTCATCCAGCACCTGGTCCAGCGATGGCCACAACGCGCGGGCATCCGCGCCCCGCAGGGTCGTCCGTTGCTCCCACGCCGCATCGATCACCGACTGCAATTCATGCACGTTGCGTCTCCTCTCCGCCCGCCATGCTGCCCGGCGCAAGACGCCGCTGCAACGCGTTGCGCAAGGTCTCCTCCAGTCTGGCGCCAAGCGGTGCGTCATGTCGGTCGCTGAGTTCGAAAAAGTCCTCGACCTGGTCGCCGAACGTCGCGATCCGCGCGTCGTGCACGCGAACGCCGACATCGAGGAATGCCTGCGCGATCGCAACCAGCAGCCCGGGCCGATCGCTGCACACCAGCGCCAGGCGCGTCAGCGGCTGCCCGTCATTGCCGTGGAAATCGATACGGGGAGGCCGCTGGAAATGCCGCAGCCGGCGGGTAAGGCCGCGGCGCGCCGGCTGGGTGCGCAGCGTCACGGCGCGGAGTACCCGCACCAGCGCGTCGCGCAGCGCGGTCGCACGCTCCGGCGACACCGGCAATTGCGTGCCGGCTTCCAGCACCGTGAAGGTGTCCAGCGCGCGTCCGTCGCGCGAGGCCATGACGCGCGCCGCCACGACATCGAGGCGCAGGCGGTCGAGCGTCGCGACCGCCGCGGCGAACACGCCATCCCGATCGGGCGTGCACACGAAGACCTCGGTACCGCCGCGCACATCCGGGGGGCGCACCGCGACAACCGTGCCCACGCCGGGCGCCTCCAACAGGGCGGCGACCTGCCATGCCAGCGAATCCGGTCGCTGGCGCAACAGCGCCGTATCCGGAAACCGGTCCAGTTCCGCGCCCGATGCCGTGGCGTCGAACCCTCGATCCGCGAGCAGTCCCAGCGCGCGTTCGCGCGCTTCGCGTATCCGCACCTCGGCGCGCGCCGGGCGCTCGAGGTCGCGCCGCAACACGTAACGTGCGGCGACATACAGGTCCGCCAACAGGCGATCCTTCCAGGAATTCCAGAGTTTCGGGCTGGTGCCCGCGATGTCCGCGATCGTCAACAGGTACAGCAGGTCCAAACGGCCCCAGTCGCCCACCTGCACGGCGAAGCGATGCACGACCTCCGGATCGGCGATGTCCTGGCGTTGCGCGGTGACGCTCATCAACAGGTGCCAGCGGACCAGCCACGCGACCTCTTCCGTGTCATCGTCGCCGAGGCCCAGGCTGCGGCAGAACGCGCGCGCTTCGGTCTCGCCGAGACTGGAATGGTCGCCGCCGCGGCCCTTGGCGATGTCGTGGAACAGTCCCGCCAGCAGCAGCAATTCGGGTTTGGTCAGCCGCGCGAAGGCCTCGCAGGCCAGCGGCAGGGCGGTGCGCGTTTCCGGCAACGCGTAGCGCGCGATGTTGCGCAACACGCGCAGGGTGTGTTCGTCGACCGTGTAGACGTGGAACAGGTCATATTGCATGCGTCCCACCACGCGCGCGAAAGACGGCAGGATCGCGGCCAGGATCCCGTGCCGGTTCAGCGCATCCAGCACGCGCACCGCCTCCGCACCGCGCCGCAAAAGCGCCAGGAAGGCGGCGAGCACGTCAGGGTTCCGCGACAATGAGGTGCCGTGCGCAACCAGCGCGTGTTCCACCGCGCGCATGGTCGCCGCGGTGATGCCCGTGCAGCGCTCGACATCGAAGCGTTTGACGAATACCTCGACCAGCCCCGCGGGCGCCGTCAGCAGCCAGTCCGGATCCCGCAATTCGATGCGACTGCCGCGCAGCACGAAGTTCGCGTCGAGGTCGCGCGGAGGCGGCAGCGGGTGCAGGTACTCCTGCAGGCGTTCCAGCAACTGCACCAGCAGCCGTTCGGTGGTGCCGGCGGCGCGAAAGTAATCCTGCATGAAATGCTCGACCGCATCGTTGCCGACCGTGTTGACGTCTTCGTAGCCCAGCCTCGCCGCCAGTGCACGCTGCCAATCGAACAGCAATCGCTCCTCGGCGCGGCCGGCTTCAATGTGCAACCCGTAGCGGTCGCGGCGCAGCACCGCGCGCGCCTCCCGCAACGCATCGCGTTCGCTCGCTTCCAGCAACCGCGCCCGCACCAGGCCGTCGAGGTCGTCCACCCCGACCAGCCGTTTGCCCAGCCAGCGGATCAGGTCGAGGTTGCGCAGCCCGCCGGGGCCGTCCTTCAGATCCGGTTCGAGGTTGTGGGTGGTGTCGTCGTAGCGCGCGTGACGCTGTGCGCGCTCCTCCAGCTTGGCGGCGAGGTAGGCTCCGGGCGGCCACAACGACGGGTCGGCGGTGATCGCGCGCAAGTCCGCCTCGAAACGGGTCGCCCCGGCCAGCCGGCGCGCGTCCAGCAGGCTGGTGAACACGCCCGCGTCGGCAGCCGCGATTTCCCGGCACTGCGCCAGCGTGCGCACGGCCTGACCGGGCTTCAGGCCGACGTCCCACAGGCAGGTGAAAAAGGCCTCCAGCGAACGCACCAGCGCAACGTCCGGATCGGGCGCATGCAATACCAGCAGGTCGACATCGGAAAACGGGAACAGCAGCCCGTGCCCGAAACCACCCACCGCGAACAATGCGGCGGTGTCGGTCTCGCCCACGTACGCCGACCACGCGTGGGCGCAGACCATGTCGACTACATGGGCACGCGTTCGCGCGAGCACGGCGGCATCGGCGCCCTCCCGGAATGCCGTGGTCAGCGTCCGCGCATGATCATCCAGCAATTGCCGCAGCGCCGCGCGAGCATCACGCGACACCCCGGCGCGTGGCAGGGCCGGCGGAAGGCGCGGGGTGGGAACGCTGACGGGAGAAGCCGCGGGTAAATTCACTTGACCGAATCGAGACGGATGCCTATCCGATTATCGCGGTTCCTGCCAAGCATATGAATTTCCCCCTTCGGGACGAAGCGGGATGAGAGGGGGACGGCATTTCGGCTGGCATGCCGGCATCCCCCGCGTGCCTTCGGCGCGCGACCCCCTTCCTGCGGAAGGGGGTATCAAGGCACTACGCATCCGGCCAGGGCGTCAGGATCTCGAACCCGTCGTCGGTCACCACGACGGTGTGTTCCCATTGCGCGGACAACGAATGGTCCTTGGTGACTACCGTCCAGCCATCCGGCAGCGCGCGGGTCTGCCGCTTGCCGGCATTGATCATCGGTTCGACCGTGAAGGTCATGCCCTTCTCCAGCCGCATGCCCTCGCCCGCATGGCCGTAATGCAATACCTGCGGGTCGTCGTGGTAGATGCGGCCAATGCCGTGCCCGCAGTATTCGCGCACCACCGAATAGCCGGCGTGCTCCGCGTGCTTCTGGATGGCATGGCCGATGTCGCCGAGCGTCGCGCCCGGCCGCACCTGCTCGATCCCGCGCATCATCGCCTCCCAGGTGGTGTCGACCAGCCTTTTCGCCAGCACCGACGGCGTGCCGACGAAATACATCCGGCTGGTGTCGCCGTGCCAGCCGTCCTTGATCACGGTGACGTCGATGTTGACGATGTCGCCGTCCTTCAGGACCTTGCCGGGGCTGGGAATGCCGTGGCAAATCACGTGGTTGACCGACGTGCACAACGTCTTCGGGAAGCCGCGGTAACCGACGTTGGCCGGGATCGCCTGCTGGACGTCGACGATATGGTGGTAGGCGATCTGGTCGAGTTCTTCGGTCGTGACGCCCGGCTTGACGTGTTCGTTCATCAACGCCAGGACCTCGGCCGCAAGGCGGCCGGCGACTCGCATCGATTCGATCTCTTCGGGGGTCTTTGGAGTGACAGGCATAGTCTGCAATTATCCACCATTCGCACCCGGATTGCAGCGGTGGCCCGATTCCGCTTGCCCGCGTCACGGCTTGTCTGTAGAATTGCGGGGCTTGGCTTCGGCCACGCACGCCCACGCCGGGCGTCACCGGCGAATACACACGCAGGCCTGCATCCATCGTGGTGCACCGGCACCGGGGTCCCTCGCAGGAGGGTCGTTGCCGCGGGGCCTGCGGAAGCCCAACCCCGGAACCTGTCGCGCCAACGCCGTCCATGACGGCCGCGCACGCCGCGCAAGCGGAGCGGGTTCCCACATCGGAGTTTCAAACCATGCCCCAAGTCACCATGCGCCAGATGCTGGAAGCCGGCGTGCATTTCGGCCACCAGACGCGCTACTGGAACCCGAAGATGGCGCCGTTCATCTTCGGCGCCCGCGGCAAGATCCACATCATCAACCTCGAATCCACGCTGCCGCTGTTCAGCGATGCGATGAACTACCTGTCGGGGCTGGCGCAAAAACGCCGCACGATCCTGTTCGTCGGCACCAAGCGCTCGGCGCGCGAGGCG
>DASUKQ010000017.1:0-17289 GCA_036278635.1 Rhodanobacteraceae bacterium
GCGTGCAGTTCGCTGCGCACCCGCTTCACGTTGAGGCCCTTCCAGGTGATGCTGGGCATGATCGACCACGCGCGCGTGGAGGGGCCGCCGAAGTCGTTGCTGCGGCCGGCAAGAAACCCGAGGAAACCGCCCAGCGAAATGTGCGGGAAGAAATCCGCCTTGGCCACCCCGATCCGCGCGGTCGCGGCGGCGTATTCGCGTTCGGCGGCGCGCACGTCGGGGCGCCGCGCCAGCACGTTGCCCGCAGCGCCGATCGGCAGCACCGCGTCGATCGGCTGGAACGTCTTCGGCGACACGTCGATGTCGAGCGCACCGGGCTGTTCGCCGAGCAATACCGCGAGCCGGTTTTTGTCCGCGTGCGCCTGCATCTCCAGCAGCGGCAACTGCGCTTCCACCGCGCTCAACCGGGCTTCCGCGCTGGCCACGTCCTGCTCCGACGCGGTGCCGACTTCGGCGCGGGCGCGGATCAGTTTCAGCGTGTCCTGCTGGTTGGCGATGTCGCGCCGGGCGATGTCCAGCCGTTGCTGCACCCCGCGCAGTTCGAAGTAATTGCGCGCGACCTCGGCAAACAGGCTCACCTGCACATCCTGCAGCGCGGCCTCGCTGGCGCCAAAGTCGGCGTGCGCGGCTTCCACCGAACGGCGCACGCCACCGAACAGGTCGATTTCCCAACTCGCGTCGAAACCCGCCTGATACGCCGTGACCGTATTGCGTTGATCGCTGACGCCGGGCGTCTGCCCGCGGCTGCGGGTCCAGGAGATGCCGGCCTCGATGTCCGGGAGGTACCGAGACTTCGCCCCGCCCAGCATGGCGCGCGACTCGTCGAGCCGCGCCACCGCGATGCGAAGGTCCAGGTTCCTGGTCGCCGCGCGCCGGATCAACGCATCCAGCGTCGGATCGTCGAACTGCTTCCACCACTCGGCCTGGAAATGCGCCGCGCTTTCACGTGCTGCGTCCAGGCCTTGCAGTTGCGGCACCGGCGTGGCCGGCTTGTGGTAGTCCGGTCCGACGGTGACGCAGCCGGCCAATGCGAGTGCCGCGAGCAGCACCGTGCTTCGAATCAGCGAAATCATCTCAGTGGCCCTCCAGCGCCGCTTGCGCGTTGTTCGCCTGTGCGCGCCTGCGCTCCGCGCGACGCTCGACCAGGGCGCGAATCACGACGTAGAACAGCGGGGTGTAGAGCAGGCCGAAGATGGTGACGCCGAGCATTCCCGAGAACACCGCCACGCCCATTGCGTGGCGCATCTCGGCGCCGGCGCCGTGCGAAGTGACCAGCGGCACCACGCCCATGATGAACGCGATCGAGGTCATCAGGATCGGGCGCAACCGCAGCCGCGCCGCCTCCAGCACCGCCTCGTGTCGGCTCATGCCTTCGAGCTGCATTTCGCGGGCGAACTCCACGATCAGGATCGCGTTCTTGCAGGCGAGCCCCACCAGCACGATCAGTCCGATCTGGGTGAAGATGTTGTTGTCGCCTCCGGACAACCAAACGCCGGCGATCGCGGACAACAGCACCATCGGCACGATCAGGATCACCGCCAGCGGCAGCGACCAGCTTTCGTACAGCGACGACAGCACCAGGAATACCAGCAGCACGCACAACGGGAACACCAGGATCGCGGTGTTGCCGGCGAGGATCTGCTGGTAGGTCAGGTCGGTCCATTCGAAGCTGAGACCGTTCGGCAGCTTGTCGTGCGCCAGTTTCTCCATCGCCTTTTGCGCCTGGCCCGAGCTGTAGCCCAGCGCCGGCCCGCCATTGATCTCGGCGGTGGGATAGCCGTTGTAGTGCATCACGCGGTCGGGGCCCGCGCCGCGCTTGACGGTGACGAACGAACCCAGCGGCACCATGTCGCCGCGGTCGTTGCGGGTCTTCAACTGGCTGATGTCCTGCAGGTCGCGGCGGAACGCCGGCTCCGCGGACAGGTTCACCTGGTAGGTGCGGCCGAAGCGGTTGAAATCGTTGACGTACAGCGAGCCCAGGTACGCCTGCATGGTCTGGTACGCGTCGGAAAGGTCCACGCCCTCGGCCTTGGCCTTCTCGCGGTCGACGTCGACGTCGACTTGCGGCACGTTCACCTGGAAGCTGGAGAACAGTCCCGCAAGCGCGGGATCCTTGTGACTGGCTGCGATCAGGTTCTGGGTCTGCTTGTACAACTCGTTGAAACCGAGCTGGCCGCGATCCTCGATCTGCATCCGGAAACCGCCGATCGTGCCCAGGCCCATCACGGGTGGCGGCGGAAACACGGCAATGTAGGCGTCCTGGATCGACGCATACTTCCGGTTCAGCGCACCGGCGATCGCCCCCGCGGAAAGATCCGCGCTGCGGCGCTCATCGAACGGCTTCAGTGTCACGAACACGATGCCCGCGTTCGAGGCATTGGTGAAGCCGTTGATGGAAAGGCCCGGAAACGCGACCGCATTCTCGACACCCGGCTGCTTGAGCGCAATCGCCGACATGCGCCTGATGACGCCTTCGGTGCGATCGAGCGAAGCGGCATCCGGCAACTGCGCGAACGACACCAGGTACTGCTTGTCCTGGGTCGGCACGAAGCCGGTCGGAACGTGCGTGAAGCCGAACGCGGTCAGCGCGATCAGTGCCGCATACACCGCCAATGCGGCCGGGCCTTTGCCCTGCAGGCGGCGGGTGCCCGCGACGTAGCGCTCCGCACCACGATGGAACAGCCGGTTGAACGGGCGGAACAGCCAGCCGAACGCGCGATCGATGCCGCGCGTCAGGCGGTCCTTCGGCGCATCGTGCGGCTTCAGCAGGATGGCCGACAACGCGGGGCTGAGCGTCAGTGAGTTGAACGCCGAGATCACCGTGGAAATCGCGATGGTCAGCGCGAACTGGCGATAGAACTCGCCGGTCAGCCCGCTGATGAAAGCCGTGGGGATGAACACGGCGCACAGCACCAGCGCGGTCGCGACGATCGGACCGGTGACCTCGCGCATCGCCTGGCGGGTGGCTTCCTTCGGCGACTGGCCGAGTTCGATGTGGCGCTCCACGTTTTCGACCACCACGATCGCGTCGTCCACCACGATGCCAATCGCCAGCACCATCCCGAACAACGACAGGGCGTTGAGCGAAAAGCCGACGACGTACATCACCGCAAACGTGCCGATCAGCGACACCGGCACCGCGATCAACGGAATCACGGACGCGCGCCAGGTCTGCAGGAACAGGATCACCACCAGCACCACCAGCGCGATCGCCTCCAGCAAGGTGTGTGCCACCGCCTCGATCGAACCGCGCACGAACACCGTCGGGTCGTACACGATGTGGTAATCGACGCCTTGCGGAAAATCCTTCTTCAGGTGCGCCATGGTGGCGCGCACCTCGTCGGAGATCTGGATCGCGTTGGAACCGGGCCGCGCGAAGATCGGGATCGCCACCGCCGGCTGGTTGTCCAGCAGGCTGCGCAGCGCGTAATGGTCGGAACCCAGTTGCACCCGCGCCACGTCGCCGAGGTGTACGGTGGCGCCGCTCGCGTCCGTGCGCAGCACGATGTTCTTGAACTCGTCGACGGTGCTCAACCGGCCTTGCGTGTTGATGTTGAGCTGGAAGTCGGCATCGCTCCGCACGGGCGGTGCGTTCAGGGATCCCGCCGCCACCTGCACGTTCTGCTCGCGGATCGCCTTCACCACGTCGCCGGTCGTCAGACCCCGCTGGGCCAGCTTTTGCGGGTTCAGCCACACCCGCATCGAGTATTCGCCGGCACCGAAGATCTGCACGTCGCCAATGCCGTCCAGCCGGCTCAGGACGTCCTTCACGTGCAGGCGCGCGTAGTTGGAGAGATACAGCATGTCGTAGCGCTGGTTGGGCGACGTGAGGTGCACGACCATCGTGAGGTCGGGCGAACTCTTCTTGGTGGTGACGCCGAGCCTTTGCACCTCCTCGGGCAGGCGCGGCAACGCCTGTGCCACGCGGTTCTGCACTTCCACCTGCGCGTCGTTGAGATCGGTGCCAAGCGCGAAGGTGACGGTGAGCGTCATCACGCCGTCGCTGGTGGCCTGCGAGGACGTGTACAGCATGCCCTCCACGCCATTGATCTGCTCTTCCAGCGGCGTCGCGACGGTTTCCGCGATCACCTTCGGATTGGCGCCGGGATAGGTCGCGTGCACCACCACCGTGGGTGGCACCACTTCCGGGTACTCGCTGATCGGCAACTGGAACACCGCGATGGCGCCGGTGATCAGGAACAGCAGCGACAACACCGCGGCCATGATCGGCCGGTCGACAAAGAATTGGGCAATGTTTTTCATGGGATTACCTTGTGGTCACGCCTCGCAGGCTCTTCCTTCTCCCGCCGGGAGAAGGTGCCCGTAGGGCGGATGAGGGTTCGGCGAAACCTCGGGGCAACACGCTGGCCGTACCCTCACCTGCCTGCCGGAAGCGCTACGCGCTCGGCCTGCGGCCGCCTCTCCAGAGGGGAGAGGGATGCGATGGGTGTCTTGTCGGTGTTCTGATCGGCCTGGGCCGTGCGCTTGTCGTCGGACGACTTCACGCCGGATGCCTCGACGATCGCCTTGTCCCGGGCGTCGAGCCGGTAGTCCATGGCCACCTGTTCGGCATTCACCTCGACGCCGGGGTGCACGCGCTGCAAGCCGTTCACCACCACCTCGTCGTCGGCCTTCAAACCGTCGGCGATCACGCGCAGGCCGTGGAATAGCGGGCCGGTGCTGACCTTGCGGTACTGCACTTTGTGCTGGGCATCGACCACGTAAACGAACTGGTTGGCGAGGTCGGTGCCGACCGCACGGTCGTCGATGAGGATCCGCGGCTTCGGCTGGCCCATCTGCACGCGGACGTGTGCGTAAAGACCCGGCGTAAAGAGCCCTTGCGAATTGTCGAAGACCGCGCGCAACCGCATCGTTCCCGAATCGGTGTGCAACTGGTTGTCGACGAAATCGAGCCGTCCCGCGTGCGGGTAACCCTGCTCGTCCGACAGTCCCATCGCGACGGCCACGCGCGCCTTGCGGCCAACGCCAAGCGCCGCCGCGCGCAGGTGGTCCAGCTTCAGCCAGGTGTGTTCATCCACGTTGAAGTACACGTAGACCGGATTGACCGACACGACGCTGGTGAGCACGTCCGAACTGGTGACGAGGTTGCCGGGGGTGACGCGCGCGTTGCTGACGCGTCCGTCGATCGGCGCGCGTACATCGGTGAAGCCGAGGTTGAGCTTCGCCGCCGCCAGCGCTGCGTCCGCTGCCGCCAGCGCCGCCTTCGCGCTTTGCGCGGCGGTGGACAGGCGATCCGCTTCGGCTTGCGCGATGGCGTGCCGGGCCAAAAGGCGATGCGCGCGGCCGGCGTTGTCACGGGCCAGCTTCAGCGCGGCCCGGGCCTGGTCGCGCTGGGCGGCGAGGCGGTCCACCTCGGCCTGGAACGGGCGCGGATCGATCTTGAACAGCACGTCGCCCTTGTGGACGAGCGCGCCCTCGGTGAACCGCACCGCCTGCACGTAACCGCCAACACGCGGCTGCACGCGGACGGTGTCCACCGCCTGCAATTGCCCGGTGAATTCGGCGCTGGCGCTCACGGGCCGTTCCAGCACCTCGGCAACCGTGACTTCGGGCGGACCCGCCGACGGTGGCTGCGCGTGGCCGCTGCGGTGGGCGAGCACGGCCCAACTGCCCAGACTCGCCGCTGCCACCAGGCCGATCAGGATCAATTTCTTTTTCATCATCCAGCTCCCGGGTGAGGTTCGGTGCCAGGTTCGGCACGTGGGGAGCCGCAAAGATAAGAACACTGATCAGTTCAATAACCCCGTCATCATGCATTGCACTGGTGACTGAGGGTCATGAATCGATGCATAATGCGTCGGATGGAAGACTTTTCGGCAATAGCGAGCTTCGTCCGGGTGGTCGAAGCCAAGAGTTTCAGGGCAGCCGCCGCGCAACTGGAAATGACCCCGTCCGGGGTCAGCCGGGCCGTGTCGCGGCTGGAAGAGCAGATCGGCGTGCGGCTACTGTTCCGAAGCACGCGGGCGCTCCGGCTCACCGACGACGGCGAGTCGTTCTACGAGCGTTGCAAGGACATCCTCGCCGACCTCGGCGATGCGGTGGAGGCGCTGGGCTACGCCCGCATCAAGCCGCAAGGCAAACTGCGGGTCGCGATGAACGTATCGATCGGACGCGCCGGCCTGATCCCGAACCTGGCCGATTTCGAGGCCCGCTACCCTGACATCCGACTGGAACTGGCGATGACCGACCGCAACATCGGGCTCATCGAGGAAGGCATCGACTGCGCGATCCGCATGGGCGAGCTGGAAGACTCCAACCTCGTCGCACGCAAACTCGGCTACTTCAGCAACGTCCTGTGCGCTTCGCCCGCGTACCTCGCCCGCCATGGCACGCCCACGTGCATCGAGGACCTCAGGCAGCACCAGTGCGTCAACTACGTGTATCCCGCCAACGGGCGCGTTTACCAGTGGCAATTCGATTCGCCGGACGGACCCGTCACGCTGGATGTCGATGCACACCTTCTGATCAACGACGGCGAATCGGTGATCCAGGCCGCGATGGCCGGGCTCGGGATCATCCAGGTACCGCACTGGCTGGCCGCAGGCCCGATCGCCCACGGCAAGCTGCAGGTCATCCTGGAAGACACCATCTCGACCGGTTCACCGGTCTGGATCGTCTACCCGCAAAAGAAGCACCTGTCGGCGCGCGTCCACGCCTTCATCGACTGGATCCAGGAAGTGTTCAGTCGCGACAACCTGCCGGCGTGCCGGCGCGGCGGCAAGCCCGGTGCCATGTGCCGCGACACGCTTGCCGCGTTGCAACAGGGCGATACCGGAAACGCCGTCCCCGCAGGCCGGAACAAGGCGGTCGGGGCCTGAAAGCCGCGCCTTGCGGTCGCAGTTTCGATACGTCCGGCGCAGCCCGCCGCCGCGCGGCCTTCGATGCGCTCAGGCCGCTGCGGTCAAGGCTTCGACGACCAGGCTCTCGACGGTGGCGAGGTCGGGGATCCAGGCCGGTTCGTCGTGGACCAGGACCTGCTCGCGCACGCCCATGGGCAACCCGGAGGCCCGTTCATCGGGCACCAGCATGTCTTCGGAAATCAGGGTGAGGCGCGGGAACCCCTGGGTGAGCATGCCGAAGTACGGCAAGCGCGCGTGTCCGTTCAAGGCTTTCAGGATCGCCACCCGTCCATTCCCGGTGGACTCTTCTTCGGCCACTCCGGCCATCGCCGAAAACGCCAGCACCGGCAACCCCCAGCCGCGCCACGCAAGCCGGCCCAGCAGCCACGGGGGTGCGTCCTCGACCAGCGTCGGATGGGCGTAGGTGATCACTTCCGCCATCGTGGTGTTGGGCACGAGCACGCGCCCGCCGGTGACCGGCAGCATGACCCCGCGGATTTCGCGCGGCAGGGAGGCTTGCGGAGTCATGACTTGCCTCCGCCCGAGCCGACCTTGGTGGTGTCGTCCGCCGTGGCGGCTTGTGGCTTGGCCGACTTGGTGTCCTGCAGCCAGCGTTCGATGGGATCGGCATTGATCGCCACCGCTGAAACCGTCTCCATCGGCACCAGTTCCAGCCCGGCAAAACTGTCGGAGAACGCATGCTCGGGCTCATTGCGTTCATGGGTCGCGGCAGCCACGGGCGCGGATGCGGCTTCGGCATCGACCAGTTGCCAGTCGTCCAGCGACGGCAGGCTGGCCAGCACGTCGGCGTCGTCCCGGGCGGCATCGACGGGCACGGGTTCGACGGCTTCGGCGGCGCCGTCGACCGGATCCGCTTCGCAACCGGATTCCGCCGTGGCATCGTGCGCGACGGGATCGGCAGGGCCGCTTTCCACGACCCGCCACACCTCCGGCGAATCCGAAGGCGTCCCGGGTTCCGGATCCGCGAGGCGCGCATCGATCATCGCCGACAGCGCTTCGGTATCGACATCGAGGTCCCCCTCGCTGTCGAGGCGGGTAGGGTCGGCCGATCCGGACGGATCTGCGTCCGCACCCGCTTCGGCCTGCATCGGTACCGCCGCTGTGTCGTCCCGCGGAGCGGAAACCGCAACGCCGCCGACGCCATCCGCGTCCACGGCGGGCGCGCCTTCGGCGGCCGGGGCGTCGGCGATGACGACGTCGGGCCGGGATGCGACCTCGCCAACCTGCAACACAACGGATTCCGGTACGGCGACGAAATCTGCGGTCATGGTTTCGATCTCCTTCGGCGACAGCGGCCGTTCGACCACCTTCGCCGCGCTTGCGGCGGGGGCTTCGGCCGGTGCCGTTGTTTCCGGCTCGGCGGCACTGCGAATGTGCGGGGCCGTCGGGTTGGCTTGTTCCGGACGCGGCGGATCGACGTCGACGCTGCCGCGCAGCTTGGCCAGCAGGTGGCGCAGCCAGCGGGCGTGGCCCCATCCCTCCAGCCCACGCGAAATCTCCGGATCGTTGTAGACGACCGCGATGCCGGCCGCATCCAGGCTCGCTTCGATGCCTTCCAGCCAGTCCCCGTCATCCAGGTTCACCAGCGCGGCGGTCGCGTTCGCTCCCGCCATGCGCGTCGCGTCGAAATCCGCGGCGGAAGTCGCATAGACAATGTCCGCGTGCCCCTGCATGGCCTCGCGAACGTGTGCCGCCGCGGCATCGTCGCCGAAGACCAGCGCGATGCGCAGCAGCCCGGGGGCAGCGTGATCAGGCACGGACCGCCTCCAGCATCTCGTTGACGTGGCGGAGCAGGTCGGCTTCGCTGTAGGGCTTGCCGAGATAGCGTTCCACGCCGAGTTCGAAGGCGCGCTCGCGATGTTTTTCGCCGGTGCGCGAGGTGATCATCATGATGGGCACGTGGCGGAAGCGCGCGTCGTTCTTCATGTGCGTGGCGAGTTCGTAGCCGTCCATCCGGGGCATTTCGATATCCAGCAGCATCACGTCGGGGATGCGTTCCTGCAATTTCTCGAGCGCATCCACGCCGTCCTTCGCAGTCACCACCTCGAGCTGTTCGCGTTCGAGCACGCGGGTGGTCACCTTGCGCATGGTGATCGAATCGTCGACCACCATCACCAGGCGCGGGCCCGCGTCGTCCGACCGCGGCGCCACCGCGACCGGTTCGCCATGCTCCGGCACCACCTCGCCGACTTCGGGGGTCACGGCGGCGGCCGCGCGACTGGCCACGACGTGGCGGACCAGCGGCGCGGGATCGAGGATTAGCATCACCGAACCGTCGCCCAGGATGGTGGCGCCGAACATGCCCGGCACGTTGCTGATTTGCGGCGCGACCGGCTTGACCACGATTTCGCGCGAGCCGATCACCATGTCGATGCGGATCGCCGCGCGCAGGTCGCCGGCACGCACCATCAGCAACGGCAATTGGCCGCTGCCCTCGTCGGGAATCTCCGACGCGCCGAATCCCAACAGTTCGGAAAGATCGTGCAGCGCGTATTCCTCGCCGACATGGCTGACGGTCATGTCGCCGCTGGCCTTGCGCTCGGCCATTTCCTCGCGCCGGATGCGCGACACCGCCTGCACCGAGGTCATCGGGATCGCAAACGTGGCGTCGCCAGCGCGCACGGTGATCGCCTGCGTGACCGCCAGCGTGAACGGCAGGCGGATGTTGAAGACGGTGCCCTTGCCGCGTTCGGATTCGATCGACAGCGAACCGCCAAGTTGCCGGATCTGGTTGGCGACGACATCCATGCCGACGCCGCGGCCGGCGAGCTGGCTGACTTCGCTGGCGGTGGAAAAGCCGGTCTGCAACACGAAGTTGAACAATTCGCTGTCGGCCACCGGGATGTCCGGCTTCAGCAGGCCGCGTTCGATGGCCTTGGCGCGGATGGCATCGCGATCGAAACCGGCGCCATCGTCGGAAACCCGCACCAGGACCTCGGTGCCCTGGCGGCCGACGTGGATCGTGACGGTGCCTTCCATCGGCTTGCCGACCGCGACGCGTTGCGCCGGGTCCTCGATGCCATGGGTCAACGCATTGCGCAACATGTGCTCGAACGGCGCCTTCATGCGCTCGAGCACGCTGCGGTCCATTTCGCCCTGCGCACCCTCGACCCGGAGTTGCGCGCGCTTGCCGAGCTCGTCGGCGGCGCCGCGCAGGGTGCGGCGCAGGTTCGGCACCATCGACTCGAACGGCACCATGCGTGTCCGCATCAGGCCGTCCTGCAGGTCGGAGTTGACGCGCGACTGTTGCAGCAACAGCATTTCGGATTGGTGCGTCTGGTCGTCCAGGATGTCCTGGATCGAGGCAAGGTCCGAGACCGACTCGGCCAGCGCACGCGAGTACTGCTGGAGGTTGGAGAACCGATCCAGTTCCAGCGGGTCGAACGCCGCGCCCTCGCCTGCTTCGTTTTCGCGCTGGTAGCGGGACAGGATCTGTGTTTCGGTTTCGATCTCGAGTTTGCGCAACTGTTCGCGCAAACGCGAGACGGTCTGGTCGAGCTCGACCAGGTTGAAACGGAAGTTGCCGACCTGCTGTTCCATGCGCGCGCGGTAGATCGAAGCCTCGCCCGCCGCATTGACCAGCGAATCGAGCAGGTCCGAACGCACGCGGATCAATTCCGCGGGGGCCTGGATATCGGCCTCGATCAATTGCGGTGCGGGCCGCGGCGGAGGCGCAGGCACGGCTGCCGGTTCGGCCTCCGGCGCCTTCGGTGCCGTCGGCGCCGAACCCTTCGCCAATCCGGTCGTGGCGTCCAGCGGCCGGCCCTCTGCCAGCGCGTTGAAGCGTTCGACCGCATGGACCGGACTGGCCAGCGCCCGACCCTGCTCGATACGTTCGACCAGATCGTTGAGACGGTCGAATCCGCGCTCCAGCGAATCCACTTCGACCAGCGTCAATTCGCGGTGGCGATCGCCGACCTTGTCGAGCAGCGTTTCCATCGCGTGCGCCAGGTCGCCCACGGCGCCGATGCCCACCACCCGCGCGCCGCCCTTGAGGGTGTGCAGGTTGCGTTGCAGGCCGCGCACGCACTCCACGTCGTCCGGCGCGTCCCGCAGGCCCGCCATCAGACCGTCGCTGCCATCGAGCAACTCGGCGGCTTCCTCGCTGAACAGGCCCACCAGCTCGGAATCGAGCCCGGGGATGTCGAGCGGCCCTTCCGGTTGCGGGTCTTCCGGGAACGGTGGCAACGCGGAGGCGGCGATCTCGCGCGCGGCAACCTTGCGCGCCGCTGCGATGCGTTTCTGCTCGGTCTTCTCGGCCTCCAGGCGTTCCTGTTCGGCCTTCTCGGCAGCGAGACGATCCTCTTCTTCCTTCTCCGCAGCGAGACGTTCTTCCTCCGCCTTCTCGGCGGCAATGCGTTCCTGTTCGGCCGCCTCGGCAGCGAGACGTTCTTCTTCCGCCTTTGCTGCGGCCAACCGCTCCTGCTCGGCCTGCTTCTCCGCGGCGACGCGTTCCCGTTCGGCCTCCTCGGCAGCAAGTCGATCTTCTTCCGCCTTCTGCGCGGCAATGCGTTCCTGTTCGGCCTGTTCCTCGGCGGCGATGCGTTCCTGCTCGGCCGCCTCGGCAGCGAGACGTTCCTGTTCGGCCCGTTCCGCGGCAATCCGTTCCTCCTCGGCCGCTTCTGCGGCGATGCGTTCCTCTTCCGCCTTCTCGGCGGCCGCGCGTTCCTGTTCGGCCTTCTCGGCAGCGAGACGTTCCTGTTGCGCCTGTTCCTCGGCGAGCCGCTCCTGCTCGGCCTTCTCCTGCGCGAGCCGCGCCGACTCTTCGCGCGCGGCGAGCGCGTCTTCGTCGTCTTCGGTGGGCAGGGTCGAGGTCGCATCCAGGCCGACGGCGGCCACCCCGTCTTCCTGCAATTCCTCCTCGGGCGCTTCGGGCTCCGGTATCGCTTCCTGCGCAACGCCCGGCGCATGCGGCACGCCAAGCGGTGCGGCCTGCGGCCAGCGGTCACGCAGGGCTTCCATCCGTTCCGTCAACGCGGTGGTATCCGGCACGTCCGGGACCGGCGCATCGAATTGCGCCATGACGTGTTCGGTCACGGCCACCGCGTCGCGCAAGGCGTCGCATCCCTCGCGGTCGAGCGGTGCATCGGCGCTCCGGACGCGGCGAACCCAGACCTCGGTCGGGGCCAGCACGCCCGCCAGCGATTCGATGCCGACCATCGACATCGCCCCGTGCAGCGTGTGCACGGAACGCACCAGTTCGTCGTCCACCACGACGTCGTGCTTCATGTCACGCGCGAGGTAATCGCGCATGTGATCGAGGTGCTGTGCGACTTCGGTACGCAAGACATCCAGCAGGATCGGATCGACCACCGGCAGCCCCGACTCCGGCGAGGTCAGGACGTGCCCGGCCGTCGGGACGGGCTGCGTCGACTCACTGGCGGTCCCGGACGCGGCAAGCGGGATCCAGCGCTGCACCTTGCGCATGACCTTGTGGTAGCCGCCCATCGAGTCGGCGAGCCGCGCGGGTTCGCCCGCGGCCAGCTTGTCGGCGGTCTGGGTGATCACGTCGAGCGGCGGCGCGAGCGTGACGGATTCGCCCCGCAATCCGGCGTGCAACTTCGGCAGCGTCGCAACGGCCGCGTCCACGACTTCCTGCACATTGGTGTCCGGCAGGATCGTGTGGTCGAGCACGCGGTTGAGCATGTTCTCGATCTTCCAGCTGAACTCGCCCAACGCGGAAGCGCCGACCAGCCGGCCCGAACCCTTCAGCGTGTGGAAAGAACGCCGAACGTCCCTGAGCGTGTCGAGGTCGTCCGGATTCGCCTTCCACGCCGGCAGGTTGACGTTGATGTTGGCGATTTCCTCGCCGACTTCCTCGACGAAAACCTCGCGGATTTCCTCGTCGATCCCCGCGGCATCCTGGAATGCGGTGTCGACTGCGGCGCTTTCGCCTTCCACCGGCTCCAGCACCTCCTCGTCGACCTCGACCCATTTTCCGGGACCGACCCCCGGCGTCGGCTGCGCGGCGCCATCGCCGGACGCCGACGCGATCGGGATGTCGACCGCGGTCGGCACGCCCTTGCGCACGAGTTCGGGGTACTTCTGCGTCGACGCCGAAGCCGCGGGGCGATCCTCCTCCGGCGCGGTTTCGGCGGATGCCGTGGCCTCGGAGCCGGCCGCGCTCCGCCGCTCCGGCAGGGGCCAGTAGTGCAGCCTTTCAAGACTGTGCCGGGCCGCGTCCAGGATGCGACGATCGCTCGCGCTCGAATCACGCCCGACTTCGAGGTAATACTCCACGCTGGCCATCGCGTCGGCCAGGGTGTCCATGTCATCGACGGTGGGAACCTTGCGGTCGGCGATCAGTTCGTTGCCGACATAGCGGTCGATGCCCTCGACCAATTCTGCCGGGTCCTCCAGGTTCAGGATGCGCAGCGCGCCGCTGACTTCGGCGAGCAGCCTGGGCACCTCGGCAAGCTGGTCGTGCGACCACGACGATTCGATGAACGCCGTGATGGCGTGCTTGACCTTGCCGAGGTTGGTGGCGGCCTCGTGCATCAACGCCCGCATGATCTTGCGGGTTTCGCCCGGCGGCAGCGTCTCGTCGGACTCGCCGGCGGCACCGAGGTTTTCGATGTGTTCGTCCAGCGACGCGTCCACGTACAGCAGCGAACTGGCGACGTCCAGGATCGTCTCGGGTTTGGCTTCGCGCTTGCCGTCGATGATCTCCGCAATGACTTTGCGCTGCTCGGCGATCATCCGGGCCGGGGCTTCGAGCCCGAGGACGCCGAGGGTTTCGCCGGTGCGGTGCAGCGTCTCGACCTGGGGCGCGAGCTGCTGCGGATTGCGGTCGTCGCGTCGCAGGAAGATGTCGAGGCCTTCCTTGACGCGCAACAGGTCTTCCCGGACCGCCTTGGCCACCGTGTCCAGCAGTGCGCGATTGCGGCCGGACATCGCGGCACGGGCGCGCTCGAGTTCCGCATCGGACGGCACCATGCGGTCCAGCGCGAAGCATTGCGCGACGGCTTCGGTACGGCCCGGGCCGGGCGTCGCATGCGAAACCGAAAACAACAGTGTGCGCGTGAGTTCGCGCGCATCCTCGTCGTCGCACGCTTCCTCGCCCTGGTCCTCCATGTGGTGGACGGTGCGGTCGAGGTGCCCGAACTGCTGGCGGAGACTCGCGAGGTGGGGATCGAGCCGGCCCTGCTGGAGGGCGTCCAGCACGCCGCCGGCCACCCACCACAGGCGACGCGCGGACTCGGTATGGCAAATGGCGCGCAACTCGTCCATGCAATCGCGCATCGCGGCGAAGTCCGGCTGCTTGCCTTGTGTCCAGGCCAGCAACTGCGTCTGGAAACGCGCCCGGATCCGGCCGGTGCGCTGGCGCAAGTCGGCAAACGGAAACGCCGCGCGGGCACCATCGGCTTCCGGCGGCAGCGGGTGATCGAGCTCGGGGTGGAACAGCACCAGCGGATCGACCGGCTCACCGCCGCGCGCGACGCGCAATTCGTTGAGCAGCGGCAACAGGACGATCGGGATGTCCTTGTGGCCGCTTTCGATCAGGTCGAGATAGTCCGGCAATTGCACCAGGCCGCGCATCAGGGCCCCGAACGCCTCGTCGCGGTTGGCGATCTGGCCGTCCAGCAGCGCCTGCGCGAGGCTTTCCATTTCCCGATCGAGCTCCGCCGCGCCGTACAGCTCGACCATGCGCAGGGTGCCGAGCACCTGGTGCAGAAGCCCGGCGCAGCTTTGCATCGCCGCCACGTCGTCGGGGTTTTCCGCGTAGGTTTCCAGGGCCTGGCGGGCTTCCGACAGGAGCTGGTCGATCTGGGGCTTGACCCAGCCGAGGGTCGAGAAATCGATGTGTTCTTCGAGTCGCATCGTCGGTTTCCGCGCAGCGCCACCCGCTTCCTGCTCCGCCATGCCATCGGGCGCCACGGCAGCCACCCCGGACTCGCCGGTCGCCGTGGACATCATGTCGTCGCCTGCTGTCATGGCCCCGCCTTGCCGCTCAGGCCGGCAACTTGAAGTCGGCCACCGATCGACGCAGCTCCTGGGCAAGTTGCGCGAGGTTTCCGATCGACTCCGCGGTCTGGTTGGCGCCGACCGAAGTCTGCGCGGTAATTTGCTGAATCGAACTCATCGTCGAGCTGATGTTGGTGGCCGCGGCCGACTGCTGCTTGGCGGCGCTGGAGATGCCCTGAATCAGTCCGGCGAGATTGTTCGACACCTTTTCGATCTCGCCCAGCGCCGTACCTGCATCTTCGGCCAGGCGCGCGCCGTTGACCACCTGGGTGGTCGTCTGTTCCATCGAGCTGACCGCCTCGTTGGTGTCGGACTGAATCGTCTGCACCAGCGTCTCGATCCGCTTGGTGGCGCCAGCAGAACGTTCGGCGAGGCGCTGCACCTCGTCCGCGACCACCGCGAAGCCGCGGCCCGCCTCGCCCGCCGAAGCCGCCTGAATGGCGGCGTTCAGCGCCAGAATGTTGGTCTGTTCGGCGATGTCGTTGATGAGTTCGACGATCGAGCCGATTTCCTGCGACGACTCGCCGAGGCGCTTGATACGCTTGGACGTTTCCTGGATCTGCTCACGGATCGAGTCCATGCCCGAGATCGTCTGGCGCACGATCTGCGCGCCGTTGGAGGCGATCTGCACCGAGCGCTGCGCCACCTCGGCGCTGTCGGCGGAGTTCTTGGACACCTGGTCGATCGAGACCGCCATCTCGTTGATCTTGGTCGAGGCCGACGTGATCTGTTCGGCCTGCTGGTTGGCGGCATCGGCCAGGTGCTTGGCGGTGGCCTGCGTTTCCTGCGCAGCGGAAGACACCCGCACCGCCGTCTCGTTGATGGTCGTCACCAGCGAGCGCAGGGCCTCGACCGCGAAGTTCACCGAATCCGCGATCGCGCCGGTGATGTCTTCGGTCACGGTCGCCTTCACGGTGAGATCGCCTTCCGCGAGCGTGCCCATCTCGTCCAGCAAGCGCATGATCGCCTGCTGGTTGCGTTCGTTGAGGCTGCGGCTTTCGACCGAGCGGCGCTTCTCGCTGCGGATGATCGTGAAGACCAGGATCACCGCCAGGACGACCGCGGCAATGGCGCCGAGCAGGCCCCACCACACGTTCGGGAACGGCCGCGTCTGCGGCAGCTTGCCGAGCGCGATCGAAACCGCGTTGGCCCGCAGCAACACGTCCTGCGAGTCGACAGAGGCCTGGGTCGCGGCGTTCTTGACCGTCACCAGCGTCGGCGCGGCAGCGATCACCTTTTGTACCGGCGCCTCGAGTCCGGCCCAGGACTTCTGCACATCACCCAGGATCTTGGCCGCCTCGCCCGAGGAATCGTTCGCCAGTTGCGTCAGGGTGGCGCCGTAGTTGGTGGAGTCGAGCGCGAGGCCGTTGGCGGCGCTGGCCGAATCCGTGCCGCCCTGCAACACGTCGCCCACGCGGCGGATCAGGCGGTCGCCCGACACCATCAGTTGCGAAGCGGTATAGATCTGGCTGGACGAGCCCCTGGATTGCAGGATGCTGATGACCTGGTTGATCTTGGAGTTCAGGTCCGGCATCTGCTGGTTGAACAAGCCGGCCTGCGAGGCCGAGTCGAGTACCGCGTCCTTGTTGGCGTCGATCTTGCCGAGGTCCGCGTTCAACTGGTTCCAGGACTTGGTCAGTGCCGACATCGGGCCGGCGACTCCGATCGCGTCACCATAAGAAGGCAAGCCGGTGGTCGAGTTGCCGTCGTTGAGGTGCCGGACCGCGGCGGCGATCGTCGCACGCGTGCTGGCCAGTTCCTTGAAGGCGTCGATGTTGCCGTTGGCCGCCTGCAGCGCGAAGTTCGCGACCTGCTGCGAGTTCACCTGGATCTGGGTGGTGAGCTGTGCCGCCGCGCGATCCTGGCCGTCGTGTCGGTTCAGGAGAAAGAAGTCGGCGCCGGCGAGCACGATTGCCACCAGCAGCAAGAAAATCAGCCAGGTCTGCAGGGACGTACCCTGGCGTGGCGTACCGGATTTCGCGCTCATGATTCGCACCTCGTTGCCGTGTATGTCGCTTGCATCGTTCTTGTCCCGCCGTGAGCTGGTTCGGAGCGGCTGTCGTGGAGAGTCGGGGCAGGGAGCTCCCGCCCAGGGATGGCGGCTTTGGCCGTTTTGGTGTCCATGATCTGCACTCCCCTCAATACTTCAATACTCGACTTCAATACTCGAATACACCCAACGAAACAGCGACCACGATTGATCGCAAAATCAAACCGCCGCGTGCTGGAACTCCGGCGCACGCGTCAGCTCCACCATACTGAACCGCCCCAGCCGTGCCGCGCCCAGCGTCACGTTCTCGGTAACGAAACGGGCGAGCCGCTCGTCGGCCTCGCCTTCCGCGTGCGCGCGGTCGGCATCGGTCAGGTTGCGCTGGCCGAGCAACTCGTCGACCAGCAGCCCGACGTTGCCGCCGCTCTGGCGCACCACCAGCACGCGCGCGCG
>DASUKQ010000018.1:0-3190 GCA_036278635.1 Rhodanobacteraceae bacterium
TCGGCGCCGGCGGCGAGCTCTTGCGGGTCCCGGGTCCCGCGCCCCGGATCCCGTTCGTCCCGCGCATGCTTCGCCCGCGCCACGACGTCCTCGATCATGTGCACCAGCCCCATGTGCATGCCGTCGTTGGGGTGGTAGATGCGCTCGACGCCGTAGTCCTGGAGCTCCTTGATTTCCTCGGGGGTGATGGTGCCGCCGCCGCCGCCGAACACGCGGATGTGTGCCGCGCCGCGCTCGCGCAGCATGTCGACCATGTACTTGAAATATTCGAGATGGCCGCCCTGGTAACTGGACAGCGCGATGCCGTCGGCGTCTTCCTGCAACGCCGCGCGCACCACGTCTTCCACGGAACGGTTGTGGCCGAGGTGGATCACTTCCGCGCCCTGCGCCTGGATGATCCGGCGCATGATGTTGATGGCGGCGTCGTGGCCGTCGAACAGGCTGCCGGCGGTGACGAAGCGCAATGGCGTGGTATCGGGACGCGGTTCGCCGGAGGGGAGCTGGGAAGCGGGTGAACTCATGCGTGGGCTCGGCCTTGAATATCCGTCAAGTGCTTGATTGTAGCGCGTGACCGCCACTGCCCGAATCCGATCCGGGGCCGGAATCATCCCCCCTGGCTCGAACCGGTTTTTGCCTGGTGCCCGCCGGCCTGCTAGGTTGCGGAGGCGATCCAGCGGCAGACGGATGGGGGCATCACGATGTCCGAGCAGAGAATCATTCGAAGCGCCGGGATGAAGATCATCCCGCTGGTCGAAGATGTGGGCCTGCTGCTGATATTGGTCGCCACGCTGGTGGCGGGCGCCCAGGAAATCGCCAGCATGGTGGGTGCCCGCCGGGTCGCCGTGTCCGACCTGCTGATGCTCTTCATTTTCATGGAGGTCATCAGCATGGTCAGCATCTACTGGCGGCTCAACAAGCTGCCGGTGCGCATGCCCTTGTACATCGCCATGGTGTCGCTGGCGCGCTACCTGATCCTCGATTCCGGCGAACTCCACCAGGTCGAAGCGGGTCGTGACGTACTGATCGCGCTGGCGATCCTGGTGCTTGCCATCGCCGTGGTGGTGGTCCGTTTCGGACACCTGAAGTTGAGCTACCCGGAGGCCGAGGACTCGCCCCGGCTTTGACCGGCCAGGGTCGTCATCACGACAACCGCCGGTCGGAATGCCTCGTAGGTTGGCGCTGAGCGCAGCGAAGCCCAACAAGAAGGCACGCGGCGCCGACATGCCTCCGTAGGTTGGCGCTGAGCGTAGCGAAGCCCAACAACAATCAACAGCCGTTGGGCTTCCCCCGGATGAAGCCCGGGGTCAACCCAACCTACCGGAACCGACATGCTCTTGTAGGTTGGCGCTGAGCGCAGCGAAGCCCAAACAGCCGTTGGGCTTCCCCCGGATGAAGCCCGGGGTCAACCCAACCTACCGGAATCGACATGCTCTTGTAGGTTGGCGCCGAGCGCAGCGAAGCCCAACAACAATCAACAGCCGTTGGGCTTCCCCCGGATGAAGCCCGGGGTCAACCCAACCTACCGGAACAGCCCCGGGATCAGCCCAACCTACCGGAGCTGGCACGCCTCGTAGGTTGGTGCTGAGCGAAGCGAAGCCCAACAAAATTCACCAGCCGTTGGAACTGGCCGCAGGCGTGTGCACGTGCTCCTGCCGCAAGCCGTAGCCGAACAGGCGCGCGGGGATATGCCGCACGGCGCGGAATCGCAGCAGGAATCGCAGCCACGCCGGGATCCGCGGCGGTGCGCCGGCTTGTTCGAGCGCGCGCGAGATCAGGCGTTTCTGCATCGTGATCTGCACGCGCTGGACGACCTTGACCGGCCATTCGCGGCGGCGCTGGATCGATGCCAGCAAGGCCTCGTCGATCGCGCCACCGGCGCGCAATGGTCCGGCCAGTGCGTTCGCAGCCGCCACCGCATCCTGGATCGCGAGATTGATGCCGACCCCGCCGATCGGCGACATCGCATGCGCGGCATCGCCGATCAGGAGCAGCCCGGGCCGGTGCCAGCGTTGCAGCCGGTCGATCTGGACCGACAGCGTGCTGACCTTGTCCCAAGACTCGATCGCGTCACGTCTATCGGCCAGGAACGGCGCGAGCTGCGCCACCGATTCGCGCAAGGCGTCGATCGGCTGCGCGCGCAACGCCACATCGCCGCCCTTGGGCACCAGGAACGCGGTTTGCCAATAGTCGCTTCGATTGAGCAGCACCATCATGTGGCCGCGATCGACGATGCCGAAGGTGTCCTGCGGATCGCTTTCCTTGCGCGGCATCCGGAACCACAGCACGTCCATCGGTGCGCCATGGTCGTGGCCCGTGAGGCTCGCCGATGCACGCAGCGTCGAATGACGGCCGTCGCAGGCCACCACCAGGTCCGCATGCAATGCATACGGCCCGTCGGGTCCGGTCACCTGCACGCCCGTGGTGCGGCCGCCCTCTTCGATCAATCCGGTGGCCGCGTGGCGCATCCGCAGGTCGAACGTCGGGAACTCGCGCGCCGCGTCCGCCAGCAGGTCCAGCAGGTCCCATTGCGGCACCAGCGCCAGATAGGCGTAGGGATGCAGGCCACGGAAATCGACGATCGGCTGCGCGCGCCCGCCGACGATCGCGGCGAGGTGATCGACGCGATGCTGCGGCAACCGGTCGAAACGCTCGCGCAGGCCCAGCTCGTCCAGGATCGCGAGGGTCGAGGGATGCACGGTGTCGCCGCGGAAATCGCGCAGGAAGTCGCCATGCTTTTCCAGCACCGTCACGGGCACGCCGGCGCGCGCCAGCAGCAGGCCCAGCATCATCCCGGCCGGGCCACCGCCGACGATGCAGCAACGTGTATGCGGGTCCGGCTGCATGCGTCTTTCCCATCGGCGGTCCGTGACACGCATCTTGCCGGCGCGACCGGGCCGCGGCAATCGTCCGCGGGGCGCGACGGCGCCGACCCGCGGGTTCGCCAACCCCGGTCGCCCACGACTTGCACATTGCGGGTACCTTCCTATCCTGTCGGGGAGCCCAGCCGAATGGAGCACGCCATGAAGCGCCTGATCCTGATCGCCTTCGTCACGATGTTGCTCACGGCCTGCGCCACCAGCCCCACCGGGCGCAGCCAGTTGATCCTGGTTTCGGGATCGCAGATGAGCCAGCTCGGCCTGGACACGTTCAACCAGATGCGCAAGCAGGGCAAGTTTGCCAACGCGCCGCG
>DASUKQ010000019.1:0-5654 GCA_036278635.1 Rhodanobacteraceae bacterium
CATTTCGCTGGGCGGTTTCCTCGGGTTTCTTGCCGGCCGCAGCAACGACTTCGGCGGCCCCTCCACGCGCGCGTGGTCGATCATGCCCAGCATCACCTGGAAGGGCCTCAACGTGAAGCGGGTGCGCAGCGAACTGCACGCGGCCGAGGCCCGCGCCGATGCCGCGCAGGCGAATTACCAGCGCACCATCCTGGAAGCGATCGAGGACGTCGACGACGCGGTGGTCGGCTACAACCAGCAGCACCTGCGCGTGCACAAGCTGATCGCGCAGGCCCGGCAAAGCCGTCGCGCCGCCGACCTCGCGCGCATCCGCTACAAGGAAGGCGCGACCGGCTTCCTGGAGTTGCTGGACGCCGAACGCGTGCACCTGGCGGCGGAAGACGCGCTGGCGCAAGGCGAAGCCGGCATCAACCTCCGTGCCGTGTCGCTGTACAAGGCGCTGGGCGGCGGCTGGCAAGCTTGCGGCGATGCGCGCTGCAGCGAGGTTGCCCAATCCGATGCCAATTGATACCCGATCGCCGGCAGGCCGGCTCCTACGAGAGCTCATTTCCCGCGGCGCAACACAGGTCGCCGGCGAGCGGGTTTTTCGTAGGAGCGCGCCTGCGCGCGATGGTCACGGTGAACATTGATCGCCGGCAAGGCCGGCTGCTGCGAGAGCTGATCCCGCGTACCGCAATATTTGATCAGCAATATTGATCACCGGCACAAGAAGCGGCACTGGCCGCCCTACCAATCACCGTAGAGCGCCTGCAGTGCCGCGATTGCCGCGATGCCGGCGGTTTCGGTGCGCAGGATGCGCGGACCGAGCGTGAGTTCGCGGAAGCCGCTCGCGCGCAACTCGGTGAGGTCGGTTTCGCCAAAGCCACCTTCCGGTCCGATCGCAAGTTCGAGAGTTGCCGGGGGCGATATCCGCAGGTCGCGCGCCCTGACGGTGCCTTCGGGGTGCGGCATCCAGCGCATGGCCGATGGCGAAGCCGGGTTCGCAGCCAGCCACGCGGCGAGTGTCACGGGCGGATCGGTGCGCGGAAGCGTATTGCGCCCGCACTGTTCGCAGGCCGAGACCACGACGGCGCGCCAATGTTGGAGGCGCTTTTCGCCGCGCGACGCGTCCAGTTTCACCTCGCTCCGTGCGGTCGCGACGGGGACGATCCGCGCGACGCCAAGCTCGGTGGCCTTCTGGATGATCCAGTCCATTTTTTCGCCACGCGCGATCGCCTGCACCAGGGTGACCTGCAAGGGCGATTCCCGGGTGGGCACGGCGGCCGACCCGATCGCCACCCGCGCATCGCGGGGGCCGGCGGCGAGCAGGCGCGCCGGATATTCCCGCCCGTCGCCGTTGAACAACGTCACCGCATCGCCGGGCTTCAGGCGCAACACCCTGACGGCGTGCGTCGCCGGGGCGGCGGGCAACGCCAGTTCGCAGCCGGGCTGCAGGGGTGCCTCGACGAACAGGCGGGTGACGCGCATGGAGGGAATTTCCCCGGGGATCGGTGGTCCAAATTATGAACGAAGCCCGCCGGGTGCGCCGGGCCGGGTGGCCAAGCGGCGGCGGCAGGCGCACAATGGATCCGCGGCATCGGATCGGAGTTTTCGACATGAACAAACTGCTTCTCGGAACCACCCTCGCCACGCTGTGTTGTGCCGCAACCTTCGCGTTGCCGGCCTCGGCGCAGCAAGCCAACGCCAGCGCACGGACCGGAGCCTCGGCCGCGACGGCCGACCAGGCGAAGGACACGCCCAAGGCGAATCGCGCGATGTCGCGCGTCGATTCGCGGATGTGCGTCCGCGACACCGGCAGCCACATCCCACCGCCCAAGGGCCAGTGCCTGCCGGTCGCGGGCAATAGCTACACGCAGAAGGACATCCAGCGGACCGGCGCGACCAATGTGGGCCGGGCGCTGCAGATGCTCGATCCGTCGGTTCGCGTCAGCGGCGGGCCTTGACGCAGCAGGACCCCGGCGCATCGCGGCGCGGTGCGGGCCGACCCGGCCCTGATTCCGTGAAAGCGCGGTTCAGCCCGACGCAGCCGGCTTCCCTATGTCAGGCGCACGCGGCGTCGACCGCAACCATGGCGACATCGACCATCCGGTCGATGTCGCTTTTTTCGATGCAGTAGGGCGGCAGGAAATACACCGTGTCGCCCAGCGGACGCAGCAGCACGCCGTGGTCCAGGGCGTGGCGGTAGAAGCGCAGGCCACGCCGTTCGGCGCCGGGGTAAGGCGCCCGCGACGCCGTGCCGTCAACCAGATCGAATGCGGCAATCAGCCCGGTCTGGCGCAGACCCGCAATGTGCGGGTGGTTCCGCAGCGGTTCGAGGCGTTCGGCCAGGTGCGCCGCCAGCCCGCGGTTGCGTTCCAGCACCGGCTCGGCGTCGAAGATTCCCAGCGAGGCAAGCGCCGCCGCACAGGCGATCGGGTTGCCACTGAAGGTATGCGAATGCAGGAAGGCATTGTTGGCGGCGTAGTCGCCGAGGAATGCCTCGTACACGCTGTCGGTCGTCAGCACGGCCGATAACGGGAGCGCGCCGCCGGTCAGTCCCTTCGACAGGCACAGGAAGTCGGGCGTGACCGCGGCCTGTTCACACGCGAACAGCGTGCCGGTGCGGCCGAAACCCACCGCGATTTCGTCGGCGATCAGGTGCACATCGAATTCATCGCACAGCTTGCGCAGACCGGCGAGGTACGAAGGTGCGTGCATGCGCATCCCGCCGGAACACTGCACCAGCGGTTCGAGGATGATCGCGCAGGTCTCGTCGGCGTGGCGTTCCAGGATCGCGCGCAGGTCGCCGAGGCGCCGTCGCGCGACCGCGTCGGCGCTTTCGCCGGGTTCGGCATCGAGCCAGTCGGGCGAGGGCGCCACGATCGGGTCGAACAGCAGGGGTCCGTACACGGCCCGATACAGCGGCAGGTCGCTGACGCTGAGCGCGCCGAGGGTTTCGCCGTGGTAGGCGTTGGCGAGCGCGACGAAGCGCGTGCGCCCAGGATGGCCCGTGTTGTGCCAGTAGTGGAAGCTCATCTTCAGCGCGATCTCCACCGCGCTGGCGCCGTCGCAGGCGTAGGACACCCGCGTCAGGCCGGCAGGTGCGATCCTGGCGAGCGCTTCGGCGAGCTGCAGGGCCGGCTCGTGGGTGAATCCGGCCAGCATCACGTGGTTGAGCCGGGCGGCCTGTTCGGCGATCGCGGTGGCGATAACGGGATTGGCGTGCCCGAACAGGTTGCTCCACCAGGAGCTGATGCCGTCGAGGTAGCGCTTGCCGTCGGCGTCGACCAGCCATGCGCCATCGCCGCGCACGATCGGGATCAGCGGCAACTGTGCATCGTGTTCGCGCATCTGGGTGCACGGATGCCAGACGTGTGCGAGATCGCGTGCGGCGAGGTCGCGATTGCCTGGTCGGGGACTGATCATCCGGCCATGATCGCTGCGGTGACGGGCGGGCTCAAGCACGGCTAAGCTGGACGCCATGGCCGATCCGCCCGATGCCGCCTTCCTCGACCATGCGCTCGACGTGGCCCGCGCCGCCGCGCACGCCGCGGGCGAGCGCATCGTGGAACATTTCTCCCGGGGCGTGGCCGTCGAGATCAAGCCCGACGCCACGCCGGTCACGGTCGCCGACCGCGAAGCCGAGGACATCATCCGCGCCGCCCTGCTGCACGCATTCCCGGACCACGCCATCCTGGGCGAGGAACGCGGGCGCGCGGGGGCCGGCGATTTCCTGTGGCTGGTCGATCCGCTGGACGGCACCAAGAGTTTCGTACGCGGCACGCCGTTCTTCTCGACCCAGGTCGCCCTGATGCACGCGGGCGAGCTGGTGCTGGGGGTATCGCACGCGCCGGTGTATGGCGAAACCATGTGGGCGCGCCGCGGCGGCGGCGCGTTCCTCGAGGGCACGCGCGTGCGGGTCGCGGAGACGGGTACGCTCGGCGACGCCGCGCTGTCGCTGGGAAATGTCAAATCCCTGGCCGCGGATGCGGGCCGCTGGGAGGCGCTCGGCGGACTGGTCCGAAAGGTCAACCGCATCCGCGGCTACGGCGATTTCTGCCACTACCATTTGCTGGCGCGTGGCGCGCTCGACATCGTGGTCGAGTCAGACGTCAATATCCTCGATGTCGCCGCCCTGGCGGTGGTGGTGCGCGAGGCGGGCGGGGTGTTCACCGACCTGGACGGCGCGGGGTTGTCGCTGGACACCCGCAGCGTGCTGGCCGCGCCGCCGACGCTCCACGGCGAGGTGCGCCGCTGGCTCGCGGGGAGCCCCTCGGGATGACTTTGCTCAAGGCATGGCCAGGCCGGATCATGTACGCTAGCGGCTTGACAGAAACGTGAGCCGTGTCACGGTTGATTCACGACATCCGCCAGGAATGTCTGATTTCCCACAGGGCGAACAAGGAGAGCCAGCATGTCGGTCACCAAAGTCATCGAATTGAGTGCCTCGTCACCGAAGGGCATCGAGGATGCGGTACGCCAGGGCCTGGAGAAGGCCTCGAAAACCGTAAAGAACGTCAAGGGCGCGTGGGTCAACGACATCAAGGTCGCCACGGACAACAGTGGCGCCGTGAAGGAATGGCGCGTCAACATGCGGATCAATTTTGAAGTCGACTGAGACGCGCATCGATACCTGCATTCACGCCCTTCGATGACCAAGGGCAGGCGGTTGACGGGGGACAGGGAACGACGATGAATGCTGTGACGTGGACGGTCGGGTGCGTGGAGGACGATCCCGACCAGGCCGAGTTGCTGTGCCTGTGGCTTGAACACGCGGGCTATGGAAGTGCTGTCTTCCGCACTGCCAACGAATTTCGCCGCCGCCTCGGCAGCGAGGCGGTCGATCTGGTGTTGCTGGACCGCAGCCTGCCCGATGCCAGCGGACTTGAAGTCCTCGCATGGATCCGGCATTCCCCCAACGCCGGGTTGCCGGTCATCTTCCTGACGGCAAGCGGCGAGGAGTCCGACATCGTCGAGGGGCTGGCGGCTGGCGCCGACGATTACGTCGTCAAGCCCCCCAAGCAAGGCGAGTTGCTGGCACGGGTCGCGGCGGTGCTGCGCCGCCGCGGTGGCGATGCCGATGGCACCGAGGTGCTGGAACTGCCGCCGTACCGGATCGATCCGCAGCGCAGGGTGATCAGCATCAACGGCGAGCCGGCGGAGCTGACCCAGCGCGAATACGAACTGGCTTGCTATCTGTTCCGGCGCCAGGGTCGCATCGTCAGCCGGGACGCGCTGCTCGAGAACGTCTGGAACCTCGCCGGTGGCGTCAGCACCCGCACGGTCGACACCCACATCAGCCGCCTGCGCAAGAAACTCGGCTTGTCGGGCGAGAATGGCTGGCGGCTGACGGCGGTGTATCAGCACGGTTACCGCATCGAGCAAACCTGATGGCGGGATGACCCGGTGAGTTTCGGGTAACCGGTTTTGCCGTCATCCCGGCGCGGGCCGGGATCCATCTTGTTGTTGCGAAGATCAAAATGGATCCTGATTAGCGTCGTATGTCAGAAAAAATTGTCGTCATTCCGGGGCCGCCCGCGCCGTTTGCGGGCGGAACCCGGAATCCATGCTGTGATCCGGCGAAGAGCAAGATGGATAGACTCGCGCCATCCTTGGCGCTCGCCCTTCCGGCCGCCTGCGGCGTTCGCGTTTGCAGTCCCTGCAAACGCAGTCGG
>DASUKQ010000020.1:0-2993 GCA_036278635.1 Rhodanobacteraceae bacterium
CGCCGACGCGAAGAACTATCGCTTCAATCCGTTCGACCTGACCAAGACCTGGCCGCACAAGGACTACCCGTTGATTCCGGTCGGCACGATGACCCTCAACCGCAATCCCGAGAACTTTTTCGCGCAGATCGAACAGGCCGCGTTTTCGCCGGGCAACACGGTTCCGGGCATCGGGCTGTCGCCGGACAAGATGCTGCTTGGCCGCGCCTTCGCCTACGCCGACGCGCAGCGCAACCGGATCGGCACCAACTTCCACCAGCTTCCGGTCAACCAGCCCAAGGTGCCGGTGAACACGTACATGTTCGACGGACAGATGGCCTACCATCACAGCGGCAACGAATCGGTGTATGCGCCCAACAGCGGCGGCCGGCCGTGGGCCGATGAGACCGGGCCCGTCGAAGACGGCTGGGAAGCCGACGGCGAGATGGTACGCAGCGCCTACACGTTGCGCGCCGAGGACGACGATTTCGGCCAGCCCGGCACGCTGGTCCGCGACGTGTTCGACGATGCCCAGCGCAACGCGCTGGTCGAGCAGGTCGCCGGCAGCCTGCTCGGCGGCGTGCGCAGCCCGGTGCTGGAACGCGCATTCGAATACTGGAAGAACATCGACGCCGATGTCGGCCGACGGATCGAACAGAAGGTCCGGAAGGGCAGTGCAACGGAACCCGCGGAGGGAATGGGCGAGGGCTGAATCCGTTCGGTGAAACTCCGGTCCATGCCCGCGGAAGCTCCGGCGCCCGGATGGAAGCGCCGGCCCGTGCCCGCGGGAGCCCCCGGTCCGGTCTGGGTGGATTTGATTGGCCTTGCCCCTTTTTGAAAATGAGAGTGACCCACGAGCCGTCCTCCCTGCGATTCATTGCCGTCGTCGATGGACAGGAGAGTGTGCTCGACTATCGGCTCGCTGACGCCACGATGACGATTGCGCACACGGGTGTGCCGCCCGGCCTTCGTGGCCGGGGGATTGCCGGCGAATTGACCCGATTCGCATTGGAAACTGCGAGGGCGAACGGCTGGAAGGTCGTTCCGGTTTGCACGTACGCCGCCGGGTTTTTCGTGAAGCATCCCGAGTATCGCGACCTGCTCGCGTAGCGACGCAGCGCGGTCTTCACGGCGATTTTGGATACCGTGAGCGTCGACAGCAGCCGGCCGCGCAGGGTGACGCCGGACTCCTGCTGCGGTTCGCCGACCATCAAATCCACCCGCAACTCCCCGCAGGGGAATGCCGTCCGGACGGTCGTTGCCGCACGCCGCCGGGATTGTCTACGAAACATCGCTTTGTACGACCGGCGATGGGCTCCGCGAATGGCGGTGAGGCGGTATGATTCGGGAACGGGCATTTGCTTCGCCCGGCGGAGGGGGCTTTTCGCATGGCTGACGTTTTCGTTTCCTACGCACGTGCCGACAAGGCCCGCGTCGCGCCGCTGGTGGCAGCGATGGAGGCAAGGGGTTGGTCGGTCTGGTGGGATCCCGAGATCGCGCCGGGCCGCGAATTCGACGACGAAATCGATGCCGCATTGCAGGAAGCCAGGGCGGTGCTGGTGGTGTGGACCCCGACTTCGGTTGCCTCGCGCTGGGTCCGCGGCGAAGCGCGCGATGCCGCCGAACGGGGCATCCTGGTGCCGGTGCGTTTCGAAAAGGCGCGCCTGCCGATCGACGTGCGCGCGATCCACACCACGGATCTCGACGACTGGCACGAGGATGCCGCGACGCCGTGTGCGCAGGAGTGTCTGGCTGCGCTTGCGGCGATGATCGCGCGTACGCAGTCGGCCCAGGGCGCCGGGGCCGCGCCCGCGGCTGGAGGCACGAAAAAGGCGCAGCCGACGTTCTCGGTCTGCGTGTTGCCCTTCACCAACATGAGCGGCGATCCCGAACAGGAATACTTCAGCGACGGCATCACCGAAGACATCACGACCGACCTCAGCAAGATTTCGGCGCTGGCCGTGACCGCAAGCAATACGGCCTTCCGCTACAAGGGCCAGCACGTCGACGTGCCGCAGGTCGCGCAGGAATTGAAGGTGACGCACGTGCTGGAGGGCAGCGTGCGCAAGGCGGGTGACCGCGTGCGCATCAACGCGCAGCTCATCGACGGCACCAGTGGCAACCACGTCTGGGCCGAACGCTACGACCGCGACGCCAGCGATATCTTCGCGCTGCAGGACGAGATCTCCAAGGCGATCGTGAAGGCGCTGAAGCTGCGGCTGCTGCCATCGGAAAAGAAGGCGATCGAGCGGCGCGGCACCGACAGCGTCGAGGCCCACGATCTGTACCTGATGGCGCGACAGCTTTACGCGACCAACGTGGACACCGACGAGCGCTCGTCGCAGGCGATCATCCGGCTGTGCACCCGCGCTACCGAAATCGATCCCCTGTACGCCGAGGCGTGGGCGATGCTGGCGATGGGTTACCGGTCGCTGCACGCCCTCGACATGCGCTCCGAGGATGGCATGGATGCCGCCGACAAGGCGCTGGCGCTGAATCCGGGTCTGGCCGAGGCCCACGCCGTCAAGGCCTACATCCTCACCGAAAATGCGGATACGGACGCGGCGGCGGGAGAAGTGGCGATCGCGCTGAAGCTCGATCCGGAATCGTACGAGGTCAACCGCGCCGCCGGCCGCCTGAATTACCGGCTTGGTCGCCCGCAAGAGGCGATCCCCTACTACGAGAAGGCAGCCGGGCTGATGGACGCCGACGTGAATTCGGTTGCCCTGCTGGTCAGTTGCTATGCGGCGATCGGCGACGCCGCCGGGCTTCGCCGCGCTGCCGAAACGACGCTCAAGCGTGCCGAGACGATCCTGGCCCACGACCAGAACAACTCCGGCGTCGTGGCCTGCAGCGCGGATGCATTGGCGGCGCTGGGAGAGGGGGAACGCGCCAAGGCCCGGATGAACCGCACGTTGCTCATCGATCCCGACAACTTCGTCATGCGCTACAACTTCGCCTGCACGCTTTGCGTGCACCTTCAGGACAAGGACGCCGCGCTGGGCATGCTCGAG
>DASUKQ010000021.1:0-21699 GCA_036278635.1 Rhodanobacteraceae bacterium
CCGAGGATGAACGCGGCCAGCACGAATGGTCCGGAGTCGTCGGTGGCATCGATCGCGTTGAGCAGGATGATCAACAGCGCGATGAACAGCAGCGCCCAGGCGATGGCAATGCGCAGGACGAAGAAGGTGCCTTTCAACATGAGGGCTGCTCCGGAGGTGTTGGGCCGAAGCATAGCCGCCTGCCGTGGCGGCGGAAGCGGCATGCGACGAGGGCCACGGCTGCCGGCGTGAAACGCGGAAATCGCGGAGTCAACGTCGGAAGGCGGCGCCGCAAGTTGGGTTGCGCCCGGGCTTTGCCCGGGCGAAGCCCCACGTCGCGACGGGAAAGTCGGGCGTGTAGGTTGGGTTGAGCCCGGGCTTGCCCGGGCGAAGCCCAACATCGGGACGAAAAAGTTGGGCTTCGCAGAAAGCGCTCAGCCCAACCTACGAGGTCCGTCTTCGCGACTATGATGGTTGGGTCCTGCGGAGCGAGGGCTGCCCAAATGAGAACGGATGCCGATGCCTGCTGGCCCGCGCTGCCGTATGAGGCGTGGAAGGACACCTACGCGACGCTGCACCTGTGGTCGCAGGTGGTCGGCAAGATCGCGCTGGCGCAAGCACCGCCGATCAATCACTCCTGGGCCGTGGCGCTGCGGGTCACGCCGCGCGGTCTGATCACACGCCCGTTGCCGCACGGCGAGCGCACTTTCACGATCCAGTTCGATTTCATCGATCACCGGTTGCAGGTTCGCGCGTCGGATGGCGAGACCCGCGAACTGGCGCTCGGGCCGCGCAGCGTCGCGGACTTCTACCGCGAATTGCTGGCGACGCTGGCTGCCATGCGCCTGCCGGTGAAGATCCGCCCGACTTCGACGGAGTTGCCGGAGCCGATCCGGTTGGACCGGGACACGCAACACCACAGCTACGATCCCGAATACGCGAACCGGTTGTGGCGCATCCTGGTGCAGGTCGATCGCGTGTTCACCGACTCGCAGTGCGCTTTCGTCGGCAAGTGCAGCCCGGTGAATTTCTTCTGGGGCAGCTTCGATCTCGCGGTGACGCGGTTCTCGGGTCGACGTGCGCCGCCGCGCCAAGGTCCGGAATTCGAGCGCGATGCGTATTCGCACGAGGTGATCAGCCACGGTTTCTGGCCGGGCAGCGGGCCGGTGCTGGAACCGGCGTTCTACGCGTATGCGGTGCCGGAGCCGGCGGGGTTGAAGGAGGCGCAAGTGCAACCGGATGCCGCGTATTACCACCGCGAACTCAACGAGTTCATCCTGCCGTACGAAACGGTGCGGCAGGCCGACTCGCCGGATGAATTGATCCACGCCTTCATGGACAGCACCTACGCGCGCGCTGCGGACCTCGCGCATTGGGATCGCCAGGCGCTGGATCGCGATGCGGCGTAGATTGGGTCGAGGCCGGGCTGTGCCCGGGCGAAGCCCAACTTCAAGCCATTTCGATCACATCCCAACGCCGAACGGTGGCTGTTGGGCCTCGCAAAAGGCGCTCAGCCCAACCTGCACGCTCCACGCATTTGGCCCAGGCCTTCGGTGACGACGAGCAAAAGCGGGATCCCGGCCTGCGGCCGGGATGACGAGCAGAATTGTGCTTACCCTCGCCGTGCGGCTTCGATGGTGGCGATGTCGATCTTCCGCATCGTCATCATGGCGTCGAAGGCGCGTTTGGCGGCGGCGCGATCGGGGTCGGAAATCGCATCCATCAGGGCGCGGGGCGTGATCTGCCAGGACAGGCCGTAGCGGTCCTTGCACCAGCCGCATTCGCTTTCCGACCCGCCATTGCCGACGATGGCGTTCCAGTAGTGGTCGGTTTCGGCCTGGTCGGCGGTATAGACCTGGAAGGAAACGGCTTCGTCGAACTTGAATCGCGGGCCGCCGTTCAGGCCGAGGAACGGCATGCCGAGCACCGTGAATTCAACCGTGATCACGCCGCCTTGCTTGCCGGACGGATAATCGCCCGGCGCACGGTGCGCGGCATCGACGCGTGAATCCGGGAAAGTGGCGGCGTAGAAGTCGGCGGCTTCCTCGGCGTTGCCGTCGAACCACAGGCAAACCGCCATTTTCCTTGTTGCTTGCGCGCTGGTCATGTCTCGATCCTCGTGTCGGTGGCGGCAAAGGCCGTCGGGTTCAGGTATTGCCCCGGCTTTCGCAGGAGCGGAATATCTTTGGGCTACGGATGGTGACGAACGAAGGCGTTGGAAATCGACATTCCAAGGGAACGGGGACAATCTATTGAAATTGATCGAGACAGGGGCGCCTTGACCGCCGCCGACTCGCGCTGATGGATCCTCGCATTTGGACGCGGGGCCAACATCCGGGACCGGATCGGATCCACTTCCTTGGTCGTGACGTCGCGGCTTCCGCCGGATGCTGCGCAAGATCGCTGCGCCTCGTCCGTGCACCGACCCAGGGGACCGTGCGCTGCCGAAACGTTCACGGGCCTTGAACCGCTGCGCGATATCATCAACGTTTTCCATTGCAATCAGGATCGCCAGGATGAGAACACGCGCGTTGGGGTCGTCGGGCCTGCAGGTTTCCGAAGTGGGCCTGGGGTGCAACAACTTCGGGGGCCGCATCGACGAGGGCGCCACCCGCGAGGTGGTCGCCGCCGCGCTGGATGCCGGCATCGATTTCTTCGACACTGCCGACTCCTACGGCAACAAGGGGGGTTCCGAAATGCTGCTTGGCAAGATCCTCGGCGCGCGCCGCAAGGATGTGGTGCTGGCGACCAAGTTCGGTTCGTCGATGCGCGAGGGCGCGCGTCGCGACGCCTCGCGTCGATACATCATGCGGGCGGTCGAGGACAGTCTGCGCCGGCTGCGGACCGACTGGATCGATGTGTACTACCTGCACTGGCCGGATCCGCTGACGCCGATCGAGGAAACCCTGCGTGCACTGGACGACCTGGTGCGCGGCGGCAAGGTCCGCTACGTCGGCGCGTGCAACCTCGCTGCGTGGCAGGTGGTGGAAGCCGAATGGACTGCGCGGGAACTGGGCACCCATCACTTCGTCTGTGCGCAGAACGAATACAGCCTGGTCGAACGCACGGTGGAAAAGGAGCTGCTGCCGGCGCTGGCCGCGTACGACCTCGGGCTGGTGCCTTATTTTCCACTCGCGAGCGGCCTGCTCACCGGGAAATACCGTCGCGACAAGCCCGCACCCGGGGATTCCCGCTTTGCGCAGTGGCAGGCGCTGGGCGAGCGCTATCAAACGACCTCGCACTGGGATCGTGTCGAAAAGCTCGAGGCCTGGTGCAAGGTGCGTGGGCGCACGTTGCTGGAGCTGGCGTTCGCGTGGCTGCTGGCCCATGGCGAAGTCGCCAGCGTGATCGCCGGCGCGACCAGGCCGGACCAGGTCGCGCAGAACGCGAAGGCCGCCGACTGGCGGCTCGACACCAACGACCTGGCGGACATCGACAAGGTGCTGGAAGCGCCGAGGCACGAGCCGGACTGATCGCCTCCGCAAGTCGCGTCCAGCTTGCGTTCCGGGTGGTTGTGCGATGGTTGGCGAAAATGGTGGACGATTTTTCGGTACCGCCTGCATGGCGCAAGGGTTGAGTTCATGGATACCGAGTCGGACTTGCTGGTCATTGGTGGCGGCCCGGGCGGGGTCGCCGCGACGAATCGTGCGGCGCGGCATGGCGCCAGCGTCACGCTGTTCGAGTCGCGTGAGCTCGGCGGAACCTGTGTCAACCGTGGTTGCGTGCCGAAAAAGGCCATGTGGCTGGCGGCGCAGCTTGCCGAAGCACAGCGCGTGGCTGCCGCCGTCGGTTTCGACTCGAGTCCATCCGCGCTCGACTGGTCCGCGTTCGTGAAGCGCCGCGAAGCGTACATGGCGAATGCACGGAAATCCTACGCCGCCGGTTTGCGCGAACGCGGCGTGCGCGTCGTGGCTGCGCACGCGCGCTTCGTCGATGCGCACACGTTGCGTGCCGGAGACACGGACTATCGGGCGCCGCACATCGTCATCGCCACCGGTTCGCGTCCGCGTGCACTGGAAGTGCCGGGTGGCGGGCTAGTCATCGATTCGGATGGCTTCTTCGCGCTCGACGCGCGGCCGTCACGTGTCGGGATCATCGGTGGCGGTTACATCGCCGCGGAACTGGCGGGCGTGTTGCGTGCGCTGGACGCGAAGGTCGAACTGTTTTCCGAAAGCGCGCTGCTCGAAAAATTCGATGTCGACCTCGGCCGCGCGCTGGCCAGGATGATGCAATCCCGGGACATTTCAATGCACGAGCACTGCGCCGCGCAAGGCGTTGCACGCGATGATGGCGGCCTGTGGCTGGATTGCGCCGATCAGGCCCGCCATGGACCGTACGATTGCGTGATCAGCGCGATCGGACGGGTGTCGAATACCGGGGAGCTCTCACTCGACGCGGCCGGCATTGCCGTCCGCGACGATGGCGCCATCGCCACCGACGCGCATGAAAACACCAATGTCGAGGGCGTGTACGCGATCGGCGACGTCAATGCCAAGCGCCCGCTGACGCCCGTTTCGGTAGCGGCCGGTCGCCAGTTGGCGGAGCGCCTGTTCGGCGGCAAGCCCGAAGCGCACCTGGACTATGACTGCATCCCGAGCGTGGTGTTTTCGCATCCGCCGATCGGTAGCGTGGGCTTGTCGGAAGCAGAGGCGCGCGACCAGTTTGGCGATGCGGTCCGTGTGCGCAGGGGCGAATTTGCGTCGATGCTGTGGTCGCTCGCCGAACGCAAGGGCACGACGATGATGAAGCTGGTCTGCGCCGGCGACGATGAGCGCGTCGTCGGCCTGCACGGGATCGGGCCGGGCATGGACGAGATCCTGCAGGGCTTTGCGGTCGCCGTGCGGATGGGCGCGCGTTACGCGGACTTGCAGCGCACCGTGGCGATTCATCCGACCTCGGCGGAAGAGTTCGTGACGATGACGTGAGTTTTGCGCGGGCGTCCCCCGCGCGCTCCGCGCGCGACCCCGTCGTTCCGAACGGGTGATGGCGGCAGGGTTGCGGGGATCGAGGGGGGACGGCTTTTGGGATGCCGTGCGTGGGGTTCAAGCCTGACTTGACGACAATTCGCATCGCATGGCTGCTTTGTCCATTCTCGCGCTCCACCTCGCGATCATCGCGTTCAACGTCGCGGGGTGCGTGCTCGTTCCGATCGGTGCCTGGCGCGCCTGGCGCTGGGTGCGCAATTTCTGGCTCCGCGCCGTGCACCTTGCGAGCCTTGCGGTGGTGGCGTTGCAGGCGGTGCTGGGGCGCGCATGTTTCCTGACGATCTGGCAGGGCGACCTGTCCGAAACCGCGCACTCGCAACCGCTGATTGCCGGCTGGATCGACACCTTGATCTACTGGCCGCTGCCACTGTGGGCGTTTGCGGTCGCCTACGTCGTGGTGTTCGCGTACATGATTGCGCTGTGGGTTTGGGTACGCCCGACACTGCCCCGTTCCGACTTGTCGTAGAGAGCGCGCCTGCGCGCGATGTGATCGTCATGCGCGGCGATGCGTTCCGGTCGCCGGCAGGCGGGCTCCTGCGAAGGGCATGAGTTCGGGCGGACCGCATCGGCTCCTATGGCTTCGATGGACCGGCGGCGCGCCTTGCCTTCACGTCTTCCGCCGTCACGTGCTTGGCCTGGTTGCCCCACGACGTGCGTTCGTGGTTTGCGATGTCGGCGATTTCCGCGTCGGTCAAGAGGCTCCCGAACGGTGGCATCGGCGTCGCATACATGGTGCCGTCGATTTCCTGGCCATGCAGCCCGTGCAGGATCGTGTCGATCTGCTTGGCGGGATCCGGGTCGAGCACGGCGGAATTGCCCTTGAGCGGCGGAAACGCGGCCGGGATGCCCATGCCGGTGGGTTGGTGGCATGCGGCGCAGCGCGCGCCATACAACTGATCGCCCTTGGCGGCATCGAACTTGTACGGTCCGGTAGGCTCGGATGCGGTCGCCGCGGCCGGCGCCGCGGGTGCCGGCGCGGACGTGATCCGCGGTTTCGCGGGCGCTTCGCCATTGGGGCCGCGGGCATCGAGGACGCCGATCGCGCCCTTGCTCGCGTGCGCCATGTCGTGGTCCACGAACGGGTATTCGCCGGCCTCCGGAAGCACCAGGTCGAAGATCGCGCCGGCGCCCGGCCCGACCGTATAGGTGGAAACGCCGCTCAATGCGTGCGCCGGATCGCCGTCGGGATAAACCTTGTCGAAGATCGCGCCGATCACGTGGAACGATGTCCACAGGTTCGGGCCGGCGTCGACCACGTAAAGCCGCACGCGCTCGCCCGCGGTCACCGGCAACGGGTGTTCGCGGTACTGGAACGCGGCGCCGTTGAAGACCACTTCGTCGGGACGTTCCTCGCTCATCTTCTCGAAGTTCGGGCCCATGGTGGTGCCGGACACTTGTTGCGTGTACCACTCGCCCTGCACCAGAACATAGCTTCCGGTGGCCGGCGGCAACGGCGTGGCCGGATCGACGATCAACGCACCGTACATCCCGTTGGCAATGTGCAGCAGCACCGGGTCGGTGCCGCAGTGGTAGAGGAACGCACCGGGCGTGCTGGCGACGAACGAATACGTGATCGTCTGGCCCGGGTCGATATCCACGTAATGGACGCTCGGCGGCGTCACCGCGGCGTGGAAGTCCAGCGAATGCTTCATGTTGCCGTGGTTGGTGAAGGTCACGTTGACCGTCTGTCCCTGGCGCACGTGCAGGATCGGGCCGGGCACGCTGCCGCCGAACGTCCAGGCCTGGTAATCGACGCCGTTGGCGATCGAGACCGAATCGTCGGTCGCCTCGATGTGGACGTCCACGCTGTCGCCGGTGCCGATCAGGGGCGGCAGCCGCGCATCACGCGGCGGCGCGGTCGGCTCGGCCTTGGCCAGCGACAGCGGCGTGACCGCGGCGGCCGCCGCGGTCGGGGAGGGCGAGCGGACGTTCAGGGCGCTTTGCAGGCCAAGGACCAGGAGCGCCAACAGCACCACCACGCCCAGGATGGCCGGAACCTGCAACCGCCACGGCAGCACCGCCGGTTCCTGCGCCAGGATCTTCGTTCCACCCCATTCGGCCACCCGCCGCCAGCCGGGCCAACGCTTTTCGAGGTAGTAGTCGACGCTGTAGGGACTGCGCCCGCCGCGTGCGTTGATGCCGATCAGCGCGACGAAGATCAACACGTAGGTGATCGCGGCCCCCATGTTGGTCGCGCCCACGGTGTATGGGCCGCCAAAGCCTTCGGCCGTGCTCCACACCAGCAGGCTGAACAGGGCGCCGAGGACGTACACCGTCTTGCGGGCGAAGCCGACCAGCAACGCCAGCGCGAGCAGGCTTTCGACGATGCGCGTGAGCCACACGAACAGTGTCACGTTCGGCGTGACGATCGCAATCCACATGTTGAACCACCACGCCGACCAGGCCGGCTGGCCTTGCGCAGCGTTGTGCAGGTAGCCGACGTAGTGGACGGCGAAATCCGGCGAGAACGTCAGCGCGGCGCCGACCGCCCAGATGATGCCGAAGGCGACCCGCAGTGCCGCGGAGGCAACCGGCGGCCATACCTGCGAGGCCTGGATGTGGAGCTTGTTCGCTGGCATGGACACATTCCTTTCCCCGTCCGGGGGCGCGGTGGATTCGTGGGGTCACGGCGCTGGCTGCGCCAGCGCGACAGGATCGCAGATGCGCCTTGCGCGCGACGTGATCGTGATCAAGCATCGCGAGTGTACGCGCATCCACGGCCATGGCGTTCCATCCGGGAATCGGCGGCTTGCGTGACCGAACCTTCATTTGACGTTGCACGCCATCCTGTGTCGCGCGGGCAAGGGAATGAAGGAACCCGCCCGGATGCGTTAAACGATGGATGGTCCCGGCGTCGACGCGGCGATCGGCAGTCACGTGGGTGTCCGGCATGACGAAAGCTGAACGCGCGGTCGCGCCTCGCCCTGCCGTCGCGGCGGCTGGCGGAACCCGTCGCATGCGTCCGGCGTACCCCGCTCGTGGCGCGGCATTCGCGTTAGAGTGGACACGATGAGGGATGTGAACGACAGGAGTCGCCTGGGCGGGGTTCCGACACCCCCGGCGGATGTCGAGCGGCTTGGTGCGTGGCTGGCCGAGCGTTCGCGTGTGACCGCGATCACCGGCGCCGGCGTCAGCACCGAATCGGGGATTCCCGACTACCGCGACGGCGACGGCAACTGGAAGCGCTCGGCGCCGGTGCAGTATCGGGATTTCGTCGAGAGCGACGCGGTGCGTCGACGCTACTGGGCGCGCAGTTTCGCCGGCTGGCCGATGTTCACGGCGGCGCGACCGAGTGCCGCACACGTTGCGCTGGCGCGCCTGGAACAGTCGGGTCGGATCGGTGGGATCGTCACACAGAATGTCGATCGCCTGCATCAGCGTGCCGGCAGCACGCGCGTGATCGACCTGCACGGGCGGCTGGACGTGGTGCGCTGCCTTGCCAATGGGCATCGCTTCGAGCGCGACGCGTTCCAGTCGCGTCTGCGCGCAGCAAATCCTGGCTGGGATGCGGCATCCGCGCGGATTGCGCCGGACGGCGACGCGGATATCGAAGGCGTAGATTTCGGTGCGTTTGAAGTGCCGGTCTGCGAAGTATGTGGCGGGATGCTGAAACCGGATGTCGTGTTCTACGGGGAATCGGTGCCGCGCGAAACGGGCATGGCGGCGCTTGCGGCCACGGAAGCGGCCGACGGCGTGCTGGTGGTCGGCTCGTCGTTGATGGTGTGGTCGAGTTTCAGGCTGGTGCGCGCGGCGATTGCGCGCGGCATTCCCGTGGTCGCGGTCAATCGCGGCCGCACTCGCGCCGACGACCTGTTCGAGTTCAAGCTCGACGGCGAGTGCGGCGAGGTGTTGAACGCTGCCGCGGACCGGATGCACCCGTAGGAGCGCGCCTGCGCGCGACGGAACCATCAGTTGCGCCGATGCCTCCAGGTCGCCAGCAGGCTGGCTCCTACGAAAAGGTTGTCAAGGCGCTTCTCGCAGGAGCGCGCCTGCGCGCTATGGGTGTACCGCCACGGTCGATCGTTCGGAGTCGCCTGCAGGCAGGCTCCTACGACAAACCATTGAGGCGAACGCGCGCGCAGCGCGACGAGGGGGATGGCTTTTTTGCTGCGCGTTACGCGGGTTTCCTCGCGTCGACGGCCTCGTCCTCGCCCTTGAACGCTTCGATCGGAGGGCACGAGCAGAAAACGTGCTTGTCGCCGTACACGTTGTCCACGCGCGCGACTGGCGACCAGTATTTGACCTGCTTGAGCGACGCCAGCGGGTAGGCCGCGAGTTCGCGCGGGTAGGCGTGGGTCCATTCGCTTGCCGAGACCATCGTGGCGGTGTGCGGGGCGTGCTTCAGCGGATTGTCCTCGCGATCCAAACGGCCGTCTTCGATCGCGCGGATTTCCTCGCGGATCTGGATCATCGCGTCGATGAACCGGTCCAGCTCGTGCAGCGATTCGGACTCGGTCGGCTCGACCATCAACGTACCGGCGACCGGGAAGCTCAGGGTGGGGGCGTGGAAGCCGAAGTCGATCAGCCGTTTGGCCACGTCCTCGGCGCCGACGCCGCTGGTTTTCTCCAGCGGGCGCAGGTCGAGGATGCACTCGTGCGCAACCAGCCCGTTGCGGCCCGTGTACAACGTTTCGTAATGGCCCGCCAGCCGCTTCGAAAGGTAGTTGGCGTTGAGCAATGCAACCTGGGTCGCCTTCAGCATGCCCTCGCGGCCCATCAGGGTGATGTACATCCACGAGATCGGCAGGATCGATGCGCTGCCGAAGGTGGCGGCGGAGACCATGCCTCCTTGCGCGGGACCCGGACCCTCACCCCGGCCCTCTCCCGGAGGGAGAGGGGGAAAAACGCGCGGCAGGAATTTCGCGAGGTGAGACTTCACCGCACACGGCCCGACGCCGGGACCGCCGCCGCCGTGCGGGATGCAGAAGGTCTTGTGCAGGTTGAGGTGCGACACGTCCGAGCCCCAGCGGCCCGGGCGCGCGACGCCGCACAACGCGTTCAAGTTGGCGCCGTCGGTGTAGACCTGCCCGCCGTGCTGGTGGACGATATCGCAGATGGTGACGATCTCTTCCTCGAACACGCCGTGGGTCGAGGGGTAGGTGAGCATGATCGCGGCGAGACGGTCGGAATATTTCTCCGCCTTGGCGCGGATGTCCTCGACATCCACGTTGCCGTTGGTGTCGCACTTGGTGACCACCACCGTCATGCCGCACATCTGCGCGGAGGCCGGGTTGGTTCCGTGCGCAGATTCCGGGATCAGGCACACGTCACGCTTCGCCTGCCCGTTCGCACGATGATAGGCGCGGATTGCAAGCAGACCCGCGTACTCGCCCTGCGCGCCGGCGTTCGGTTGCAGGCTGACCGCGTCGTAGCCGGTCAGCGCGACCAGCATGGCTTCGAGGCCGTCGATCAGTTCGCGATAGCCGCGCCATTGCTCGGGCGGTGCGAGTGGATGGATGTCGGCGAACTCCGGCCATGTGATGGGCACCATCTCCGCGGTGGCGTTCAGCTTCATGGTGCACGAGCCGAGCGGGATCATGCTGCGGTCAAGCGCCAGGTCCTTGTCGGCGAGCTGGCGCAGGTACCGCAGCATCTCGTGCTCGCTGCGGTAGCTGTTGAACACCGGGTGGGTGAGGAACGCCGAGTGGCGCACGAGCGCGGCCGGCAATGCATCGGGGGTGTCGCGATCCAGCGCGTCGATGTCGTCGATGCGTGCGCCAAACAGCGCCGCGAGCTGGTGCACGTCGCCGCGGGTGGTGGTTTCATCCAGGCTGATCGCGAGCGAGGTCGCGTCGATATGGCGCAGGTTGATGTGCGCCGCGTTCGCCATGGCGTGGATCGTATGGGCATCGATACCGGTGACGTGCAGGGTGTCGAAGAAATCGCCGCCGACCGTGATGCCCGCCTTGCGCAAGCTCGTCGCAAGGATCGCGGCGAGGCGATGGGTGCGCCGCGCGATGCGCACCAGCCCGTCGGGACCGTGATACACGGCATACATCGCTGCCATCACCGCCAGCAGTACCTGCGCCGTGCAGATGTTGGACGTCGCCTTCTCGCGGCGAATGTGCTGCTCGCGCGTTTGCAGCGTCAGGCGATAGGCCTGCTTGCCTTCCGCGTCGACCGACACGCCGATCAGGCGCCCCGGCAACGAGCGCTTGTAGGCGTCGCGGCAGGCCATGAACGCGGCGTGCGGCCCGCCGAAACCGAACGGCACGCCGAACCGTTGCGAGTTGCCGACCACGATGTCGGCGCCCCATTCGCCGGGCGGTGCGATCAGGGTCAGCGCAAGCAGGTCGGTTGCTACCGCGACCAGTGCGCCCTTCGCGTGCAGTGCCTCGCACAGGGGCTTGTAGTCGCGGACGGTGCCGAAGGTGTCGGGATATTGCAGCAGCACGCCGAAACAGTCGGTATTCGCGGCGTTGGCTTCATCGTCGATGACGAGTTCGATGCCCAACGGTTCGGCGCGGGTCTTCAAAACCTCGAGGGTCTGGGGGTGCACGCGTTTCGACACGAAAAACGCCTCGGGCTTCGCCTTCGATGCGCGGCGCGCCAGCGTCATCGCCTCGGCCGCGGCGGTGGCTTCGTCCAGCAGCGAGGCATTGGAGATTTCCATGCCGGTGAGGTCGGCGCACAGGGTCTGGAAGTTGATCAGCGCTTCCAGCCGACCCTGGGAAATCTCCGCCTGGTACGGTGTGTAGGCCGTGTACCACGCGGGGTTTTCGAGGACATTGCGCAGGACCACCAGCGGTGTATGGGTGCCGTAATAGCCCTGGCCGATGAAACTGCGATACACTTGGTTCTTGTCCGCGATGGCGCGGATCCTGGCGAGGGCTTCGGTCTCGGTGACCGCCGGGGGCAGCGCCAGCGGATTCTTCTGGCGGATCGCGGCAGGAACGATCGCGTCGGTGAGGGCTTCCAGCGAGTCGTATCCGACCGCGTGCAACATCGCCGAGATCTCGGCGTCGTCGGGACCGATATGGCGGTCGATGAAGGCGTCGTGCTGTTCGAGGTCGTGCAGCGATGCGGTGTGCTGGGTCATGGCAGGTTCCGGGGGGGGTGGGCGAAGATCGTCGTTGAGGTCAAACCTCGATCTTGCTGCGTCGTCATTCCGGAGCTGGCCGCGGCTTCTTGCGGGTTGCCGCGCCGATGGAGCCGGCGCAGCCCCCGGTATGACGAACTTCAAGTTTGCCGCCCCTCTGTCCCTTGTACCTGAGAGTTTCGCAGCATCGCGCTGCTTGCCCCTTCGGCGCCGGTGGCCGCGACAATGCGGGCCGGTCTCTCCAGAGTTTTCCAGCGTGGTGGTATTGGGCCTGAGCGATTATGGGCGTTGCGCCTTCGGCAGCGGTTGAACCGCTTCTTCCACCATCAGGGCATTATACAGGTGCCGCTTTCGCGGATCATTTACCATCCGGGTCAAGTCCGACGTCGGTGTCCCCATGTCCGTTCCGTTCAGCCTGCGCCAGCTCGACCACGTGGTACTGCGGGTGCGTGACGTTGCCGCGATGCGGCGTTTCTATTGCGATGTGCTCGGCTGTACGCCGGAGCTCGACCAGCCCGACATCGGCCTGTTCCAGTTGCGCGCCGGATCCTCGTTGATCGATCTCGTGGATGTGGACGGCAAGCTCGGCCGGAAGGGTGGCGCGGCGCCCGGCAGTGACGCGCACAATGTCGACCATGTTTGCCTGAGCGTCGATGGATACGACGAGGGCGCAATCGTTGCGCACCTGAAGGCGCACGGCGTGCGTGTTGGCGAGATCGGCACTCGCTACGGCGCCGAGGGCCAGGGCCCGTCGATCTACCTGTTCGATCCGGAAGGCAACATGCTGGAATTGAAAGGCCCGCCGATCCCGGGTTCGCGCGCCGGCGGAACCTGATCCGCGGCGTCACTATTGTGTTGTGCAGTAAATATACCGGTCATTCCGGATGAGCCCATGAAGTGGGCGAGATCCGGAATCCAGCTTTGGATCCCCTTCCGGCCATGGCGTGGATTCTGGGCTCCCGCAGCGGTGAAGCTGCTGCGGGCCCCGGAATGACGACCAAAGAGAACACCTGGAGGTTGTCCATGCCCTGTCTGATGGTTCTGTTTGCCCTGTTCGTGCCGCGCGTGGTGATCGTGCTGCTGTGGCTGTTCACCCACTGGTTCAGCGGGATTTTCTCGATCGCGTTGTGGCCGGTGCTCGGATTCATCTTCCTGCCGACCACGCTGCTCTGGTACACGGCGGTGCAGCATTGGTTTGGCGGCCAGTGGACCTTGTGGCCGATCGTCGGCATCGTGATCGCGTTGCTGATCGACCTGTCGCCCGCGAGTGGGCATCGTCGCCATGTGTACGTGCGCTAGCAACCCGGGACTTTCGGCAGGGGCCTGGCACAGGTGGCGGGGCTAGGATCAACGGGTTGTGCTCGCGCGTTTTGACGAGGGGTGGTTGTGCGATCGATGGGTGTTTTTGCCTGCACGCTGCTGGTGGCGGCGCTGACATTTGCCACTGCTTTGCAGGCGCGGCAGTTGACCGACGCCGATTACGCGGGGGCGGTGAAGTTTCTTCCGCAAAACACCACACCGCTGGTCGATCACGACGTGCAGAGCGTGAAGTGGCGGGACGACGCGCACTTCTGGTATCGCGACCATGATGCCGCCGGCGACCACATCATGGAAATGGACGCCGCGACCGGCAGGATCGCCCCCGCGTTCGATCAGGCGAAACTCGCAGCCGCGCTGGGCAAGGCGCGCGGCAAGCCGGTGGATGCGGGAAAGTGGCCGAAGGCGTTCGATTTCCGTCCGCTGCCGGGCGGCGATCTCGATGTCACCCTGGACGAGACGATCTACCGTTGCGACCTTTCGGGCATCGGGGTCTGCACCGCGCTGGACAGGATGCTCGATACCGGCAGGGAGCCCGGCGCGCTGTCCCCCAACGGCAAGCTGCTCGCGTTCGTGCGCGACTGGAACCTGTGGGTGCGCGACGTTGCGACCGGCAAGGAAACCCGGCTCACCACCGATGGCATCGAGGATTACGGCTACGCGACGCAGAACGCCGGCTGGATCCACGGTGACGGCGCGATCGTGCGCTGGTCGCCGGATTCGACGAAGATCGCGACCTATCGCCAGGACCAGCGCAACGTCGGCGAAATGTATACCGTCGGTACTCGCGTCGGGCATCCGGAACTCGATGCCTGGAAATATCCGTTGCCCGGCGACGAGCACGTGTTCATGATCGAACCGGTGGTGGTCGATGTCGCCACGCGCAAGTTGTTGCGCTTGAAGATGCCGCCCCAGCAGCGGCTGTCCACGCTGTGCGATACGCTGGCCTGCGACGAGGATCAGCCGTACACGTGGAGCGACGCGAAATGGGCGCCGGATGGCGGGACGCTGGCGCTGGTATCGACTTCGCGCAACCGCCAGCACGAGTGGTTTCGCATAGCCGACGCGAAAACCGGTGACGTACGCACCGCTTTCGAATTCGCCGCGAAGGATTACTACGAAAGCGGCCACGGGCGCGTGAACTGGCAGTACCTGCCGGCCACGCACGAGGCGATCTGGCCATCCGAACAGACCGATTGGGCCAACCTTTACCTCTACGACCTCAAGACCGGCAAGCAGCTTCGCGCCGTCACGACTGGCGAGGGCAACGTCGCCGAGGTGCTGCACCTCGACCGCGCGACCCGGACGCTGTGGTTCGTGGGCGTCGGCCGCACGCCGGGCGTGAACCCGTACTACCGGCAGTTCTGGAAGGTGGACATCGACACTGGCGAGGCCACGTTGCTGACGCCGGAAGTCGCCGACCACACCATCACGATGTCGCCGGAAGGGAAATACTTCGTCGATTCCTTTTCGACACCGACCACGCCGCCGGTGACGGTATTGCGTTCGTCGACGGACGGCCATGTCGTCGCTACGGTCGCGAAGGCGGATATTTCGAGGCTTGAAGCCGCCGGCTGGGTGCCGCCGATTCCCTTCACGGTGAAGGCGCGCGACGGCAAGACCACGCTGTACGGGATGATGTTCAAGCCGACGAATTTCGATCCGCACGGGAAGTACCCGATCATCGACTACGTCTATCCCGGGCCGCAGATCGGCTCGATCTCCACCTTCAGCTTCATGTCCGCGCGGGGTCACAGTGGGTCGCGCGACAACCAGGCGCTTGCGGAACTCGGTTTCATCGTGGTCGCGATCGACGGCATGGGCACGCCGTTGCGCTCGCGGAGTTTCCACCACACCTGGTACGGCAACATGGGCGACAACACGCTGCCCGACCAGGTCGCCGGCATCAGGGAACTGGCGAAGCGTCATCCGTGGATCGACATCACGCGCGTCGGCATCTGGGGCCATTCCGGCGGCGGGAATGCGACGGCGGGCGCGATGTTCCGCTATCCGGATTTCTTCAAGGTCGGCTGGGCCGAAAGCGGCAACCACGACAACCGCATTTACGAGAACGACTGGGGCGAGAAATACCAGGGCCTGCTGGTGGCGAACGCGGACGGCGCCACCAATTACGACAACCAGGCCAACCCGTTGGTCGCGAAAAACCTGGAAGGGCGACTGATGCTGGTGCACGGCGCGCTCGACGACAACGTGCCCATCGGCAACACGTATCTCGTAGTCGATGCGCTGATCAAGGCCAACCGCAATTTTGATCTTCTTGTCCTTCCGAACCAGCGCCACGGTTACGACGATGATTCTTCTTATGTGACGCGTCGCCGGTGGGATTACTTCGTGAAGTACCTGGCGGGTGACACCCCGCCGCACGAGTTCAGGATTCCGCCGGAACCGAAGTGAGTCGACACGCATCCCTTCTTCGTCATTCCGGGGTGCCCACGGCTTGATCGTGGGTTTTATCGCCGATGGAGCCGGCGATGGTCCCGGAATGACGAACAAGAGAGATAGCGCCAATTCCGGTGGGTCTGATCGATTTCCTTTCCAGGTTGCTTCCGGTCCATGCAGAGCCAATCTGCTTTCAGCAAGAAGGAGGGTCTGATGAAATTTTCCACGAACCTGTTGACCGCGTCCGTACTCGCCGCGATGGCGACGGTTGCATTCGCACAGGAAACCGCGCCACCGTCCGCCATCGAGTATCCGGCGGCGCACAAGGACAATACCGTCGATACCTACTTCGGCACCAAGGTACCGGCGCCGTACCAGTGGATGGAGAACCTGACCAGCCCGCAACTGAAGCAGTGGGTGGACGCCGAGAACAGGATCACCGACGACTACCTGGCGAAGATTCCGGTGCGCGGCTGGATCGATCACCGGCTGACCGAATTGTGGAACTACGCGAAGGAGGGCACGCCCGACCAGTTGAAGAACGGCATGCTGTTCTTCCGCAGGAATTCCGGCCTGCAGAACCAGAGTGTCGTGTACGTGCAGGACTCGGAGACGGCCAAGCCGCGCGTGCTGCTCGATCCGAACGAGCTTTCGCCGGACGGATCGATCGCGCTCAAGGGCGGTGCGCCGTCGCCGGACGGCAAGTACTACGCCTACGCGTTGTCGGAAGGCGGTTCGGACTGGGAGACGATTCATGTGATGGACGTCAAGTCCGGCAAGCAATTGCCGGATGTGACCCGCTGGGTAAAGTTCTCCGGTATTTCCTGGACGCACGATGACAAGGGATTCTTCTATTCGCGTTACCCGGAGCCGCCGGGTGGCGAGAAGGCGATCAGCCACGCTGTGCTCAATCAGAAGCTCTATTACCACACGCTCGGCACGCCGCAGTCCGACGACAAGGTGATCTATGCACGCGCCGACCTGCCGCACGCCGGCATCGGTGGCGGCGTGGGCGAGGACGGACGCTACCTGATCGTGTTCCTCACCAACAACACCATCACCAAGAACGAACTGTTTTACGCGGACCTCGGCACTCCGGACAAACCGGATCTCGGTGCCAGGATCCAGCCTCTCTACACCAGGAACGATGCGTTGTACTCGCCAATCGGGCATATCGGCGACACGCTGTATCTGCAAACCACGCTGGACGCGCCCAGGGGGCGCATCGTCGCCACCAGGTTCAGCGATCCTGATCCCTCGCATTGGCGCGTGGTGGTGCCTCAGGCCAAAAGCGTGCTCGCTGATGTCGCGTTGACCGACGGGCGCATCCTTGCGAATTACCGCGATGTTGCCAAGAGCGACTTGAAGCTGTTCGGCACCGATGGAAAATTGATCAGCACGCTGAGCTTGCCAACGCTCGGCACGGTCGGGGGCATTTCGGCCCGCAACGATTCGGCGACGGCCTACTACGCGTTCACTTCCTACCTGTACCCGACCACCGTTTACCGTTTCGACGTGGCCGACGACAAGACATCGGTGTACTTCAAGCCCGACGTCAAGTTCGACGCTTCGCCGTATGAGACCACGCAGGTGTTCTACACATCGAAGGACGGCACGAAAGTACCGATGTTCATTGTCGCGAAAAAAGTCATCAAGCTCGATGGCACCCATCCCACCGTGCTTTACGGCTATGGCGGGTTCGACATCACCATTGCCCCGAGATTCAGTCCGATGTTGCCGGTGTGGCTCGAAATGGGTGGGGTCTACGCCGTCGCCAACCTGCGTGGTGGCGGCACCTATGGGGAGGCTTGGCACCACGCCGGCATGCTCGGCAAGAAGCAGAACGTGTTCGACGATTTCGCGTGGGCCGCGAAATATCTGATCAACCAGGGTTACACCTCGTCGAAGCACCTCGGCATCCAGGGCTATTCCAACGGCGGTCTGCTCACCGGCGCGTCGATCACCCAGCATCCCGAGTTGTTCGGCGCCGCCTTCATTGGTCACGGTGTGCTGGACATGTTGCGTTACCAGAAATTTTCGGGTGGTTCGTTCTGGGTGCCGGAGTACGGCAGTTCCGACAACAAACGGGCGTTCCAGTGGTTGATCAAGTACTCGCCGCTGCAGAATGTTCGTGCGGGCACCTGTTATCCGCCGACGCTGATCACGACGTCATGGGACGACGACCGGGTGGTGCCGAGCCACGAGTTCAAGTTCGCCGCGAAGATCCAGCAGGCACAGGGTTGCGCCAATCCGATCCTGCTGCAGACGTTTGGCAGCACCAGTCACACCTACATGCCGACCGACAAGCAGATCCGGCAGACGTCCGACGTGTGGGCGTTCGAGGCGTACAACCTCGGAATCACGCAATCTCCCGGCATGGGCAAGTGATCTGAAGCTCGCATTGCAGGATCGCGCTCGCGCGCCGATGCCTCTTCGCTTTGTGGCGCTTCGTCGCAAGCGAAGAGGCAGCGCCGTTGGCCTGGGCACGGAGCCTCGCTCGCGGGGCGGGTGACGTACGCTGCGAGCCGATGGGTTGACGGGCATTCGGTTTTCAAGCTATCGTAATGATATAACGTTGCATACTTTCGTCGCCGCCCAACCCTGCGGTTCTCCGGCGTCGAGGGTTTCCCCTCTTGCTGCGTCCAGTCAATGGACGCCGCATCGAACTGCAGGAACAGAGAACCGCTCCGAATGAAATCCCCTTTGCCCACGGCGTGCTTGCGTGCGGTCGGTGCTGCGCTTGCAACCGCAACACTCGCGCTCGCCGGTTGCGCGGCCGGCCCGGACTTCAAGCCGCCGGCGCCGCCCGTGGTCAGCGGGTACGTCGCGCAGCCGCCGACGACCACCGCATCGACGTCGGGCCTCGCAGGCGGCGGGGCGCAGCACTTCACCGCTGGCGCAGATATTGCTGGCGACTGGTGGACGTTGTTTCATTCGAAGCCGCTGGACGCTCTGGTTGCGCGCGCACTTGAAAACAATCACGACCTGAAGGCCGCGCAGGCCGCCCTGCGTGTCGCGCACGAAGACGTGCTGGCCCAGCGCGGCACGTTCTTTCCGGGCGTGTCGGCCGGATTTTCGGCCAGCCGCGAGCAGGATCCGTCGGCCGCGCTGGCACCGGTGCCGAGCAACAACGCCTATCTGTACAGCTTGTTCACGCCGCAACTCGGCATTTCCTATGCACCGGACTTGTTCGGCCTGAATCGCCGCACGCGCGAATCGCTGAAGGCGCAGGCCGAGGTCGCGCGTTTCCAGATGATCGCCACCTGGACGACGCTCACCACGAACGTGGTGGTTGCGGTGGTACTTGAAGCGTCGCTGCGCGAGCAGGTACAGGCGACGCGGCAACTGGTCGATCTGGAAAAGCACAGTCTCGGCATCCTGCAACTGCGCTTCGAGAAGGGTGACGCCAGCAAGCTCGACCTGGCCGCGCAGCAAGCGCAACTTGCGCAAACCGAAGCGGGGCTACCGGCGCTGGTGAAACAGCTTGCCGCGACGCGCCACGCGTTGGCGGTGCTGGTCGGCGGGTTTCCGGATCAGGCGCCCGCGGAAACCTTCACGCTCGCCGACCTGCACCTTCCCGAAAACCTGCCGCTCAGCCTGCCCTCGAGACTGGTCGCGCAACGTCCCGACGTCCGTCAGGCGCGCGCCAACCTGCACGCGGCCAGCGCCGCGATCGGCATCGCCGCCGCCGAACGCTTGCCGCAAATCCAGCTCACCGCCGATGCCGGCAGCACCGCGCTGGCGATCTCCAAAGTATTCACCTCCGGCACCGGTTTCTGGGGCATCGCCGCGTCACTGGCCGCGCCGATCTTCGAAGGCGGCCAACTCATGCACCAGGAACGCGCCGCGAAAGCGGCCTATGTCGAAGCCGCCGAACAGTATCGCGGCACGGTGTTGACGGCGTTCCAGAACGTCGCCGACACGCTGGTCGCTCTGGATCAGGATGCGCGGGTCTTGCAGGCCGCCGCGACCGCGGAGCACGCGGCCAAAACCACGCTGGACCTTTCGCAACTGCAATTGCGTCGCGGCTACATCGGCACGTTCGAACTGCTCGCCGCCGAGCAGTCATACCAGCAGGCGAAGATCGCGCTGGTGCAGGCCGAGGCCAATCGTTTTGCCGACACTGCGGCCCTGTACCAGGCGCTGGGCGGCGGCTGGTGGCACAACAAGGATCTCGCGAAGCAATGACCACGATGATGATCAAGTTCTGGTGTGCAGAGACAATGGCATTTCTGCAGCGAGTTTCGATTTCTTTGGCCGTCATTCCGGGGCTGCGCGCGCTGTCGGCGCGCAGAACCCGGAATCCATTTGCTTTTCGAAGCAGGATCACCATGGGTTCCGGATCGCGCCCGCTGCGCGAGCTTGTCCGGAATGACGACAAAGGTGGGTGGCCTCGTTCAATGATACGGATGGGCATTGCCTCCGTATTCTTCGCGGTGCTCGCGCTCGCCGGATGCTCCGGCAAGCCACCGTCGCAACAGGCGTCGACCACGCCCCACGACGTCACGCTGACCAAGGCGCAACAATCAAGCATCCACGTCGTCACGATCGAGCCGACGCCGTACCGCACCACCATCGCCACCACCGGCGTCGTCGATTTCGACCACGACCGCGCGACCGACGTGCTGGCGCCCTTCTCGGGCGCGGTCACGAAGGTCGCGGTGACGTTGGGCGAAAAGGTCAGGAAAGGGCAGCCGCTGGCCGAAGTCGATTCGCCCGATTTCACCGCCGCGGCCGGGGCCTACCGCAAGGCGGTGCTGGCCGCGGAGGCGGCCGATGCGGTTGCCACCAACGATCGCGACCTGTACGCGCACCAGGCGATTTCGCAGCGGGAGAACGCGCAGGCGCAGGCCGATGCCGCGAGCGCCGATGCCGATCGCGATGCCGCATTGCAAACGTTGGTCGCGTTGCACATGGATCCGGGGACGATCGCGGCGATCCGCGCCGGCAAACCGGCGGCGCACGGGCAAGGTGTGATCCGCGCGCCGATCGCGGGCACCGTGGTCGGGAAATCCATCGCGCCGGGACAGACCCTCGCTGCCGGCAGCACGCCGGTCTTCACCATCGCCGATACCTCGAAGATGTGGGTGCAGGCGCGGGTGTTCGGCGACGACGTCGGCCGCGTGCAGCTCGGCGATCCTGCGGTGGTCGATATCGGCGATGGTGGCAAGCCGGTGGACGGCACGGTGACGAATGTCGGCGCGGTGGTCGACCCCGACACGCGCTCGGTCAACGCACGCGTCGTCGTCGACAATCCCGGTGGCGTGCTGAAGAAGCAGATGTACGTCAGCGTCGGCATCCATTCGCGCGACGAGCACAAGGGATTGCTGGCGCCGGTTTCGGCGGTGCTTCGCGACGACGAGAACCTGCCGTTCGTCTATGTGGAGGACAAGCAGGGCGGCTACGCGCGGCGGCCGGTGTCGCTCGGCATGCGCGTCGATGACCGCTACGTGGTCCCCGAGGGCCTCAAGGCCGGCGACAAGGTGGTCGCGGACGGCTCGATCTTCCTGCAGTTCATCCAGTCGCAATGAGCGCGCCGGACACGCAAGGCGAGGCGCCGCGCAAGCGGTCGCCCAGACAATCGCCGATCAACCGGATCGTCGCGTTCGCGCTGGAACAGCGGCTGCTGATCGTACTGTTGTCGCTGGGGCTTGCAGCGGCCGGCGTGTGGGCGTGGAAAGTCCTGCCGATGGACGCCTATCCGAACCTGTCGCCGCCGATGGTGGACATCGTCGCGCAATGGCCGGGCCATTCCGCGGAGGAAGTCGAGCAGCAAATCACGGTGCCGATGGAGCTCGGGATGAACGCGATTCCGGGGCTGGTCACCAAGCGTTCGATATCGCTCTACGGACTGTCGGACGTCACGCTCACTTTCAGCGACGACACCGACCATTACTTCGCGCGCCAGCAGGTGTTCAACCGGTTGCCGGGCATCGATTTGCCCGATGGCGTGTCGCCGGACGTCGGGCCGCTGTCGCC
>DASUKQ010000022.1:0-13458 GCA_036278635.1 Rhodanobacteraceae bacterium
TGGTGGTGTGGAAGGTCGGCATCATCATCATCGCGATCGTTGCCTTTCTCGCGGTCCAGTTCCAGCCGACGCGTTTCCTTCATCCGCAGCACGGCGGCTTCATGCCCATGGGCTGGCACGGGGTGTTCTCGGCGGTCGCGACAGCCGGCGTCGTGTTTTCCTACCTCGGTTTCCGGCAAGGCGTCGAGCTGGCGGGCGAAACCACCAACCCGCAACGCAACGTGCCGATCGCGATCCTCGGCTCGCTCGGGTTTTGCACGGTGATCTACGTTGGCCTGCAAGTCGCGTTCATCGGGGCGCTGCCCGAGTCGGCGCTCGCGAACGGCTGGTCCCACATCGGCACCACCTTCATCGCAGGCATCGGCGAGCATTCCATGGCGTTCGGGCCGCTGGCCGCGCTGGCGACTGCACTGGGGCTCACCTGGCTCGCAATCCTGCTGTACGCCGACGCGTTCGTGTCGCCCACGGACACGGGCCTGATCTACACCGTACTTTCCGCGCGGCTCACGTATGCGATGGGGCGCAATGGCAACGTTCCGAAATCATTGTCACACGTCAACGACAAGGGCGTGCCGTGGGTGAGCGTGGTGCTGGCGTTTTTCGTGGGCTTGCTGTTCTTCCTGCCGTTTCCGGGTTGGCAGAAACTCGTGGGCTTCCATACCTCGGCCATGGTGATCTCGTTCGGCGCCGGCCCGCTGACCATGATGGCCTTGCGCAAGGAGCTGCCGGGTTACAGGCGCCCGTTCCGGCTCGGTGGCGGCTGGATCATTCCCTGGCTTGCGTTCGTGTCATCCAACCTGATCGTGTTCTGGTCGGGTTGGGACGTCGTGTGGAAGCTGATGCTGGCGGTGCTGCTGGGCTTCGTCCTGCTCGTGGTCCACGAAACTGGCTGGGGTCGACACACGCCGAAGTTGGACATGCGCGCCGGGTTCTGGATGCTGCCGTGGTTGGGTGGCGTCACCGTGATCAGTTGGCTTGGGCGTTACCCCGGCCTCGCCAGGCACGCCGGCAACCTCGGCTATCTGGACCTGGTTTCCGGCGTGGTCGTGATCGCGCTCTTTTCGACCTTCATCATGTGGCTTGCGCACAGGTTCCGGTTGCGCGGCGAGCGCGTGGTCGAACAACTGGGGCCGCGCGGCGCGGGGGCCCACGATGCCGATCCCGGGTCGATGCAGGCGCAATTCGACGCTGCCGGTGAACTGCGGGAGTGACCGTGGCGGAAGGCGCGCACGGGTCTGCCATCCCCTCGAACGCGGGCGGGCCGGACGCCCCGGTACGGACGTTGCTCCGCATCCGCGCGAAAGACCTGGCGCCTGCTCTTTTCTTGACCTTTCCTTAGCTCGTCCTTAGCGCCCGGGAGGGTATAAACGCCAAACTTCCAAAGCCTTCTCCTTCGACCAGGGTCGGGAGGTCCAGATGAACCCGCGTGCTTTCCACCGGATCGTGGCGGCTGTAATCGGGATCCTGATCACCACCTGCGCCACGGCGCGCCCTTGGCAGGCTGCAGCAGGCGCGTCGACCGCGGACCCACCCGTACCGCAACACCAGCATTACACCGGGACCGGGGATGCCCGGAAGCCCTCCGCGTCCGGCGCGCTGGCGCCATTGCTGCAAGGGCTCGGCCCGCACGTGTTTCCGGTGACCACCGACTCACCCCGTGCGCAGATGTTCGTCGACCAGGGGCTGAACCTGGCGTTTGGCTTCAATCACGCCGAGGCCGGCCGCGCGTTCCGGGAGGCGGCACGGCTCGATCCGGATTGCGCCATGTGTTACTGGGGACAGGCGCTGGTGCTCGGGCCCAACATCAACGCACCCATGGCGCCGGATGCCGAACCCGATGCCTACCGCCTGGTGCAACAGGCGGTCGCGCGGTCCGGCAGGGCAACCGCGCGCGAACAGGCTTACATCAATGCGCTGGCGCAGCGTTATACCGGCAATCCGACCGATCGCGCCGCGGCGGATCGCGCCTACGCCGAAGCCATGCATGCCGTGATGCTGCAGTATCCGGACGACCTGGACGCCGCCGTGCTGTGGGCCGAGGCCAGCATGGATTTGCGGCCATGGGATTACTGGATGCCGGACGGCACACCGCAACCTGGCACGCTCGAGGTCGTCGAGGTGATCGAGTCGGTCATGGCCCGCAGCCCCAGTCATCCGCAGGCGCTGCACCTGTACATCCACGCGATGGAAGCGAGCGACAATGCCGCGGCAGCCGATGACGCCGCCGATCGCCTTGCGCCGCTGATGCCGGCGGCCGGGCACATGGTCCACATGCCGGCGCACATCTACCAGCGCGTGGGACGCTACGCCGATGCGGCCGCCGCCAACGAGAGGGCGATCGCCGCCGACGAAAGCTACATCGCGCAATGCCGTGCCCAGGGGCTCTATCCCATGGGCTATTATCCCCACAACATCCACTTCCTCTGGTTTGCGGCCTCCGCACAGGGCCGCAGCGCGGTCGCGATCGATGCTGCCCGAAAGGTGGCCGTGAAGGTCCCCGACGAGGCCCTCGCCGCGATGCCCATGTTGGGAGGGTTCCGGGTCGTGCCGTACTACGCGCTGACCCGCTTCGGCCAGTGGGATGCCATGCTGGCCGAGCCGGCCCCGCCTGCCTCGGATCGTTTCCTCACTGGCATCTGGCACTACGCCCGGGGCCTCGCCTTCATCGGCAACGGCAATCTGGATGCCGCCGAAACGGAACTGCAACAGGTGCGCGCGATCGCCGCCGATCCACGTCTCGACTATCCGTTGTTCTCGCCCAACTCCGCCGCCAGCATCCTCGCGATTGCCCCGGCGGTGCTCGGCGGGGAGCTGGCGGCGGCGCGTGGCGATTACGAGACGGCGATCGCGAGCCTTGCGCAAGCGGTACGGCTCGAGGAAGGCCTGATCTACACCGAACCCGCCGAATGGCACTACCCGCCCCGGCTGGCCCTGGGCGCCGTGCTGCTCGATGCGGGTCGGCCGGGAGAAGCCGAAACCGTGTATTGGCAGGACCTGCAGGACCATCCCGACAACGGCTGGGCGTTGCATGGACTGCACGAAGCGCTGCTGGCCCAGGGCAAGACGCCGCAGGCGACCGCGATCGAGAGCCGTTTCAAGATTGCATGGGCCGAGGCCGACGTGACCATGGACGCGTCAAGGATCATGCCCGGAAAACCCCCCGCACCCAAAGTTGCCTCGCTCACGGACTGAGATGCCGTCCCGAAGATCCGTTTGAGAATTCGCCGCAACCCCGAATCAGGTCGTGGTTGCGTTTTGCGTACAGCGTTGTTGCAGCACCCACGATCCGACCGCTGCTCGCCCGGCGCCGACCGCACGCCGGAGTCTCCGCCCACACCACGGGAAGCCGCCATGATCCGCAAACTCGTCCCCGCACTGCTGCTCATCCTCTCCGCGCCCGTCCTGGCCCAGGACAACACCACGCCGCCACTGTCACCGGAAGACGCGGCAATGATGGCCGCGTACCAGAAGGCTGGCGCGCCCGGCAAGCAACACGCCGAGCTGGCCAAATCCGCCGGGGATTACACATTGTCGATCCGCAGTTGGGCGAAGCCGGATGCTGCGCCGACCGAAGAGCACGGCACGGCCACGCGAAAGATGACCCTGGACGGTCGGGTCCTGGTTGAAAGCGTGCAGGCGACCATGTACGGGCAGCCGTTCACGGGCCATGGCATGACCGGTTACGACAATGTCAGCGAGAAATGGTGGAGTACCTGGAACGACTCGATGTCCACGGGCCTGATGGTCAGCGACGGCACCTGCGACGACGAGGGCGCCTGCATCTTCCGTGGCAGCTGGAACGACCCGGTTACCAGGGGCAAGGTCAGCGCGCGCATGGAGACCCGCTGGACCAATCCGGACACCGAGGTGTTCGCGATGTACGGGCCGGGGCCGGACGGCAAGGAGTACAAGATGATGGAGATGACCTACACCCGGCGCTGACACCACCCGGGGGTCGAGGGGCCGGTTCATTGCGCGGTGGCGCCGCGTTCGATCTTGCCAACGAGGTTGTAGAGGATGCGCAGGTCCTCGGCATCGAACGTGTCGCCGCCCATGCCGCGGAAATGGTTGTGGAATGCGCGCACCGCGGCCTGCGGGTCGTCCAGCGAATAGCCGATCGCGGCCAGCGCCGTCCACGGGTTGAAGCCGGGCGGGGGGTCGAGCCGGTCGAAGCCCGGATCGGGCCACAAGCCGAAGCCGGCGTCCGCCAGTTTCGCCCAGGGGAACAGCGGGCCGGGATCGTTCTTGCGAGAAGGCGCCATGTCCTCGTGGCCGATGATCTGCGCGTGCGGGATATGCCAGCGGGTGGTGAGGTTGGTCAGCAGGCGGATCAGGCTGGCAATCTGCGCCGGCGGAAACGGCACATGGCCGTTGTTGTCGAGCTCGATGCCTATCGATGCGGAATTGACGTCGGTGATCGTGCCCCAGCGTCCACCCCCTGCATGCCACGCGCGCATCGTGTCGCTGACCAACTGGTAGACGTGGCCGTCGCGGCCGATGAGGTAATGCGCGCTCGCCGGCCCACCGCTGTTGGCGGTCCGCAGTGTATCCAGCGATTGCGCCACCGAATCCTGGTCGGTGAAGTGCAGCACGACCAACTGCGGCGCACGGATGTCGAAATTCTTCGACGGCACCCAGGTGGCGACGGGATTGCGCGGCGCCAGCGGCGCGCAGGCGACCAACAGTGCCAGTGCCAGGACGGTGCACGCGAGTTTCGCGATGCGCCAGCCACGTGCAGGCCCGCCGCGTGGCATCCGTGTTTCCCCATCCCGTCGCGCCGGCATCCTGCCGGCGCTTGTCGCAGCCCGCATTTCAGAAATCGACGCTGACGGTCAACTGGAAGAAGCGCGGCGGCGCGAAGCCGATCGTCTGGCCCCAGGTTGGGCTGGTTTCGTTGGAAATGTCGCCTTGCAACTGCTCGTCAACCACGGTCGTCCGCTGCTGGTTCAGCAGGTTGTACACGGCGAACTTCACCTGGAGGTTGGCGTCCTTGATCTTCGTCAGGTAGCTGACGCTGGCGTCGAGGTCGAAGACCCACGGCGTGTGGCCATAGCCGCCGCGTGGAGAGTGCACGTAAACCCGGTTCGGCGAAGGGCCGTCACAGTTCTTGACGCAAATGAAATAGCTGTAGTAGTTGGTGTCGTCAAACGGGTTGCCCGAACCGAGCCCGCTGATCGGGGCGCCCGAATGGATGTCGGCCACCGCGCCAACGCGCCAGTGGTCATTGAAGGCGTAGGCGCCGCGGAACTTGAACTCGTGGCGTCGCGCGTTCGACAGCGGGCCGTAGCCGGCGTAGTTCACCCACGGGTTGTCGAAATTCTCGGTGCGACCGGTGTCGTCGAAATCGGTCAGCGAGTTCACCGGACCCTCCGCGTTGCCGCGGGTCCAGGAGATCGTGTACGACGCATTCAGTGACCACTTGCCGTCCCAGGCGCGGTCGACGTCGAATTCCACGGCGTAGTACTTGCGCTTGGGCTTCACCCAGCCGGTCTGGCCGAGGTAATTGCCGTCGCTGTCGTACATCGCCCAACCCTGCTTCGAGGTGTCGATGGTGACGTAGCCGTCCGCCGTGCCGTCGCAGTTGGTGTCGCCCCAGACCGTCACCGGCTGGCCGGGGTTGGCCATCACCCAGCCGATGTAGCCGTCGCCGCCGCAGGCCGGGGTGGCGCTGATCTCCATGTCGTCGATCGCGTTGTGCAGGCGCCGGTAGGTGCCCTTGACGCCCCATGCCCAGGTCTGGTCGAGTGCCTGCTCGAAGCCCAGGATCAGTTCGTCCTGGTAGACCGGATCCATGTTGTGGTCGACTTCCGCGCGCAGGTCGCCGACGGTGCCGTCACCCTGGGAGTCGTCGACCTGACCGATCTGCGGCCCGAGGATCGGCACCGCGTATTGCGAGCCGTTGAGGGTGCGCGTTTCCCAGCCGCCGAAGGCGAAGTAGGTACGCGAATCCAGCAGCCCACCGGCCTGCTTGATGTTGATGACATTGGCGACGGGCAGGTAGTAGCGCCCGATGTTGCCGAACAGCTTGGTGGTGCCGTCGCCCTTCATGTCCCACGAAAAGCCGAAGCGTGGCGCGGGCTGGTTGTCGATCTTGATGTAGCTGCGTCCGGCGGCGTCCTGGTTGTCGAAACTGTCGTTGCGCAGCCCGAGGCTCAGGAGGAGGTTCGGGGTCACCTGCCAGTCGTCCTGGACGTAGTACGCCGAATCGATGGTGGCGAAGGTCCCGGCGATTTCGTACTGGCGCTGGCGGATGTAGGCGAAGTAGCCCGGCGGCACCACGCCGCCGTTGCTGATCGTCGCCCCCGGCGTGGTGGCGTACACGTTGTAGTAGTAGGCGCCGGGACCGGTGTAGTGGCGTGCATAGTTGGAAACGTTCTTTTCGTGGTCGTAGCCGAACTTCAACAGGTGGTCGCCGAGGGTCCATTGGAAGTCGGCGCGACCCTGGTGGCGAACGTCGTCGCGCTGGATCACGGTGGAATTGGTCGTGCATCCCAACGGGATGTCGGGCTGCGGCACGTCGCTGTCGGCGGTCACGTAGTTGCATTCGTCGTCGCGCAGCGAATGCGAATACGCCTCGCGCTGGTTGCGTCCCCACATCAGCTTCATGGTGAAATTGTCGGTGATGAAGCTGGTCCAGGTGATGTTGCCGCTCTTGCCGCCGGTGTCGTTGTAGACGGTGTTGGTCTGTTGGCCCTTGCTGTCGTTGTCGAAATCGTAATCGTAGACGTTGCCGACCTCGTGGTTCTTGTCCGAGAACGCCATCAGGCTCAAGGTGTTGTTGTCGGTGATCCGCCAGTCGATCGTGCCGCCCCAGAAGCCGGTGGGGTTCTTGTTGGTGGTGAGCACGGTGCCGGCGTTGTTGGTGTTTTGCGGGCGGTAGTCGCGGACTTCGTACATTGCGAAGAAGAACAGCTTGTCCTTGACGATCGGCCCGGATGCGTAGAGGTCGAGCTTGTTGAGCGAGTAGTTGTCCCGGCTCGAAGTCAGGTAGCGCCCGTCGGCGTCGTAGAGATCGCGCTTGCTCGCCTGCAGGTCGCGCGGCTCGAAGGTGTACTGGGCGCCGGCGTGGAACTGGTTGCTGCCGCTTCGCACCACGGCATTGACCACGCCGCCGGTGGTGCGGCCGTACTCGACCGAATAGCCGCCGGTCTTGACCTGGAACTCCTGGTAGAACAGGAACGGCGCTTCCGAAAAGCCATTGCGGTTGTAGAAGTCGGTGACGTTGAGTCCGTTGATGTACCAGGCGTTCTCGGCTACCGACGAGCCGCCGAACGAAATGCCGCCGAACCCGGCGTTGCCCTTGGTCACGCCCGGCGCCAGCATCGTGACCGCGGTGACGTTCTGGTCCACCGGCAGGCGCTTGATTTCCTGGCGGCTGAGGTTGGTCGCCGATTCGGTGGAGGTGACGTCCACGGCCGAGATCACGCGATTGCCCCTCACCTGGATCGCACCGAGCGTGGGGGCGCCGGCCGAGCCGATGTTGACGGTGGTGGCGTTGCCGAGGGTGACCGTGACCTCGACCGGGCTGGCGCCCGCACTGGTCGTGAGCTGGTACTCACCGACCGGCAGGTACGGAATGCGGTAGCTGCCGTCCTTTCCGGCGGTCACCGTGCGCGTGAATCCCGTCGCCGGGCTGTTGATCGTCACGGTCGCACCGGGCGCGGCGCGACCCACCACCGAGCCGGTCACGTCCTGTGCCATGGCGGCCGGAGCCGCCATCAACGACAGGCAGATTGCCACGGCGGCACAGAGTTTGTTGCGGCGTGAAATGCGTCGAATGCTTTTCATGGTGCGCTCCGGTCTGACCTGCTGCATTGGAAGGTTTTCGGTTCGAGGGCGCCGGGTCGGGAAGCGCCCACTGGAGCCGAAGTAGTCGTCGAAGTGTCGATCTCGATGTCGATGGTCGTCATGCCATTCGGGTTCGCTGGGCGGGTGGTCTACGTGCCGGGGCGCAGGTGCGCGCCGCGTCGGTCGTGCGCCGCTCGGTCCGTGTGCAACGGCGACGCCGGGTAGGCGATTGCAGGTTGGGTCGACCTCGCCGCCGCCACGGCCCGATGGCCCGATTCCGGTCGTGCCCTCGGTGGTCGGGGAAGTTTCGTGGGTCGCGCTCGGGGTATTGCCGCAGATGGCGCGGGCGTCTCGCGCAAAAACCTGCTCTTCATCACGCGTTCCCTCCCGCTGGTATGGGTCTGACACGCATTGCCCAGCCACATCCCGTTTCCCCGTGTCGCCCGCAGTGTGCGAACGTTTGCCTCGCCGGCGGGACGCTTGCCGCCGCAAGGGTCGTCGAGTCCTTGCAGCATGCTGTCGAGCATACTCACCGGCCAATGGACACCACCAATGAAAAGACGGGCACTCGGCATAGCTGCGGGTTATGGATGGTTTTGCCCGGGTCGGCGCAGCGGGGCTTCCCGCGCGTGCCGACACGGTGATCGGCACACGCGACCGGAACGGCGCGTTCATGCTCCGGCGTCAATGACTCGAATCTGCCGGCGGTCGCGACCGTGTACGATGCGCGGCCATGACTGTTTCGACCGCAACGCCTCGACGCGAGCTGCCGCGCAAGCTCGGCCTCGTCACCGGAATGGCGGTGGTGGTGGGGGTGATCATCGGCAGCGGAATCTTCCGCGTGCCTTCGGGTATCGCCGCCGATACCGGCAATCTCACCGGCATCGCGCTGGTATGGATACTGGGCGGCATCGTGGCGCTGTTCGGCGCGCTGTCGATTGCCGAGCTCGCGGCGATGTATCCCGCGGCGGGTGGCCCGTACGTCTATTTGCGTGAAGCCTACGGCAAGCCGCTGGCGTTCCTGTTCGGCTGGATGTGGCTGTTGACCACGCCGATCTCGTGGGCGGCGCAAAGCCTGATGTTCGCCGAATACCTGGGCTTCTTCATGCCGATTCCGGTGCCGATGCAGCACGTGATCGCGGCGGTGCTGATCGTGCTGGTTGCCGCCGCCAACGTGCGCTCGGTGAAGCTGGGCGCCGCGATCCAGAACCTTTCCGCCGGCGCCAAGGTGCTGGCGATCGTGGGATTGTCCGCGGCAATCTTTTTTCTCGCGCCCGGCGGCGCGGCGAATCCGCTCAATGCGGAACCCATGGGCATGGCCAAATGGTCCGGGATCGGCATCGGCTTGATCGCGGTGCTGTGGGCCTACGATGGCTGGCAGAACCTGACCACGCTGTCGGGGGAGGTCAAAAATCCGCAACGCAACCTGCCGCTGGCACTGATCGGCGGCGTGTTGGTGGTGATCGTGGTGTACATGTTGATCAATGCCGCGTACCTGCGCGCGCTGTCGGTGCCGCAACTGGCGGCGTCGAAATCGGTCGCGACCGACGCCGCGACGGTGGTCCTGGGGCGCGCCGGCGTCTCGCTGATCGGCGCGCTGGTGATGCTGTCGGTGTTCGGCACGCTGAACGGTTCGATCCTGTCCAGTCCGCGCGTGTTCTTCGCGATGGCCGAGGACGGCCTGTTCTTCCGCACCGTCGGCAAGGTGCACCCGAAATACGAAACGCCGTACGTCGCGATCGGCTTCATCGTGGTGATCGCGGTGATCTACGTGTTGCTGCGCGACTTCATGCAGCTCGCCGAGGGCTATGTGCTGGGCGTGTGGCCGTTCCTTGCGTTGTGCGTGATCGGCATTTTCATCCTGAGACGCACGCGACCGGATTTCCCGAGGCAGTACCGCACGCTCGGATATCCGGTCGTGCCCGCCTTGTTCGTGCTCGCCACGTTCGTCGTGGTCGCCAATGCGTTGTATGCGCAGTTCTGGTCCACCATCGCCAGCGTCCTGATCACGCTCGCCGGCGTGCCGCTGTATTTCCTGTGGATGCGGTGGCAGCGACGCGTCCAGCCGCAGCGCAACGACCCGCCATAACCGCAGCGCATGCAGCCATAGCCGAAACGGCCGTGGTTGCAGTCACGACGCGCAATTCCACACGACGATCGGAGTTCCGGCCGGCGTACCATGTGTATACCCGGGATTGATGGAGTGAAACGTGAAACGATGGTCACTGCTTCCGGTCGCCGCGCTCCTCGTCGTGTCCATGGCCTGCATGGGCCGGACCGACGCGAACGTTCCGGCCGGTACGGTCGAGTTGACCGTGAGCTTGCCCGAGCCCGGCCAGAAGGTCCTGTACGTGCACGAGGTGATGCCCGTCAAGCCGGGGCCCTTGACGCTCCACTACCCGAAGTGGATTCCGGGCGACCACTCACCGGATGGCCCCATCGGGGACATGATGGGCCTCGAGTTCTCGGCGAATGGTCAGCGTGTTGCGTGGCAGCGCGATGAACTCGACCGCTTCACGTTCCACCTGACGATTCCCGCGGGCGCACACCAGCTCGACATCAGCTTCCAGTTTCCGTCGCGCGACCGGGTGACGACCAACCTTCTCGACCTCACCTGGGACCACGTCGCGCTGTACCGCGCGGGTTCTCCGACCAAAGACCAGACGTTCCGACCGTCGCTGGTGATTCCCGCCGGCTGGCACTATGGCAGCGCGCTGCAGACCGACAAACGCGACGGCAATCGCATCACGTTCAAGCCCCTGCCGTTCAACACGCTGGTCGATTCGCCGGTGATCGCCGGCAAGTATTTCCGCCAGATCGACTTGACGCCGGATGGCTCGCCGGTGCACCGCTACCTCGACATGGTGGGCGACAGCGCCGCGGCGATCGCGATATCCGACAAGCAAAGTGCGGATTTCCACCGCCTGATCGAACAGGCGCAGGCGTTGTTCCACTCCCATCACTACGACGACTACCACCTCCTGTTGACCTTGAGCGACCACACCTCGGTCGGTGGCCTGGAACACCACCAGTCGAGCGACGACCGCGCGCGCAGCGGCGCGAAGATGTTGGCGGACGCGGACCACTTCATGCTCGATGCCTCGTTGCTGCCGCACGAGTACACGCATTCGTGGAACGGCAAGTTCATGCGTCCGGAGGGGCTGTGGCGGCCAGATTTCGAGCAGCCGGAAAAGCCGAAACTGTTGTGGGTCTACGAGGGACTCACCGTGTACCTGGGCGACGTGCTGACGGCGCGCAGCGGGTTGTGGTCACCGCAAACCTGGCGCGACGTGGTGGCGTATCGCGCTGCGGTGATGGCGCATCGGACCGGCCGTGCGTGGCGGCCGTTGATCGACACCACGGTCGCGGTGGACTATGGCGCGCCCATGGCCTGGGCTAACTGGCGTCGGCAGAACGACTTCTACCGCGAAGGCCAACTGTTGTGGCTGGCGGTCGACATGAAGATCCGCCAACTGAGTCATGACCAGCGTTCCATCGACGATTTCGCGCGCGCGTTCTTTGGCGCCGACAACGGCAGTTTCGTCACGCACACCTATGACTTCGACGACGTGGTCGCCGCGCTCGACAAGATCCAGCCGTACGACTGGGCCGGCTTCCTGCACGGCTGGGTTAACGGCACGGGCGATCAGGTGCCGCTGTTGTCGGGCATCGAGGCCAGTGGCTGGAAGCTCGTCTACACCGACAAACCCTCGGCTTATGAAAGCGCGCTGCAAAACGTCGGCATGGGCGAACTGGAGGGCCACGGCATCGATGCGATGTTTTCCGTCGGCCTGTTCCTCGGCACCGATGGCCGCGTCGAAGATGTTCTCTGGCGCGGGCCTGCGTTCAAGGCGGGCCTTGCGCCCGGCATGAAGCTGGTTTCCATCGACGGGCACGCGTTCAGCCCGCAGGTGCTGCACGACGCGGTAGCCGCGGCCCGGAAGAGCAAGCGGCCATTGCAGGTCCAGGCGCGCAACGACGGTGCCGTCGCCACCTACACGGTGCACTACGACGGCGGACTGAAGTACCCACACCTGGTTCGTGAGCAGGGCAGGACGGATTACCTGAAGCAGGTGCTTGCGCCAAAGCCGGTGGGGAGTGGCGCATGAAATTCGGCCGATATTGGACGCCCGGCGGACATCGAGTTTCGTCGTCATCCCGGGGCCGCCCGCGGATTCACCGCGGGCGGAACCCGGGATCCATTTTGATCCTGGGATTGGCGCAGCAAAGCAAAATGGATTACTCGCGCCGTCCATGGCGCTCGCCCTTCGGGCCGCCTTCGGCGTTCGCGTTTGCAATCCTGCAAACGCAGTCCGGCTTGCGCCGGGATGACGATCAAAATCACCGTTTCATTTCCGCGTTTCGACGTGCCGCCTTGCTGGCATTGATGTTGTCGCTTGCACTGCCCGCGGTGGCCATGACGTCAGGCATTCCACCCGTCGAGTCGGGCAATCGTGACCTGGGCGCAATCGTCCAACTGGTCACGTCGGGGCAATTCAAGGCGGCCGACGCACGAATCGATGCGGCGCTGAAGCGACCGGGACTGCCGCCCGAGGCACGCCGCGCATTCGAGTTCCAGCGAGAGCGCATGCAGCGCATGCGTCTTGATTTCAGCCTGACCACCGATCAGGTGAAGACGAAAGTGCGCAAGCAGATCCCGGACCTCACCGATGCGGAATTCGCGCGCTGGGACGCGCACGGACTGTTCGAGCACATGGCCATCGACGGCCGGCGGATGTATTTCGACCGCTCGCCGTCCAACCTGTTCCACCTGAGCGCCGAAGCGCGCGCACGGCGCAAGGGCCGCGCGACGTTTGCCGGCAGTGGCCTGCCGCAGGAGGTCAATGACAACTACATCGATTACGACCGCAAGGTGATCGAGGAAGCCAAAGCCACGGGTCAATCCAGCGTCGTGCCGCAGCGCGTGCGGGTGACGCAGACGCTGACCGTGGATGCCGATGCCGTGCCCGCGGGCAAAACCATCCGCGCGTGGATTCCGTACCCGCGCGCCGATGCGGGTCAGCAGGAAGACATCCAGTTCTCTTCCAGCCAGCCTTCCGCGCATCGCATCGCGCCGGAGTCGGCGCCGCAACGCACGGTATATCTCGAACAAGCCGCGCGGGCCGGCAAACCGACGGTGTTCAGGATCACCTATGAAGTCACCTTGTACGCGCAGTATCACGCGATCGATCCCGCCAAAGTGGTGCCCGCGAAGATCACGCCGGAGCTCAAGCCGTACCTCGCCGAGCGCGCGCCGCACATCGTGTTCACCGAACCGCTGCGGGTGTTTTCACGACAAATCGTGGGCGACGCCACCGATCCGTATGAAATCGCGCAGCGGATTTTCGCGGCAGTGGACGAAATCCCGTGGGCCGGCGCTCGCGAGTACTCCACCATCCCGGATATCAGCGCGTACACCCTGCACGCGGGCCACGGTGATTGCGGCGAGCAGACGCTGTTGCTGATCGCGTTGATGCGCATGAATGGCATCCCGGCGCGCTGGCAATCGGGCTGGACCTTCACCAACGGCGACTACAATGACATCCACGACTGGGCCTGGATTTATCTGGCCCCATACGGTTGGGTTCCGGTGGACGTCACGTATGGCCGGCTCGCTTCCAGCGATCCGGCTTTGAAGTGGTTTTACCTCGGCGGGCTGGACAACTTCCG